>JAHJSU010000245.1 GCA_018829985.1 Elusimicrobiota bacterium | reverse complement strand
CCGCAAGCTTTTCCGCCAAACCCGCCAAACAACACGGCGGGCAGGCACCCCGGCGGATCCCCGCCAATACAACCCGGCGGGCGCAGCGCCTCAGGCGGAAGCTTGCGTTTGATGCGCAGGCTAAAGCCTGCGACTACATAAAGAGGGGGCGGGGGAGAATTATAAAATCCCCCTCGGTCCCCCTTTCTGAAAAGGGGGAAGTGCGCTCTGGAGGATTTATGAAACCGGATAACCATAGGCCGGATAAATTGAACGGGCTGATCTATTTTCTGAGCAGACCCTGGTTTTTACTTCTTGCGCTGATATTTATCTTTACGCCGACGATCAAGATAACCGACGCGCTGGAATCCGGGGCGGAGTTTTTGAAGATAGACACGGACGCCAGGGCGGTTTCCATGGGTTCGGCCTATACTGCGGCGGCCGCTGGCGTGAATGCAATCAGCTACAACCCCGCCGGACTGGCTTCCACAAAAGGGGTGGAATTAGCCTTTAGCCATACCAACTGGCTTATGGATTCCAAGCATGATTTTATAGGTATCGGCATGCCGATAAAAGTAGACAGTAGACAGAATACAGTAGACAGCCTGTGGATAGTGGGCCTTGGACTGACCAGGCTTACCAACGGCAGCATAGAGTCTAGGAACGCGGACAGGAGCGTATCCGGAAATTTCAGCTCTTATGATCAGTCCGTGGGAGTGGCGCTGGCAAAAACCATAGGCAGGTCCCATGTGGGCATGGGCGTCAAATATATTGAAAGCTCCGTAGCCGGTGAGAAGGCTCGCGCCATGGCTGTGGATTTGGGGATAACCAGGGGGCTTGCTAATTTACCGGTATCTGTCGGCTTGTCGGTTCAGAATCTGGGCACGCCCATGAAATATATAAACCAGAAGGACCCTTTGCCTTTAACTTTCTCGGCCGGGATGCTTTTCAGTATAGTTCCCGGGCTGAACATGGCTTTTGACCTTAAGAGGCTCGTGTATGACAGGCAGACCAATGTCAGTTTCGGCACGGAATACAGCTTTATACCCGGCTTCGCTTTGAGGAGCGGCTGCATGATGAACAATAACACTATAGGCTCTAAAAATATAGGTTTCAGTGTCGGTACGGGAATAAATTTCTGGAACACGCAAATCGACTATTCCGTAACCCCATTCGGCGAACTGGGCGACGCCCAGAGGATAACTCTTAAAAAGAAATTTTAACTGAATCGTAACTACTGGTTCAAGGTTCAGGGTTCAAGGTTTAAGGTTCAGCGGTTTAACCCTGAACCGTGAACTGTGAACCTGATAACCGTGAACCTGGCAACCTGAGTGGTTACGCTTATTCGTACCGGAGCGCGTCTATGGGGGAGAGCTGCGAGGCCTTTTTAGCCGGCCAGAAGCCGAAGACCACGCCAACCGTGGCGGAGAAGCCGAAGGCCAGCGCCACCGAGAAGGGGGAAACGTATACCGCCCAGCCGGAAATCCTGGAAAGCAGCAGCGAGGAGCCTGCCCCGACGAGTATGCCGAGCAGGCCGCCTATTACGGAAAGGATAACGGCTTCTATCAGGAACTGCAGCAGAACCGCTCTGCGGGTGGCGCCTATAGCTTTTCTCAGGCCTATTTCCCTGGTTCGCTCGCTGACGCTGACCAGCATGATGTTCATGATGCCTATGCCGCCCACTATAAGCGAGATGCCTGCTATGATGCCCAGCAGCGTTCTGAAAGTCTTTATGGTGTCGGTCATCATGGTCTGAAGGTCGGCCATGTTCATCAGAGAGACGTCGTCCTCCTTGTGCGCCGGGACGTTGTGTCTTTTGCGCATCAGGGCCTGTATGTCCTTCTGCACGGCGGGCATAAGGTTGTAGTCGGAGACCTCCACCCAGATGGAATCCACGTACTTTTTGCCCAGCAGGATCTTCATGGCGGTGCGCAGCGGCACTATAACCATATCGTCCTGGTCCCGAAAACCGGCGGCGCCCTTCATGGGCAGCACGCCTATAATGGTGAAGTTCTTCCGGTTGATCTTCATGTTCTTGCCGACCGGGTTCTCCGTGCCGAAAAGCTGGGTGGCCACGGTCTGGCCCACCAGCGCCACTTTTTTAAGCCGCAGGTCCTCATCTTCGGAGAAGAAGCGGCCGTAATAAGGCTTGGCGGCGCGCATTGAAGGATAAGCCGCCGTCACGCCGGTTACTCGGCTGCGGTAGTTCTGGGCGGCATAGACCAGCTGGGCCGAGCCCTGCACGTTGGCGTCGGTCCTGGTGACATTCGCGACGAACCTGGGAAGAGCGGCGGCGTCCTCCAGCGTCAGCCGGCTGACGGCGCCTCTGCCGAAAGACATGCCGCCGTGGGAAATATTACCGGGCATAACCGCCAGCAGGTTGGTGCCGAGAGAGGACATCTGCTTCTCTATGGCTTTCTGCGCGCCGGTGCCCACGGCCAGCATGGCTATAAGGGCCCCCACTCCTATAATGATGCCCAGCATGGTCAAAAGGGAACGGGTTTTATTGCTGATTATGGAATTTATGGAAGAGCCCATGTTCTCCGCGATCTCCCGCCGGCTGAGGAAAAAAGATTTCGGGATCTTAAGGTGGGCCGTTTCATGGCTCTTCTCCCCCGCCGCCGGCTTTGCCGTGTCTTCAACGATGAGCCCGTCTTTCAGTTTTATGACGCGTTTAGCCCAGGCCGCAATATCCGCTTCGTGCGTGACGATGATCACCGTTATGCCCTGCTCGTTCAGTTTCTTGAAGATCCCCATTATTTCCGTGGACTGGACCGAAGCGAGGTTGCCGGTGGGCTCATCGGCGAAGATTATCTTTGGATTATTGACCAGTGAGCGGGCTATGGCCACGCGCTGCTGCTGGCCGCCTGAAAGCTGGTTGGGACGATGGTCCATGCGGTCGGCCAGGCCCACCTGGCCGAGGTATTTCACGGCTTGGGCGGGGCGGGCTTTCTCGCCCAGGTATATCTGCGGCAACGCCACGTTCTCCGCCGCCGTTATCCTGGGCAGCAGGTTGAACTGCTGGAAAACGAACCCCAGTATTCGGGCCCTTAAATACGATAGCTCCACATCGTCCAGTTTCGATATTTCCCTGCCGAAAAGCTTGTAGGAGCCAATGCTTGGCCTGTCAAGAAGGCCCAGGATATGCATCAGGGTGGATTTGCCGGAGCCGGAAGGCCCCATAATGGCCACGAACTCACCCTCTTTCACGGACAAGTCCACGCCCTTGAGCACTTCAAGGTCTTCGCCGCCCATCCGGTATACTTTTTTTATCCCTTTGATTTCAATCATAATGTTAGGTCAGGGAATAGAGATTAGCGGATAGGGGTTAGGGAATGAGTTCCTTATTTCTGTGAACTTTCCCTCGCCCCTCGCCTCTAACCCCTGCTGTTAATGCATCGCCCGGCGCGCGCCTCTGGGCATCTTGGGCCGTTTGGGCATCAGCGGGTTGCTCCCGCTGTCCGAGGCCTGCTGCGGCATATAATTTTCGCCCGCAAACATCACTGTGTCGCCCTCTTTGAGACCTTTGGTCACTTCCACCATATCACCCTGGTCCAGGCCGGTCTCTATCGTCTGATAAACAGGTTTCTTGTCCGTTATTTCCGTTATGACGGCGGTGCCGCCCAAGGGGTCTATGGCGACGGCTGCCGAGGGAATAAGCAGGGCGTTCCGTTTTCTGGCCACTTCTATCTTTATGTTGGCGGTCATCTGCGATTTGAAGAACGGGGGAACCCGCGCCGGCCGTATCTTGACCTTATAGGTGATAACATTGCTCTGGTTCTTGCCTTCGTCCAGGATCTGGAACACTTTGCCTTTGACAGGATTGTCCGGGTAGGCGTCCAGGACTATCGAAGCGGCCTGTCCTTCGCGCACTTTCCCTACGTCCGATTCGTCCACGTTGGCGCTTAATATCAGTTTATCGGAGATGGCGAAAAGCACCGTGGCCTGGCCGACGGTCTGGCCTTCCACCACGTCTTTCAGTATTATCGTGCCGTCCAGAGGGGAAATTATCTTTATCGGTTTGTACGAGTCTTTCCAGGTCCTGTACTGGTCGTCGCCCATGGCGCGGGCCGCGTCAAGGATCGCCACGCGGTCAGTGGAACTCATCAGGGCCATTATCTCCCCGGCCTTTATCTTGTCGCCTTCGTCCACCACTATCTGTTCTATCCTGCCGCTCGAGGGGGGCTGTATCTCCACGCGGTTCAGGGGGATCACCTCGCCGGTGGTCTCCACGAACTCCGAAATGTCTTTTGCGAAGGCTTTGACCCTGACGTAGCTTACTTCGCCGGTCTTTTTCCCGTTCTTGAAATAATACCAGCCTCCGGATACGGCGGCCAGCACTATAACTATTATTAAAATTTTCTTCATAATTTTTCTCCGGTTAGCTGAGTGCTTAGGGTAAGGAGTTCCTTATTTCTGCGCCCTCTACCCTAACCCCTCTACCCTATACCCTGTTTTATTCCTCCAATCCCACGCCCAGAAGATTTTCCAGGGCGGATTTCCTGGTGTTCGCTGCCTTGAGGTACTGCAGGTGATTTTGCTGCGCGTCCACCATGCTCTGCTCAATGTTCGCCAGGTCCAGAAAACTTATCCGGCCGGCCATGTACTTTATCTGTGATTCCTTGTACCGCTCCTCGTTCGCGTTTAGCATGTTGACGTTCGCTGTCGCGGTGTCGCGCGAATTCAGAAAATCGCCGTAGGCGCTCATGATGTCGTTCTCCAGCGAAATTTTCAGGGACCTGAGGGACTCTTCCGCGCTTTTGAGCGCCAGCCTGGCCGCGTTGACGCTGTTGGGATAATAGGTGAGGCCGCCGGAAAAAAGAGGCAGGCTTAAGGAAAGTCCCATGGACCAGCTTTTATTGCCGGGGAATTCGCTTGCGCCGCTCCAGCTCAGGGACTGGCTGGCGCTAAGCGTCGGATACATGTCGGTCTTGATGGAGAACAGTCTTTCTTTGTATACCTCTATGTTCGTTTTCTGCGATACGACCTGGGGGATATTTTCAAGGTTCGTTTTCAACTCTTCGGCTTTAAGTTTATACTCCGGGACCGTCAGCTCGCCTTTGGCGGCAACGGGGGGGTAGTAGGAGAGCCCCATATTCTTTAAGAGCGTGCGGCGCGCCATGTCCAGGGAGCGCTGCGACTTCTGCATGTCCGATTTGGACAGTTCATAAAGCGCGGAGGCGTACATCATGTTGCCCCGGGACTCCCTTCCGCTCTCGTATTTGAGCCCGATGAGTTTTGCGTTCTGCTCACGGAGGTCAAGGATCTTTTTGTTCACCTTAACCTGCTCCTGGACCACTATAAGGCTCATGAAAGCCGAATAGAGGCTTTGCCGCAGGCGTGCCGATTCGATCCGGTAGTCGGAGAAGGTCCGTTCATAGCTCAGCTTTGAAGTCCTTATGGAGGACATGGCACCAAGGTTAAAGATGGGTTCGGAAGCCGAAAGGCCGAAACTGAACCTATTGGACGGAGATGAAGAGACGCTCCCGCTCCTGCTGAGCGTATGTGAAATATTTATTTTGGGCAGATAAGCGTTGTGGCCGGCCAGATAGAGATATTTATTCTGTTCTATGGCCAGCTTCCTGGCATTCAGGCTTGGGTTATTGGCCAATGCCTGCCGGACGCAGTCGGCCCACGAAAGTTCCAGCGGCTTTTCCTGGGCCGCCAGCGGCAGGATTGAAAAAAAGACGAATAGGAGCGGTGAGAATATCGTAAGTTTTTTCATGGTATTGTCGGTCATGCTTTTTATGTAAACGCCGGAGATCCTGTTTTTATTGCCTGGGCCATATTCGGTAGACCCATCATTTGCTCCTGGCCGTTTGCCCGCCAAACAGTCCGGCGGGTCCGCCTCAGGCGGAATGGCCATAGTTGCTGATACGGCGCTGGCATAGCCTTGTAGTGGCAAAGCTTGCTTTGCCTCTTTTCCCTGTAGCGGTCGCATTTATGCGACCTGTTCACCGCCCGCCAACCAGCACGGCGGGTCCGCCGGAATATTTGGCGGAAATTGTGTCGCTTCGCTCCACCCTTTTCTGGCGGATAAATCCGCCCGCTACAGGCAGAGCAAGCTCTGCGACTACAAAACAAATGTAAAAGAAGCGTTGGACTCACTACACTGAGAGTTCGCCTCTAACGGGGTTTACCTGTCAAGGGCTCCTTTTGCCCGGTCGGAGAGCTTCTTGAGTATTTTTTTGTAAACGCCTATATCGAACTTGAATCTTTCCTCCAGGCCTTTGAACACCTCGTCCCGCCTGGCGGGGTCCTTTTTCATAAGTTTGTACAGCTCGTTCTTTTTCAGGTCCGCCACTTTAGCGCCGTACAGCCGGTCCATAGATTCTACAATATGTAATTCCATTTCCAGGCATTTGATGCGTTCAGGGGAAGACAGGTTAAGGCCGATCTCGGCGTCCGCCCTTTTAAGATACCTTTTAAGGCTTTCCAGGTCCGATGTCCGGAAAGCCTCGTTGATGGCGGCCATGCGTTCGGTCAGGAATTCCTGTTCTTCCTTATCATGCGGGCGGTCCGGGTGATAGAGACGGGCCAGCTTGCGGTATATGTTCTTTATTTCTTTCTTAACTTCCGCGGAAAGCTCTTCTTCGGCGTCTTTATCGGGTTTCAGGGCGTCCTTATGGCCGTCCGCCTTGGGCGGAAAGCCTATGACCCGGGATTTCACCTCTTCGAGCGCCGTCATGTAATCACCGAGCCGCGGCAGGTACACTTTGGCGTAGAAATCTTTTATGGCGGTCCGTATGGATACAAGATCGTCCAGTTTCGAAAAAAGCTGCTTCTCTTTTTCGAACAGGTTTTTCCTGAGCCGTTTTATTTCCCGGCCCAGTTCGGGTTCTTTTGAAACAAGGGAGCGGTTTTTATTCATGTTAATTTAGTAATTACTCAGGTCGCTATGAGATGGCGGAATAGAATATAGAACGCTGATAACGCTGATTTTTAGTAATTACTCAGCCACTAAGACACCAAGGCACAAAGAAAGTTTATGGATCAAACGGTTTGTTGTCTGATTTCTTTCGTGT
>JAHJSU010000244.1 GCA_018829985.1 Elusimicrobiota bacterium | reverse complement strand
GCCAATTATGTTACAATTTACTTTTGCGGGCAATCCGTAACGCATCATGACGGGAGAGGCTATGAAAAAATATGTTTTAACCGCGGCGGTTTTTGCGGCTTTATGCCAGGCGTTCTGGTTCGCCGGGGCGAAGGAACAGGCGGCCCCCTCAAACCCGCCGGCGGTTTATTTCTCCAAAGAAATTTCCCCCGCCAAATTAAAGGCCGCCTACCAGAAGCTGGGCTTCAAGCCTTCGGGAAAACTTGGAGTCAAAACGCATTTCGGAGAGAAAGGGAACGAAAATTTTATCCCGCCGGACCTGCTGAAAAGCCTGGTAAAAGAGCTGAAAGGCGCTTTTGTGGAGACCAACACCCTCTACGGCGGCGCCCGCGGCAACACCAAAAGCCACCTGGCTACCGCGAAGGCGCACGGCTGGAATTACGCGCCTATTGATATACTCGATTCGGAGGGCGAAAAAACCCTGCCTTTCGTCGGAAAATATTTCCGGCAGGTAGTAATAGGGAAGCGGATGGACAACTACGGTTCGTTTCTGGTCATCTCCCACTTTAAGGGCCACAGCGGCGCCGGCTTCGGCGGAGCCATAAAGAATCTCGCCATGGGATTCGGCGCCCCTTCCGGAAAAAAAGCGCAGCATTCCGGGATGTTCCCGCGCATACGCAACTCCACGTGCGTGCGCTGCGGCCTGTGCAGGACGGAATGCCCGGCCGGGGCCATAAGGGAGGATTTTACCGTTGACGAAAGCAAATGCACCGGCTGCGGGAAATGCGGGGAGATCTGCCCATACAAGGCTATAGAATCCGCCTCGCACTCCACGGGCGGGCCGATATTCCAGGAAAAGCTGGCGGAATACGCCAAAGGCGTCAGCGCGGGACGCAAAATGACCTATATAAATCTGCTGATGAACATCTCGGCCGCCTGTGACTGCCGCTCCGGCGCGCCCAAACCGTTCATCGGAGACGTGGGCATACTCGCCTCCAACGACCCCGTGGCGCTTGACCAGGCCAGTTCCGACCTCGTAAACAAGGCGGCCGGACTCGACGACGCTTTCAAGCACGAAACCGGGATCTCGGGCGAACGCTGCCTGGAATATGCGGAAAAAATAGGCCTGGGAACAAGAAAATATAAGCTCGTAGAGATAAATTAACGCCCTTTCCACCGGAGGCGCTGCGCCCGCCGGGTTGTATTGGCGGGGACCCGCCGGCTGGTTGGCGGGCGGGCGGACTTTCCCGGATTTACCGCAGAGGCGCAGAGGACGCAGAGTGGAGCGAAGCGACACAATTCAACCGTATCTGACAGGAAGAATATTGTTTTATATTTCCGCTCTCTGCGTACTCTGCGCCTCTGCGGTTATATGCAGTGAGCTTGGCAGTTATGTTTTTTGCGCTTCTTGCGCTTTTTTGCGGCCAATCCTACGCCGCCAAAAAAGGAAATTCCTATAGCGTTGAATTAACCCGAAAAATTGCATGGATTCCGCCTCAGGCGGATGGGTTAGCCTGACGAAAGCCGTTAAGCGCGTAATAAACCTGGCCCAGGGAGATCCCGCCGTCGTTGGACGGGACTTTTGTGTTGGCAAAAACCTTAAAACCGCCGGCTGAAAGCCCGCCCAGGGAAAGCGCCAGCAGCGTCCTGTTCTGGAACACCCCGCCGGACAAAGCGACGGTCTTTATGCCGGTCTCCGCGCGCAGCGCGGAGGCTGTTTTAATGATCATCGCGGCCGCCCCGGCGTGGAATTTCCCGGACACGGCCCTGGCCCTGCCGGGCCCGCGCTCGCGCAAAGCTCCCAGGACGGCTCCGGCGGGGTCGATAATATAAACGCCGTTCTCTTTTTTAATATCGAAACGGTAACGGGCCCCGGTTATGCGCGCGCACAGGCTTTCAAGCTCCATCGGCCCCTGGCCCTCGTAGGTCGCCTCGGTCCCCAGCCCGGCGATAAAACTAATCGCGTCAAAGAGCCGTCCCATGCTGGAAGTCGGCGGAGCGTTCACGCCCCTGGCGGCCATTTTTTCTACGGCTTCAAGTTTTTTGCGGTCCACGCCCCGGAAAAGCCGGCCGGCATCTTTACGCCAGGCGGGACCCAGGGCGGCAGAGAGCAGCGCCAGCGCGGGACGCCACATTTCGCGCGCGGCCGCGTCGCCGCCGGGCAGCGCGAAATATTTAAGGTGCGCGGCCCGCCGCCAGGTATTGTTCCGGATGATAAAGAATTCGGAACCCCAGATCGCGCCGTCCGTGCCGTACCCCGTGCCGTCGAACGCCACGCCTATGAACGGCTCCCTGATGCCGCGTTCCGCCGCCACGCTCAACACATGCGCCGCGTGATGCTGGACGGCGACCTTCACGCCGCCAAGTGTGCGCGCGAAATTGGAAGAGGCGTAATCCGGATGCAGATCGTGGGCGATGAGACGGGGGTTTATCCGGAGAAGGGTTTTCATCTTAGCCAGGGTCTCGGCGTAAAAGCTCTGGTTTCTGTATTCGCTCTGGTCGCCTATATACTGCGAAACGAAGGCCTCCCCGCCCCTGGCCAGGCAGAAAGTGGTTTTAAGGTCCGCCCCGCAGCCGAGCGCCGGGACGCTCGCGCCCGTCCAGCCGGCCAGCCGCACCGAATCCGGGACATAGCCGCGGGCGCGCCTGATCAGGCGGAAGTCATCGCCGCAAAAAAAGCCGACCGAATCGTCTATGCGGTTATGTATCGCGCGGTCATGGCAAATGGTCAGGTCGGCCAGGCCGGAGAGGTTTTTTTCGGCTTCCCCGGGATCTTTGGCTATCGGCTCGTCCCGGCGGTTGCCGGAGGTCATGACCAGCGGGTTTTTAAATCCCTTTTTCCCCAGCAGGAAAAAAAGGGCCTCGTGGAGCGGAGTATAGGGGAACATGACGCCGATGGTGTCCAGCCCCGGGGCGACATGCTCCAGGACGCCCCGGGTTTTCTTTTTAAGCATGACCACCGGGGCTTTGGGCGAACCGAGCATGGCCAGCTCCCGCGCGTCAAGCCGGCAGAACCTGCGGGCGCAGGCGGCGCCGGGGACCATCACGGCCAGCGGCTTCCGGGGCCTGGCTTTCAGGCGCCGCAGCCTTAGAACAGTCTCGGTGTTCAGAGCGTCCGCGGCCAGGTGAAATCCGCCGAGGCTCTGTAAAGCGGCTATTTTCCCTTTCATGATGGCTTCAGCCGCATGTTTAAGGGCCGCCGGCCCGTTAAGCTCCCGCCCGCCGGGAAGGCGGGCGCTGAGCTTCGGGCCGCAAACCTGGCAGGCGTTAGGCTGGGCGTGAAAACGCCTGTCCAGAGGGTCCCGGTATTCCGCGAGGCAGGCCGGGCACATCCTGAATTTCCGCATCGTGGTAAGGGGGCGGTCATACGGGACACGCTTCACGATGGTGAAGCGCGGGCCGCAATTGGTGCAGTTGGTGAAGGGATACAGATAACGGCGGTCCGACGGGGCCAGCAGTTCGCGCCTGCAATCGGCGCAGAGCGCCAGGTCGGCGGGAATGCGGGCTTCAGCTTTGGCTTTCCCCCCGCTCTTTATGATGGAGAACTTTATCCCGGCCGAAGCGGGCATCGCGAAAGCCTTAAGCGAATCTATCCGCGCGGAGGGGGGCTTGCGCTCCTCAAGTTCTTTTATAAACCGCGCCAGATCTTTTTCCGGCCCCTGCGCTTCGACAGTGACGCCGGCGGCGTCATTCTTCACCCAGCCGCAAAGGCGGCTCTCCAGGGCAAGTTTATAGACGTGCGGTCTGAAACCCACCCCCTGTACAACGCCTTTGATTAATATTTTTTTTCTTACGATAGGAGACATGGAAATAATAAATTTGGAGGATTAGAGGATTAGCCTTTAAGGAGCTCTCATTTCCCCTAGCCCCTAGCCCCTAGCCCCTAGCCCCTAACAGATCCTGGGCAATTGTTCCCCTTCGAGCATCATGACAAGCCGGGACCCGCCTATGGCGGTATTAAGCCTCACCTGGGGCTTGGAACCCTTTAAAACCCTGCCTATGACAGCGGCTTCGCGGCCGTATTTGTTTTTGCGGAGCGCCGCCGTTATTTTCAGGGTTTCTTTGGCGGCGGCAAAAAAGACCGCCTTGCCTTCGTTCGCCACATAAAGCGGATCCAGGCCCAGCAGCCTGCAGGCGCTGTCCACGGGCGGCTTGACCGGCAAAGCCGTTTCATCTATCTCTATGGCCAGGCCGCATGACAAAGCCGCTTCGTTCAGGATGGTGGCAAGACCTCCCCGGGTGATATCCCTTATCGCCCTTATGCCCCTGGAGGCTTTCAGCGCGCCGTTTATCATGGCGTTTAAAGGGGCAGCGTCGCTTTGAATATCGCCGGAGAGGCCCAACTGGTTTCTCGCGTTCATGACAGCCACGCCGTGATCGGCCAGCCGGCCGCTTAGGATAACCGCGTCGCCCGGCCGTATGGCGGAGGAAGAAAGCCTTAAACCCTTTGGTATAAGTCCGACGCCGGAAGTATTTATGAAAAGCTTATCGGCTTTGCCTTTTTCCACCACCTTGGTATCTCCGGCGGCTATACACACCCCGGCTTCAGCGGCAGCCAGTTTCATGGACCGCACGATCTTCTCAAGCCGCGACACGGAAAAACCTTCCTCTATTATAAATCCGGCCGAGAGCGCAAGCGGCCTGGCGCCCTTTACCGCCAGGTCGTTGACGGTGCCGCAAACGGCTATTCTTCCGATATCGGCGCCCGGAAATTCAAGGGGATCCACCACATAAGAGTCGGTGGTGAAAGCGAGCCGCTCCCTTCCGGCGCGGATCTCCGCAGAATCCTCCAGCGGGCACAGGGCGGGGTTGAAAAACGCCTTAAGGAACACCTGTTCTATAAGTTCATGGGTCAGACGGCCGCCGCTGCCATCGGCGAGTTTTATGATTTTTTCAATATTCACCGGGCTTCTCCTGTCGCGCCTTACTGTAAATAAAGGTAACTACTCAGGTCTGTCGTCGTAGTGGCAGAGTTTACTCTGCCCAAAAAGGCAAAGCAAGCTTTGCCACTACAAAAAATACGTGAAAAATACGGAGAACCTGAGTAGTTACAAATAAAGACATGTTTCCACGCGGCGTTTACGGCTTGTTCTGCCCCTGAACAGCGGGGCCGGGGACATGCTTATCTTTAAGCACTATCTCGATAAACGCCTTGGCGGCCGGCGGCAATTGGCGGGATTTATTGCAAACAAGATAAACCGGCCTTGAAACTTCCGCGTCCGAGAATCTGGCCGCATGGAGCCGGCCCGCTTTCTCATCATCCCTTATGGTTGAAAGCGGCAGCATGGAAAGCCCCATTCCCGACATGACGGCGGTCTTTATCGTCTCAATATTATCCAGCTCCATTTTGATATTCACCTTGACGCCGCGCTTTTTAAAAAAATCATCCACATATTTCCTTGAAGGAAAGACTTTGTCAAAGAATATAAAGTCCAAGCCGTCCAGCTCGCGCACGGCCAAAGTCTTTTTATGGGCGAGCTTATCGCTGAGGCTGGTGACGATCACCATCTCCTCTTCGGCCACCGGCGACATCGTAACGCCTTTGAGTTTCCGGCAAGGACATGCCATAAAGCCGAAGTCCGAGCGGCCGGAGATGATGTCGCCGTGTATCTGGGAAAACCGGCGGTACTCTACGCTTACCTTTGCGCCGGGGTAATTGACCATGAACTTTTTCACGTAGTTCTGGACCAGATAGATGCCGGCGCTGTAAATGGTTGAGATCTTTATCTCCTCCGCGACCTTTGAGGCTGAGAGCTGTTTAATGGAAACCATTGAGTTCTCGTAGAGAAGCACTATCTTTTTGGAGGTTTCATAAAACTTATCGCCGCAAGACGTGAGTATTATCTTGTTGGTCAGGCGGCTTATAAGCCTGCATTTCAGCACGAGTTCCAGTTTTTTCACCTGCTGGCTGACCGCGGACTGGGAGATATAATTAAGCTCGGCCGTTTTTGAAAAACTGCCGGTATCAATCAGATCCCTGAAGATTTTCAAAGTTCCCATGTTCATAAGATCAGCGTATAGCGGATAGGGATTAGAGGTTAGGGATAAGAAACTAAAAAACCATATGCTGTTCGCGGTCCCTATCCCCTCTACGCTATGCTCTATACGCTATTTTTCATCCTCCGTACTTAAACCACGCCGCGCAAGCCCCTTCCGAGGAAACCATGCACGGCCCGACCGCATTCGACGGAGTGCAGGATAACCCGAAAAGCCCGCATTCTTTCGGCAGGGCTTTGCCCATCAGTATGTCGCCGCATCTGCATCCCTTCGGTTCCGGAGACTCGCGGTAATTTATCCTGAAACGGCTGAACGCGTCAAATCTTTTATATTTTCCGCTGAAAGAAAGGCCGGTGGCGGCAAGCCTGCCGATAGCGCGCCAGTAAGCGTCCGAAACGGTAAAGACCTCTGCCAGTATTTTTTTCGCTTCCGGATTGCCCTCAGGCTTGACCGCCCGGTAATATTCAGTTTCCACTTTCGGGGACCCGCGGGCTATCTGGGTAAGCAGCATGTTTATTCCCCTCAATATATCCACCGGCTCAAAACCGGTGACCACGCAGGGAACTTTATATTTATCCGCCACAAAACCGTAGGCATTGGAGCCTATGATAGCGCTTACATGCCCCGGCAGGACGAAACCGCCGATATTGTTCGGGCCCGAAAGCAGCGCCTCCAGAGCGGGCGGCACAAGCTTAAAAAGAGGCGTGACAAAAAAATTCCCGACAGCCTCCCTGCGGGCATGCCTGACCGCGCAGGCGATAGCGGGAGCGGTGGTCTCAAAACCGACGCCGATGAAAACAACCTTTTTGCCGGGATTTAAGCGCGCCAGTTCAAGCGCGTCCATGGGAGAGTAGACGATCCTGACATCCGAGCCGTCCCGGCGCATGGACTGGAGGTCCCTGCCGGCAGAGCCTTTGACCTTCATCATGTCTCCGAAAGTGGTTATTATCACATTTTTCAAAGCGGCAGTTTCAAGCACCCTGTCTATGTCTCCCTGGGAAGTCACGCAGACCGGGCAACCCGGTCCGGAGAGCATTCTCAGGCCCTTTGGCAGCATGTTCTTAATGCCGCTGGCGGCGATCGCCATCGTATGAGTGCCGCACACTTCCATCAGATTTATTTCTTTTCCGGCCGGGGACGTTATCGCCGAAACTAGTTTTTCTATTTCCCGCAGGGCGTTGGCGGCCAGCGTTTTGTCGCGCCACAGGGGAGATTCGAATTTATTGGCAATTTTTCTAGTTTTTGTCGCCATAAAACTCCGCAAAAATCTTCAAAGTTTCAACAGCGTCATGCTCATCCAGTACCTGGATGGCAAATCCGGCATGCGCGAGTATATAATCGTTCCTTTTTGCTTCGGGCACAAGGTCGATAGCTATCCGGCGCCTGGTCCCGTTGAAATCCACCTGGGCCGTGTTATTTTCTATGGACAGTATTTTTCCGGGTACGGCAAGACACATGGTTCCTCCGGCAAGTCCGGCTGAGTTCGGGTAATGAGGAATAACGCTATAAGTTGTAACTACTCAGCAACAATACATAGAACGCAGATGACGCAGATGAATATGATGGACGCAGATCATGTTTAATCATAAAAATCGTTACTACTCAGCCACAAAGTCACAAAGACACGAAAGAAATCAGACAACAAACCGTTTGATCCATAAACTTTCT
>JAHJSU010000243.1 GCA_018829985.1 Elusimicrobiota bacterium | reverse complement strand
TAGAATATAGAACGCTGATAACGCTGATTTTTAGTAATTACTCAGCCACTAAGACACCAGGGCACAAAGAAAGTTTATGGATCAAACGGTTTGTTGTCTGATTTCTTTCGTGTCTTTGTGACTTTGTGGCTGAGTAGTAACCTTTATTTGATAAAATATACAATCAATTTTAAAGTCCGTTAAGGAGAAATTAAAATGTCCAAAAAAGCTTTGATAACGGGAATAACCGGCCAGGACGGCGCGTATCTTTCCGAGCTGCTGCTTAAAAAAGGCTATGAAGTCTTCGGCGTCAGGAGAAGGGTGTCCGTAGACAATCTGTCCAGGCTCAGGGAATTTTACGGCCCCGGGTTTGACGCTGATAAAAAAATAAAGTTCCGCTACGGCGATGTGACCGATTCGCCCGGCATAACCCGCCTGATCGCCGAAATAAAGCCGGATGAAATATATAACCTGGCCGCCCAGAGCCATGTGGCCGTGAGTTTTGAGCAGCCGGAGTATACCGCCAATTGCGACGCGCTGGGCGCGCTGAGGCTGCTGGAAGCCGTAAGGACGCTGGGCCTCGAAAAAAAGACCAGGTTTTACCAGGCTTCCACTTCCGAGTTGTTCGGCAAGGTCCGCGAGGCGCCGCAGACCGAGCTGACGCCTTTTTATCCCCGGTCCCCTTACGGCGCAAGCAAGCTTTTCGGCTACTGGATAACCGTCAATTACAGGGAATCCTACGGCATGTTCGCCGCCAACGGCATACTCTTCAACCACGAATCCCCCCTGCGCGGCGAAACTTTTGTGACCCGCAAGATAACCCTGGCCCTTTCAAGGATCGTCCTGGGGCTTGAAAAATGCCTGTTCATGGGCAATATAAACTCAAAAAGGGACTGGGGACACGCCCGGGATTATGTGGAAGCCATGTGGCTCATTCTTCAGCAGAAAAAAGCGGAAGATTTCGTTATCGCCACCGGCCTGCAGTATTCCGTGAAGGAATTTATAGAGGCCGCCGTTAAAGTGGCGGGCCTGGCCATAAAATGGGAGGGCCGCGGCTTAAGCGAGAAAGGGATAGTGGACGGGATAGGCAGGCCGGCCCGGGATTGCGGGATAGCCCCCGGCATGATAAAAGTAAAAAAAGGCGATGTGATAGTAAAGATCGCTCCCGAGTTCTTCAGGCCCGCTGAAGTGGAAACGCTGCAGGGCGATTTCTCCAAAGCCGGGAAAAAGCTCGGCTGGTCTCCGAAAATAAAATTCGCGGAACTCGTAAGAGAAATGATCATCTCGGATCTTAAGCTGGCCAGGCGGGTCATATATCTTAAAACCGGCGGGTTTCAATAAATGTCTCTCGCCGAACCCAAGGGCCTCCTCCGCCAAATTGAAAAAGACTTACTGTGATAATAACCATGGCTCAGGTCCCCTTCCCCGTTTGCGGGGGAGGGCCGGGGAGAGGGGGAATTCACGGGAGTCCCGCGGGCCATTGCTGAAAATTCTCAAAGTCGGGGTGGACATCGGGGGGACGAACGTCCGCATCGGTTTCGTCCGGGCCGACGATGCCGGCCGCGCTCTCCTTAAAAAAAGCGCCCTGGTTGATCTTCACACCTGCAAAATACTTCCCTTCCAGTTGCAAAAACCCGCCGGCGCGCACAGCCTCGTCCGTCACATTGCCGGACACATTCTGGAAACGTGTTCCCGCTTAACAAAAAAAGGGTGGCGCGTTGATCGGCAATTGGGTGTCGGCATGCCGGGCGCCTATTTGGCTGATGGACGAATCCATCCCGGCACGGTCCCCAATATGCCCGGCTTTGAAAAGATGAAACCCTGGCGTCTTTTTTCACGCTATCTCGGGCCCGGCTGGCGGGTGACGCCCTCGCAGGTCAATAACGACGGCGTTGTGCAGGGCCTTCTTATGGCCGGCTGC
This sequence comes from Elusimicrobiota bacterium, assembly GCA_018829985.1. Taxonomy (GTDB): domain Bacteria; phylum Elusimicrobiota; class Elusimicrobia; order Elusimicrobiales; family UBA9959; genus JAHJSU01. The sequence goes on along the minus strand of JAHJSU010000243.1, from coordinate 2,326 downwards.
TACGCGAAATCCAAAAAAATGACAGGGGGGAAAATTATAGCGCTTGTTCCGGGAACGGGTTTTGGCGCGGGAATTTACCGGGTCAAAGACGGGAGCGTCAAACCTGTCGGCGGTCCGCAGCAACTCTTTGACGTGATCGCCCGAAAGGCCCGTCCGGGCGAACCCCTCTTTAATGGGAAGGACCGTAACAGGGGCTATCCGGCCAGGGGGGGGGAACCGCTGTCAATGGAAGCTCTGGCCGCCGGCCGCGCCCTGCAGCTGCGCGGGAGCTTTCTTCTGAAAAGATCCGTTACAGGCGAAAGGCTTTCACGTTTGGCTCTCAATAAAACAGCCGGCAATGAAAATAGATATGCAAAAGAGCTTTTTCAGCAGGTGGGAATTGATCTGGCCCGGTTTATTCTTCTCATCCGCCGGGGGCGATTCAAAAAAATGCATGTTCCCTGCAAACCGCCCACAAAAGGCGCCTCTGTCTTCTTAATCGGAGGCAATTGGCTTATCCGGGGCGCCGGCCTGAAAATATCCCTGCCGGAAGCCAGAAAAACTTTGTTAAAAGCCGGCTGCCCCGATATTAAAATAGTGACGATTAACCGTATCAGGGAATTAAAAGGATTAGCCGCCGTCCTCGGTGTTTTAGGAGCATCCCTCCTCGTAAAACCCAAAAAGCCGCGTTAGCGTCCGTAATCGTCTTTTAGCCTTACGGTGTCGTCGGGGTGATATGTCGAGACTTCAAGAAGCGTTACCCTGCCGTATGGCGCGGCAAAGCGGTGTCTGGCGCCGGTCCGTATGGGCGCCGCCTCGCCCGGCTTATAAACCGCCGTTTTCCCGTTTATCTCCATGAGGCATTTGCCTTTAAGCACATACAGGGTTTCATGCTTTTTTGTGTGGTATTGAAGGCTCAGCCTGGCGCCTTTGTTTATGGTGAGTATCTTGCCGAGATACAAACCCGGCGCGCAGGCAAAAATGTTTTCCCGCCCCCACGGCTTTTTCACTATTGTGGTTCTTGTTTTCTTTTTCATAATTTTTGTTAGACAGCGGTTTTCATCCGGCGGGGCATTTTTTTATGTAGCTGAGAACGTCTTTCATGCCTGCGGTGGCCAGCGCCACGCAGGTGTCGGCGCCGCCGTAATAGACGCGCAGTTCATCGGAGGCCTTGTCGTGGATCCAGCCGCCGGAAAAAAACACATCGCCTACGTCTCCGAATTTTTCATACGGCGCCAGCGGCGCGAGCACCCAGCTGCGGCTGCGGCGTTTGACTTTCCACGGCTCTTTCAGGTCCAGCAGCGCAAGCCCGACGCGGTAAATGCTGCTGCTGCAGGTTTCCCTTACGCCATGATACAGGATAAGCCAGCCTTCCGGAGTTTCAAGCGGCTGCGGGCAAAGGCCGAGTTTTGCGCCGTCCCACGCGTTGCCGCCGCGTGTCCTCATGAAAATCTTAAAGTCTCCCCAATGTTTTAAATCCGGGGAAAAAGACATCCACATGTGAGCCGGCTGGCTTGGACTCAGCACGGGGCGGTGTATCATAACCCAGCTGCCGCCGATGCGGCGCGGGAAAAGGGCGGCATCCTTGTCAACCGGGCGCAGTACCGGGCCCAGCCGCCTGAAACGCTTAAAATCCTTTGTGGTCGCCAAAGACACAAGCGGCCCGTCCGTGGAAAAAGAGGTGTAAGTCACGGCCCATACTTTCAATTCCGGCAGCCAGGTTATACGCGGGTCTTCTATTCCCAGGATCTCTTCCGGATAATTTTCGGGATCCGGCGGCAGCGTGGGGGATTTGTCCACGGCCCAGCCGGTTTTGCCGTCTTTGCTGCGCGCCACGGTCAGATGTGAAACTCCGAAACGGTCCTCCACGCGCACCAGCAGCACCGTTTGGGCGCCGGCCTGCGCGGCGGCGGGGTTAAACACCGTATTGACCGGGTAGGGCCATTTGTCAGGAGTTAATATGGGATTGCCTTCATATCTGCGGAACAAATTCTCATCGTGGTACCGTTTGTCGGCCATTTTAATTTCCTCCAGTGCGGTAATATGGAACACCATATAAAGCGGCTAAAACAGCCGGCGCATAATAATATATATTGTACAATGTTTCAAAGGATATGCGAATAACCGGCGGAATGCAAAATATGCGAATAAACGCGAAAAACATAAAGATTCGCATCAATTTGCATGGGTTTCTGATTCGCATTTAATTCGTAACTACTCAGGTCGCTATGAGATGGCGGAATAGAATATAGAACGCTGATAACGCTGATTTTTAGTAATTACTCAGCCACTAAGACACCAAGGCACAAAGAAAGTTTATGGATCAAACGGTTTGTTGTCTGATTTC
>JAHJSU010000242.1 GCA_018829985.1 Elusimicrobiota bacterium | reverse complement strand
TGCCCCGTGCTCCGACACGGGGCCGGAATCCAGATAAAACAATAAAAGGAATTTCCCCCTTTAGAAAAGGGGGAAATTTGACTGGATCCCGGCCCCGTATCACAGTACGGGACAAGCTTCGCCGGAATGACGGGACTTCTTAGGTTCAGGCTACCTTGTTTGGCGGAGAGCTTCGTAGAGGACTACTCCGGCGGCGGTGGAGAGGTTCAGGGAACGGGTGTGTCCGCAGGACATCGGGATGCGGTATAGTTTGGCGGCGTACTTTTCGTACATCGCGTGCGGCAGGCCGGCGCCCTCGCTGCCGAAGATAAGGCAGGAATCCTTCTTGTAGGGCGCCTCCCAGTACGACTTCTTCCCCCGCGTGGACAAAAAAATAAGCGAAGGCTCGCCCCGCACTTTGGCCCTTTTGGAAAAAGTGCGGGGCTCGTCGCCAAGCGTCTTTAAAAATCCGTCAAGATCCTTATAAACCGAATATTTCAGGTATTGCCAGTAATCCAGCCCGGAACGCCTTATCTCTTTCGAATCCAGCCTGAACCCCAGCTTCCCCGCAAAAACCAGCTCCGTGCCCGTCGCCACGCAGGTCCGCCCGATATTGCCGGCGTTCCAGGGAATGTCGGGATTAATTAAAACGATTCTCATGGATAACCTTTGCTGGACAGCTAGTGTAGTGAGTCAGAGTTTCCTTTACAGTTCCCGACTGGTAGTCGCAGGCTTTAGCCTGCGTATCCCCGGCGTAGAACACGCAACCTAAAGGTTGCGGCTACACAAACCATTGTAAAAAAGCGTTGGACTCACTACACTAGGCAGCTTGACGGCGAGGCGGCTTTTTTAAGGTTTGCAGACCTTATGGCTGTCCAGCTGCCTAGCCGTCCAGCTGTCTAGCCGTTATATTTTAAAATTGTCCGCGAACCGCTGGTGCCAGAGTTCCAGCATGAAAAGCGCCCACAGGTGGTAGCCGTGGTCGCGCTTGCCGTTCTGGTGTTCGTCCCAGATCCTGAAGAGGTGGTCCCGGTTGAAATAGCCGCGCGAAAGCGCTTTCTCGGACAGGCAGGTCCCGGCCCAGCGGTCCTTCAGTTCGCCCTTGAACCACGGGCCCAGCGGGATGCCGAAGCCCATTTTCCCGCGCCTGTATATTTCCGGCGGCAGCATATCCTTGAAAGTTTCCTTCAGTATCCACTTGGTGCCGTTGACGCCTTTCAGCTTGATCTTGCCGGGCAGCGTGTAGGCGAATTCTATCACTTTATGGTCCAGGAACGGCGACCTGGTCTCCAGCGAGTTGGCCATCGAGGCGATGTCCATCTTGGTCATCAGGCATTCCGGCAGGTAAGATCTGAAATCCACGTAGATGAGCTTATTGAGCAGGTCCTGCCCGGCCGGTATCTTGAAAAGCTCCGTGATGTATTTCTCCGCGTAATCCGCGCTGCCGCCGCGCGCGTTGATGAATTCATTGCTGAACAGCCCCGGCTTGTCGTTCGGGCCGAAGAACGCCACCGTGGAGAGGTAACGCAGCGGCAGGGTTTCGAGCAGCGACGACTTCATGAACTTTTCCGCGCGCCAGAACACGTTGTAGGGGGCCTTCTTAGGGAACAGGTACGTGAAATTCAGCAGCGACTTTTTCAGCGCGGCCGGCGCGCGGCCCCAGACTGAGTCTATCTTCATGGCCATGTAGCGCAGGTAGCCGCCGAAATTTTCGTCGCCGCCGTCGCCGTTCAGCGCCACGGTGACGGCCTTGCGCGTCTCCCTTGAGACGAAATACGACGGCAGCGCGCTGGCGTCGGCGTACGGCTCGCCGTAATGCGCCACCAGCTTCTCGAGGACTTCCGCCATGTTCGCTTCCACTATGAATTCCGTATGCTTCGTGCCGTACATCTTAGCGACCTGCCTGGCGTATTCGAGCTCCGAGAACTCCGCCTCCTTGAAGCCTATCGAGAAGGTCTTTACCGGGTCGGGCGAGCTCCTGGCCATAAGCGCCGTCACGATGGAGGAATCTATCCCGCCGGACAGGAACGCGCCCAGCGGCACCTCGGAGATGAGCCGTATCTTCGTGGCTTCAAAAAGCTCGTTATAAAGCCTTTCCTTTATCTCAGAGAGCGGCACATAGTCCAGTTTCTCGGCCGCGAGCGGCAGGTCCCAGTATTTCTCAATTTTAAGCGCGCCGTCCTCAACCACCAGCACGGAGGCGGGCTCAAGTTTCCTGGCGTTTTTAAATATGCTGAGCGGGCTGGGTATATACTGCAAAGTGAGATAGGCGTCCACGGCGGCCAGGTCCAGGTCGCGCTTAAAACCTCTCACCGTCAGAAGCGGGCGCAGCTCGGAGGCGAAAGCTATCGAATATCCGTTCGCGGCGTAATAAAGCGGTTTCTTGCCGATCCGGTCGCGGGCAAGCACCAGGCGCTTCCTGCGGGAGTCCCAGAGCGCTATCGCGAACATCCCCCGCAGGGATTTCACGAAGTCCGTCCCTTTTTCCTCGTAAAGGTGCACGATGGTCTCGGTGTCGGATTTCGTCTTGAACCGGTGGCCCCTGGCCAGCAGTTCTTCGCGCAGGGCCTGAAAATTGTAGATCTCGCCGTTGAAGATTATCCAGACGGAACCGTCTTCGTTGGAGATGGGCTGATGCCCGCTTGAAAGATCTATTATGGACAGGCGCCGCATGGCGAGGCCGATATTGTCCTCTTGATAAAATCCCTCGTCGTCCGGCCCGCGATGGACGATCAGGCCGGTCATTTTTTCCAGCTCGTCGCGGGTGACCGGCTCGCTGGTTCCGTAATTATATATTCCGCAGATTCCGCACATAAGGGCTCCAATTCAAGATTGAAGATTCAAGATTTAAGATTAGGAGATACCGGCAATCTTGATTCATTCGTAAAAAGTCCCAAATGGTAGTCGCAGGCTTTAGCCTGCGATAAACGTGAAACCATTTGCCGACGAGAACGCAGGCTAAAGCCTGCGACTACAAATGAAATTTTTTTACAAAACAGACTTTTTACGAGAG
>JAHJSU010000241.1 GCA_018829985.1 Elusimicrobiota bacterium | reverse complement strand
CTGCCTTCAACGCGGGACCGCGGAAGTATATTTTTTGAATCCATAAAATTCTCCTTATTCCGCGTCTCCGGGGCGGGCGGCTTCGGCGAAGCGGCGGGCGAGGGCGGCGGCGTTTTGCAAATGGTCCTTCAAAGGCTGCCAGGCGCTTTGAGGCGCGGGGGCGCCGTCCGGATTGGCCTTGGTGTGCGCGTAATATTTTTTTCTTCCATTATTTTACGGCCTTAACGTTAAAGTCTACGCTAATATCCTACCACATCATCCCGACAGCGTGGTATCGGATTAGTTTAGGCCGAAATTATAGTTTTCCGCTGTCACTGCTGTTTCCTTTCCAGTTTTTTCCGGCTTTCGGGCCCGGTAAGGTAATTTTCACGGGAGACAACCCGCTTCCCGGTTTTTTTCTCAAGGTCTTTGCGGGCCTTTCCCGCGACTCCGCCGCCTTTAAGTGCAGCACGCTTGTTTTCAGAAAAACCTTTCGCATCGTTAACTCTGGTAATCTCTGTGGTGGACGCTTCGCCGAGCATTGAAAAGATCAACTCCAGGTCGGTCATATGGTCCCGCAAGTTCTGGCGTTTCAATCCTTTTATTTTTTTGTGCGTAGATGGTGTTACCCCAAACGTGGCTCTTGCAATTTCAGCGGCCAGAATTTCATATTCTTTAGGCTTTTCGACATTCCGTTTTTTCCATTCATCAGTAAGTTCTTCGCGTATTGCAATCCCCCGCATCCGCTTTTCGATCCACTCGTCGGGATATCCTTTTGCTTTAAAAAGGGCGCGGGTTCTCTTCGTCGCAAGTTCGGGGTTTTCTATTTCCTGTACGCGCTCATAACCGACTTTGGCAAGCCAGCGTTTAAAAGGCTCGGCCTTTTGGGAAGGGATTGACTGTATGATACGGAAGATTCCCTCCGTATTGGCACAATTGGCCTGTTGTTTCCCCCCTTCGGTATCAAGCCAAAGGGGGGTGACAATTTGTCCCCACCCTTTGGCTAATTCCATATCACGGTTGCGCATTTTTTTAATATAGTCACTTGCATTGGCACTATCTGTTAATGCTTCCACTATATCAACGACACAAAACCACCACTCGTTCTTATGTAAAACCCGCCTTATTTCACTTCCTTTAAAGACTACCATTGAGTCGGTCATATAAACTCCTTAAAATCCGCGAATAGCCGCCTGAATATCTTAGCAGATGAACCCGACAAGGGCGTGTCGGGTTGATTTTGGCTTAAAATCGTAACTACTCAGGTCTGTCGTCGTAGTGGCAGAGTTTACTCTGCCCAAAAAGGCAAAGCAAGCTTTGCCACTACAAAAAATACGTGAAAAATACGGAGAACCTGAGTAGTTGCTTAAAATCGGCTTTTTCGGATGTTTTCAGGTTTCCTCCTGGGTATATTATGCTTCTTTAACGCGCCGGGCTCAATACATGCGGTCGCAAAATGCGACCGCATCACCGGCCGGGGTGTTTTTGTGCCCACCTCCGGTCTGTATCCAAAGGGGGGCGGCAATTTGCCCCCACCCTTTGGAAAGTTCCTTGTCGCGGCGGCGCATATCTTTTATATAACCGCCAGAAAATCCTCAGTTGTCGACAAAATGTCGACAACCCGGCCCCTCCTCCGTTTTTACTCGAATTTTCATTTTATACTATCTGGGGACGACATTCATGCCGGGGCGCAGGGTGGGTCGCCGTGCTGAACGCTAAAACCTGCGCTGATATTCTACGACATCAACGCGACAGCGTGGTGTCGTGAATTGAGAAAAATCGGCATTGACTTTGACTTTAAATGGGGTATAATAGATATGAATCACGATGAGAGGCAAACCAAAGGGTTCCGTCCCGCGGCAATGCCTCTCTTTCATTTATACTCCAGTTTTCCACGCAGGTCGTTCATAAAAACAATGTACCGCATCAGCTTTCTGAAAAGCGACGAATATTTATTTCTGTCAGGGATAATCAATTTTATTAACTTGCCCTTGCGTATCAGATAATCGGCAAGACAGTAAAAATCTCCGTCGCTTGTTACGATCACGGCTTTTTCGTAATTCGGCAATTCAATCATCGCGTGCAGGACAAGTTCCGCATCCACATTGCCCTTAACGCCGCCGGACGGCAGCGCTAGTGTCGGTTTAAATATCAGGATAAATCCTTGTTGCTGCAGATTGGCATACAAGGCCTGATTCTGAGGAATATACCCTATGAACAGGAACGCTTTAGCCACATGATATTTATCTTTAAGGTAAACACGGAATTTTGAGTAATCGAGCTTCCACTCCATATTACGGATGGAAAGGTTCAGGTTTTGTAACAGTTTAGTCAAACCGAAGGTGGTTGCAGAGCTTGCTCTGCGAGCAATAGGCAAAGCAAGCTTTGCCACTACATATTTTTTTAAGAAGGCTAAACTATTACCAGGTTTTGGCTGTCTATAAACGCGTAATTACTCATAACTTTTCAAAAATCCGGTTATCTGTCAATCTCTGCTTGAAATAATCCGGCTATTTACGCAGTCCGAACGAACAGGTCCCGGCGAAGCGGCGGGCGAGGGCGGCGGTGTTTTGCTGATGGTCTTTCAAAGGCTGCCAGGCGCCTTTTGCGTTTGCCGAGTGGGCGTAATATTTTATTTCTTCCATTATTTACGGCCTTAACGCTAAAACCTGCGCTGATATCCTACCACACCAACGCGACAGCATCATGTCGCGGTGGTTTTGGCTTAAAAACGATTATTTTGTTGCAGGAGCGGTTAAATCTCCCTCGGTCCTTTTTGCAAAAGAGGAAGCTTTTAATCTTTGGGGAACCCACAGACCCACAGATTACATTGCCGCTTTTTAATGGTAGAATATTTATTATGGCCCGGCCTGAAGAACTTGAAAAAAGACTGAACCTGCTTGTCAAATTCGGCGGGCTTATCTCCACCGAAACCAACATTACCAGGCTCCTTGAAGTAATAGCCGGCCAGGTGCAGGAGATACTGAACGCCGACCGCTGTTCCGTCTTCGTCCTGGACCGGCAGACCAACGAGCTCTGGTCGAAGGTCGCCCAGGGCATGCAGCACACCGAGATACGCGTGCCGTTCGGCAAAGGCATAGTCGGCAACGTGGGATCTTCGGGGCAGTTTATAAACATCACGGACGCGTACCAGGACGCGCGTTTCAACCGCGACCTGGACATGATGACCGGCTACCGGACCAGCAGCATCCTGGCGGTGCCGCTTAAAGATGTCGCCGGCAAGATAATAGGGGTGTTCGAGGCCATCAATAAAAGGGCCGGGGTTTTTGACTCCGACGACGAAGGCATACTCCAGCTTATGGGTTCGCTGGCCGCCTCCGCCATCGAAAACGCCCAGCTCTACGAAAGCCTTTCAAAATCCCAGCTTGAAACCATCTACAGGCTCGCTATCACGGCGGAATACAGGGACCAGCAGGATACCGCCATACACCTCAGGCATATCAGCGAATATTCGTCCCTGATAGCCCACGGGCTGGGCCTGCCCGAGCGGGAGATAGAGAACGTCCGCTACGCGAGCCCCCTTCACGACATAGGCAAGGTGGGCATAGCCGACGCGATACTTTTAAAACCCGGCAAGCTGACCCCCGAAGAATTTGAAGAGATGAAAAAGCACACGCTTTACGGCGCCAAGATCCTCTGCAACGCCGAAAGCAGCCTGCTGCAGATAGCCTGCAAGGTGGCGGCTTCCCACCACGAGAAGTTCGACGGCACCGGCTACCCGGCGAAGCTCAAGGGCGGGCATATTCCGGTCTACGCCCGCATCGTTTCGGTGGCCGACGTCTTTGACGCGCTGTGCATGCCCCGGGTCTACAAGCCGAAATGGGACCCGGAGAAGGCGAGAGATTATATTCTTGCCGAGAGCGACAAGGCCTTTGACCCCGCCATAGTGGAAGCTTTTGAAAGGGTCTACGACGACATACTTAAGATCTACTCCGCGACCGACGGCAGGACCACCATCATCCCCGGCATCACCAAAGAACTCCACCGCCATAATTTTTAATCCGGTGACATAAGACTTAATTCCCCGGCCAAAAACCCCGCCGGACTGATAATCCAGCCGCCTTTTAAGCCCTTGTTGCGGCGGCTGTTTCCCGCTTTTCGGGATAAATATACGAGAACAGGACGGCCATCAGGAACGCGAAGACGAAGCTGGCCAGGCGCTCCGAGACGCCGCTCGGACCTGCCAGCCAGGTTTTCCAGATTATCGTCCCGGCGGCGCCGCAGATAAGCGAGGCGATGACGCCGGCGCGCGAGAACTTTTTCCAGTACAGCAATAAGATCAAGGCCGGGCCGAACGAAGAACCGATCCCGGACCACGCGTAAGAGACCAGCCCGTAAACGGAATCCTTTACCGTCAGCGCCATTATGAACGCGGCCAGGCCGAACGCGAGAGTTATCCACCTGTTGAACTGGAGGGCTTGCTTCGGGGCCATCCGTTTTTTTGAGAAATTCCCGTAAATATCCTCCGTGACCGAAGCCGAACTGACGATGATCTCTGAAGAGGCCGTGGACATCATAGCCGAGATCGCGCCGCAGAGCAGCACCCCGCCTATCACGGGCGTCACGAAGAAATTGATCAGCACGGGCAGGATAAGCTCGCAGCCGTTGGCCTTGGCGTCCGATAATCTCGCTACGGCATCCGCCGGGAGGACGCCGTTCTGGACGAAAGCGTAGCCCGCGAAGCCTATTATCAAAGCCCCGCCGTAGGCCAGCACCGTCCATGCCGCGGCGACCCATTTGGCCGCCGTGACCTCTTTCCTGTCCCTGATAGCCATCATCCTGGTCAGGAGCTGCGGCTGGCCGGTATAGCCGAGCGCCCAGCTCATACCGCTGATGATGAGCAGGAAACCCGCCACTCCTTCCTTCCCGGCGGTCAGGGAGCCGTACTCTCCCCCCGCTTTTATTATCGCCTGCGCCAGGTTTATGTCTTTTGACGCGGCGAGGAACACCAGCATGACGGGCAGAAGGACCAGCGTGATTATCATAAGTATCGCCTGCAAAACGTCCGTAAAAACGACCGTGATAAATCCGCCGATCATGCAGTAGATGACTACTATCAGCGAGCCTATGACCACGCCCCACAGCGGGTCAAGGCCGAAAGTGTCGTACAGGACCTTGCCGCCGCCGTAGAACTGGGCCTCCACATAGAACAGGAAAAAGAACACGATGATCGAGGCTGAAAGCGTCCCGATAACTTTTTCCGCGCCCGGGAATTTGTTGGCGAGCAGGCTTGAGATAGTCAGCGCGCCGGTCCTTTCCCTTTCCGCCTGCAGCCTTTCGCCCATCACGAACCAGATAAAGATTATCCCGATGACGCAGCCCAGCGCGATCCACAGGGCCTGCAGGCCCAGCAGGTAAGCCTCGCCGGTCAGCCCGAGCAGCAGCCAGGCCGACTCGCCGGTCGCCCTTTCGGACAGGGCCAGCGCCACGCCCGGGAGCTGTTTGCCGCCCAGGATGAAATCGGACGAATCTTTGGATTTCTTCGCGGTGTATATGGTTATCCCCGCCAGCGCCAGCATATAAACTGCAAAAACAAGATAAAGCATAATCTCGTTACCCCCGATTATTTTAACTTCAATTCCTCAGCCTTCATCCTTTCCGCCTGAGGCGGACCCGCCGGACTGTTTGGCGGGCAGCCTTTATCCTTTAGCCTTCCCCTTACGCGCCGTACCTGGCGATTATTTCTTCCCTGGTCTTACCGGGTATTTCGTATTTTTTGCCCACCTTTATGAAGGCGGCAAGAGCTTTCTCGAGATGATGCATCTCATGCCCGGCCGAAAGCTGCGTGCGGATGCGGGCCTGGCCCTTGGGGACCACCGGGAAGAAGAAGCCTATCGCGTATATCCCCTCGTCAAAGAGATCGCGGGAGAAATCCTGGGCGAGCTTGGCGTTGAACAGCATGACCGGAACGATCGGCGTGTCGCCCTCTTTGAGCACGAAGCCGGCCTCGGTCAAACCCTTTCGCCAATAGGCGGAATTGCTTTCCAGCTTGTCGCGGCGCTCCGTGCTCTGGGAAAGAATGTCCAGCACCCGAAGCACGCCCGCCACCACCACAGGCGCGATCGTGTTCGAGAACAGGTAGGGCCGGGCTTTCTGCCGGCACATCTCCACAAGCTCTTTGCGGCCGGAGACGCAGCCGCCGGAGGCGCCGCCAAGGGCCTTTCCGAACGTGGTGGTTATGATATCCACCCTGCCCATAACCCCGTATTGTTCATGTGTGCCCCGGCCCGTTTTGCCGATGAAGCCGGTGGAGTGGGAATCGTCCACGAAAAGCAGCGCGCCGTACGTTTCGCACAGGGCCGCCATCTCGTCGAGCGGGGCGGTGTCGCCGTCCATAGAGAAAACGCCGTCCGTTATCACTACCTTCCGGCGCTTGTCCGAGTGCAGCTGAAGCTTAGCCTCCAGATCTTCCATGTCGGTGTGGCTGAAGATGTCGCGCCGTGCCTTGCACAGCCTGATGCCGTCTATGATAGAAGCGTGGACCAGGCGGTCGGATATAATCGCGTCGGCTTCACCCAGGACCGCCTCAAAGACCCCGGAATTGGCGTCCATGCAGGACGGGAACAGAATGGTGTCCTCCGTGCCCAGGAACCCGGTCATGCGCCGCTCAAGCTGTTTGTGAATATCCTGTGTCCCGCAAATAAAGCGCACCGAGGACAGCCCGTAGCCGCGCGAATCCAGGCCCGCATGGGCGGCTTTAACCACATCGGGATGACTGGAGAACCCAAGGTAATTATTGGCGCACATATTGATGACTTTCCTGGGCGGGGCGCCCGGCGGGAACTCCACCAAAATATCCGTCCCCTGCGCAGAGTGAATGCAGCGCTCAACCTTGAACATGCCGGCGCTCCGCAGCTCCTCAAGCTCTTTCTGATATGTTCCCCGGACTTCGTTTGTGAAAGCCATGTTAGTTCTTCCCTTTCCCGACTCCCTGTATAAGCGATGTTATTGCGCCTAAAACCGCGTAATCTTAATATACACAATTAAAAAAAAGGTGGCAAGGCTGCGGGGTAACCATTCCGTGTGATTCAGACAGTAGTGAAAGTCCACACCACATGAGGGAAGTATCGTAAAAATAAGTAACTACTCAGGTCTGTCGTCGTAGTGGCAGAGTTTACTCTGCCCAAAAAGGCAAAGCAAGCTTTGCCACTACAAAAAATACGTGAAAAATACGGAGAACCTGAGTAGTTACAAAAATAATATGAAACCACAGGTAAACACAGATGAACACAGATACAACAGGCGCAATATAAAAGATTTGTAATTTAACTGTGTTTACCTGTGTTCATCTGTGTTTTGATTTGGCCGTCTGAAGGCCCTAGGCCCTGATACGGCGCCTGCGCAAGTATTGACATTTTTACTGTCTGAATCACCGCTGCTTTCTGTTGCTTTCTTTTGCTTTCCGTTGCCTTCTTTTGCTAGACTTAATCTGCTTGTTGTAGTCGCAGGCTTTGAGCCTGCGTGTGGCGCAAGCGAATTGACGCAAGCTAAAGCTTGCGACTACAGCCTGCGGCGGAGCTTCTCACCTGGGGGGCTTCGGCCGGAAAATCCAGGGTTTAATAAGGAGAGTTCAATTATGGGCATGTTTCCATTGATAATAATAGCGGTCGTTATACTTTACTCAAGCATCAAAGTGCTTAACGAGTATGAGCGGGGCGTGATCCTCACGTTCGGCCGCTTCACCGGCGTGAAAGGCCCGGGCCTGATATTCCTTATCCCGGGCATACAGCAGATGTTCCGGATGAGCACGCGCGTAGTGGTTCTCGACGTGCCCCCGCAGGATGTGATCACCCGCGACAACATCTCGGTTAAAGTCAACGCGGTCATTTATTTCCGCGTGGTAAACCCGCAGACCGCGGTCCTGAACGTGGAGAACTTCATGTACGCCACCAGCCAGCTGGCGCAGACCACGCTCAGGAGCGTACTCGGCCAGCAGGAACTGGACGACCTTCTCGCCAACCGCGACAAGATAAACAAGAATCTCCAGGAGATCCTGGACCTGCACACCGAACCCTGGGGCATAAAGATCTCAAGCGTTGAAGTCAAGAACGTGGACCTCCCGCAGGAAATGCAGAGAGCCATAGCCAAACAGGCCGAGGCCGAAAGAGAAAGACGGGCCAAGGTCATCCACGCCGAAGGCGAATTCCAGGCCGCGCAGAAGCTTTCCGACGCCGCGCTAATCATGGCCGTCAATCCCGCCGCCATCCAGCTCAGATATCTGCAGACCCTGACCGAGATTGCGACCGATAACAGTTCAACGATAATCTTTCCCGTGCCGATGGACCTGATCCAGATGTTCTTGAAGAAAAGCCAGAACTAGGGGTTAGGGGATAGAGGCTAGGGGCTAGAGGATAGGGGAAGAAATAAGCAACTCTTTCCCTAACCCCTAATCCCTAGCCTCTGGTTTCTGTTCCCTCCTTACATGCCCGGCTTATACATCCACATCCCTTTCTGCAG
>JAHJSU010000024.1 GCA_018829985.1 Elusimicrobiota bacterium | reverse complement strand
CGCGGTCACGTTCGCGGCCAGGATCTTCGCCGTGGTGACCGCGTCGTTGGCTATGGTCAGCGCGCCCGTGTTGCTTATCGCCGCGTCGCCGCTCATCACCACCCCGGCCGCCTCGCCGGCCGCGCTGCCTACGAATATATTGCCCGACGCCAAGGCGCTGCTCACCTTAATATCCACCAGCCCTTTCAATGTGTCAGTGTCCGCAGAGACATCAGCGGCCACGGCCTTCAGATCCAACGCCGCCTGCTGAGCCGTAGAGACCGGCTTGCCGGCGTCGGAGGTGTCGTCAACATTGGTCAGGCCCACCATCGCTTTCGTGATGCCGGACACCGTGCCGGTGAATGTGGGGTCCGCCAAGGGCGCTTTCAGGTCTACATCGGTCCGCAAGGTGTCGGTGTCGGCGGCTACATCAGCGGCAGCAGCCGCGCCCAAAGTGGCCAGCGCAGCGCCCGCGTTTGCGTCGTCTATCAGCGACCGCCCGAACACACTTATCGGCGCAGCCGCGAACGTGTCAGCGGCGGAAGCATAGAGGATGTTGTCCTGCGCTATGTTCGCCAGTCCGGTGCCGCCGTTGGCTGCGGGCAGAACTCCGCTATAGCCGCTGGCCGTAATGCCGGTAAGCGCCGAGCCGTCGCCGTAATATCTGGCGGCGGAGGAATAACCTACTATATACACGTTGGAAGAAAATGCTGTCCTGAAGCTGGCTGAATCGTCATAGACATAGCGGCTCGCGTTCCCGCCGACCACAAGATTCGCATCTGAGCCGCTTATGGTAATAGAGCCTCCTACAACCTCAAGCCTGCTTACCGGCCCCGTCGTCCCGATGCCGACGTTGCCGCCGGTTACGACAAAGGTGGAACCGCCCACGGAGAAGGCGTTGCCGGTTACGGTCAGGGTTGAAGCGTTAAGCAGGGCAAGCGAGCCGGTCATCGTGTCGCCTGTCTTCGACACCGCGCCGGAAGCGGTAACGCCGGTCAAGGCGGACCCGTCGCCGTAATATTTCAGCGCGTGCGCGCCGTCGCCGGCCACGTAGAACACGTTGGTCGCGCCTGTTGAGACCGCGAATATCCGCCCCGCTTCCCCCGCTCCGCTTGAAACATCCAGCCGGTAAGCCGGAGTTATGGTCCCGATTCCGACGTTGCCGTTTTTTATTGTCATCGCCCTTATCAGAGACAAGCCTGTTTGCGTTGTTTCAAAACCAATTATGGTATCGCTCCAATTTGGGCCTCCTTCAAACCCCCCGACAATTCTTGAAGCGTTATTACTTGCCGGTGTTCCATCAAAGCCATCATCAGCCTTGAAAAGTATGCTCGGTAAATATCTGCCTCCAATATAATTCTGTAAAATCAACTGGGGCTTGTTATCTGTGGCTGTTGTAGAATATAAATGTAAATCCGCCCCCGGCCCCGTCGTCCCGATGCCGAGATTACCTGTAATGAAGACGTTTGTTGACGCCGTTACGCCCGCGGCGCCGGCCGCGGCAGTCAGGCCGGTGGAATACGCCGCAGTAGCGGCGTAAAGGGCGTACGGGACGCTGGTGAACTGTTCGCGGGGGGTGAGCTCGGTGCCGCCCACATAGACGGCAAGGTACCACGGCCCGGCGGAAAGGTCCACGCCCACAGGCACCGTCACCGTGGACTTGAAGAGGCCGTTCGAAACCGTAACGGACTGCGCGCTGACGCCCGGGGTCGGATAGCAGGTCCCGCCGGTCAGGGCGTCGCAGAAGACGATCTCGATGCTCCGGTTGCCGGTCACCGGCAGATTGCTTTCCTTCAGCCGTCCCTGGTAGGTGATGAGGTTTGGCGCTTCGGCCCAGACGACGGCGACGGCGAATACCAGCCCCGCGAATAAAAATGAGAATATGCGTTTCATATAGTTCCTCCAAAAATCAACAACTGCAAATCTATTCCGCAGCTTTATACCACCGCTAACATTCCCCCCACCTCAATCCTCCCCCACAAGGGGGGAGGAAGCCTGACCATTCTCACCCACCTCAATCCTCCCCCGCAAGGGGGGGAGGAGGCCAGACCATTCTCACCCCCACCTCAATCCTGGCCCGCAAGGGGGGAGGAAGTCAGCCCTTAAACCCTAAAACCCTTCCCTTCCCCTATTTCAGCAAGAATTCTATTCCGCAACCGCAGGGTCCTTTCAAAAAGGGACCGCGCTTCTTCAATTGTCACCTCATACCCTTCCTCATACCGGATAAGGACGGCGAACGGGGCCAGCTCGTCGGCCAGATCGGAAAATTCGGAAAATGACGCATCCGCGGCCACGGCTTTTTCCAGCAGAAATATCATGTTATGGGTGGGCTTGCATTCCGTTTTCCGGAAGATGAGAAAAGCTTTAAGAAGTTTCTCCGCCAGCTGCTGGACATGAAAAACAATAATGCCCTCCGGGGAATCCTTCGCGGCGAGAAGCGCAGCCGCCGCTCTGCGGTCTTCTTCCGCTTTTTCAAGGAGGATCTCAAACGTGTTTTTCATAGATCTTGACCCCTTCCGACACCGCCTGATAAACCACCGAATATTTGTCGTTCAACTTTTCCCTTATTTCCCGCGGCGTATAAACCAGAACATCGAACGGAAAAGGGAGCCCTTTTAATAATTTCCCCGCCTCGCTGATTCTTTTTTGAATACTTAGCGTTGTTTCTTTTTCAACAAGCACATCAATATCGCTGTTTGTTGTTTCCATGTCCCGGGCAAAAGAGCCGAAAATATATATGGCGTCGGGATTCAGCGCCGCAACCAAACGCCGCTTTATTTCCCCGTATATGCCTGTTTTTTGCTCCTGAGTCATATAACCTCCGCTTGCCGCCCCCCACCTCTTTCCTCCCCCACAAGGGGGGAGGAGGTCCGACAAATTACCGACGACTAGAACTTCATCCCGACCGAGAATCTGTGCGAGTTGCCCAGCTCGCCGTAGGGGAGCAGCGCGTAGTCGAGGTTCACGTTCCTGAATTTAAAACCTATGCCCATGAAAAATCCGTAAAAACTGGAAACGCCGGAAGAGCCGCCGCCCAGGTCCCTGCCCAGCGCTGCGTCTCGGTTCGACGAAGAAACGGTTTTATAGCCGGCCCGCAGCGCGAGGTTCTCAAACCCGCCGTACTCCAGGCCCAGCCTTAAAATCCCGCGCGAATCGTTGGGGAAATCCACGCCGGCGCAGGCTATAAGCGGAAGCGTGTTTTTAAAATTCGCGGACAGCCCCACCCGGGAGATTAGCGGCAGCGGATAGCTTTCATCCTCAAATTTTATCTTCGTGCCGAGGTTGGACACCGACGCGCCGAATTTAAAAGGAGAATCGCCGAAAGTGTGCATGACGCCGAAATCGGCCGCGACCGCGTTGGCGGCGCTGGTCTTTATCCTCTGCCTGATAACCCTGGCGTTGGCGCCGGCGTCCAGCCCCAGCAATTTAAAGCCGTAGCCGGCGGAAAGGGCGTAATCCTCAGCCGTGAAATTGGAGGTAAGATTGCCGGCGTCGTCCCTGCCCTCCAGGTCTCCGGCCGAGAAATAGATGAAGGACGCGGCAAAGCGCTTATTGGCGAAACCGAGCTGGGAAAGCCCCATATCCTGTATATGCCAGGAATGAGAAACCAGGATCTCGCGGCCTGATTCCCCGCGTCCGGCAAGGCCCGCCGGGTTGTAATAAAGGTTTGAGATATCGTCCTGGACGGCGACAAAGCTCTCGCCCATGCCCAAAGCGCGCGCGCCGAAGCCCAGTTTCAGGAATTGCGCGGCGGAACTTGAAGCCGCGTCCGCCTTAGGCGGACAGAATAAAGCGAACATGCCCGAAGCCAGGATCGCCGGCCATAAGATTTTAGAAAGTTTCATAAAATGCCTTCCTTCTGTTCCCCCCACCATTTCTCTCCCCCCACCCTCGCCCTCCCCCGCAATGGGGGGAGGGAAACGGGATAATTCCCGCCGCTACAGGCAGAGCAAGCTCTGCGACTACAATGGCGAATGGTAATTCGCCCGCTACCGGCCACTGGTCACCGGCCACCGGTTACTGATTACCGGTTACTGATTACCGGCCACCGGTTACTGTCCTTTTACTTCTTCTTCAGATTTATTTCCACATTCTTGGTCTTGCCGTCTTTACCTTGTATCTGAATTTTCATCTTCTTATCACCCGCAGCGGTGGTCAGTTTGTCCATGGATTGCTGTATGTCCTTAAGGTCCACATTTGCGTCTTCCTGCCACTTGCCCAGGTCTCCGGCGCCCATCTTCTTCGGCGCCGCGGGAGCGGATGCGGCGCCGCTTACCGTGCTCATCTGGCCGGCTTTCAGCGACTGCCTGCCCCCGACGTTCGACACGTCCACATGGCCCTCGTAAACCTTCACCGTCAGCAGGTCCCCCTGCTCTATGTCCGCCTCGGTGCCCCGGATCGCGCATACGGCGGAAGGCGTTCTGACATTAAGCCTGGCCATCCTATGCAGCATCCTGGTCCAAAGCTGGCCCACTTTAAGGCGCAGTTCCCTCACGCGGCCGCGGGAAGTGATCTCAAAGGAGGAATTCTGATTAAGCCGCACTTCGGCGCCGCCCTTGGTGGCCAGAGAAGCCTGGCCCCGCTTCCCGGTCTTCACCGTATCGCCGGCATAGAGCATATCATTGAGCTTAAGCTCAGTGAAATTCCTCACGCGCCGGCGTTTCACCTCCACCGGCCCTTTTACAAAAATAACTATGGCGTTCACTTTCCCCGCCGCGAACGCGTAATTCGGTTTCACTATGGAACCGAGAAACATCAATGCAACCGCCGCCGCCCCGATTTTTGCCAGCCTGTTATTCATACATCCTCCATTTTTCATTTCAGCTTCCGAATCCGTTTTTACTCCGACCGCCGATTTACCCCCCACCCTCGCCCTCCCCCGCAACGGGGGGAGGGTGTATACCTTCGACCCTTAAACCCTAAAACCCTTAAACCCTTCCCCTGCTCACTTCCCCACATCCAGCCGCTTGTACTCAACTTTGCCGTCCACTTTATCCACGACTTTGAAAATATAGGCGCAGAAAGGCATGGTCTTGCCTTCTTCGGCCCTGATCATGTAATAATCCACTTTCAGCCCGTCCTCGCCGGGCCGCTGGCTCAGGATCCGCACCGTATCGGCGTTATCCTCCCTGCCGGACGCTATGCCGATAACCATTTTCGCGCCGAACTTCAGGCCCGGCGCCTTTTCGTTGGAAAGTATCTTCCATATTTTCTTCCAGTCGTCTTTGCTCTTTATCACATACGTTTCCACCTCATCGTTATTGAACGCGTTCGTATAGCCGGTCCATTCGTCCGGACTCGTTTTCTTCGGCTCCGGTTCAAGGGCATACTCCTCCATCTCCTGCTCCTGTTCCCCGCCCGCGCCGCCCAACTGCAGGACTATGCCCCCGGCGTCCGCAATGGAAACGCCGGTTATCGTGGCGTCCCCGGACTGCAGGGCCGCAAAAATATTGTTAAGCTCGTCGCCGGTGCAGTTCGGGCAGACTAGCGAGCTAAGGTTATACCCCTCAAGCGCCTTGAGATCTTCGGGGCTCAGGCTTTTTTTTAGTATTTCCCACATCTCCGCGGTTGTCAATTGTTCAGCCGGCAGCTCGTCGTCCTGCTCCCCCAGGTCGAAGTCAAACTCCGGCCCCTCGCCCAACTCCCCGGTTGTGTCCTGCTTCTGGTCATCCGTCCCCCCGCCCCCGCCGCCTCCCAATTGCAGGACTATCGGCGTCGTGTCCGTCACGGAAGTACCGGTTATAGTGGCGTCGCCGGCCAGCAGCGCGGCTAAAATACTGTTAAGTTCGTCGCCGGTGCAGTCCGGGCAGGTGAGGGAATCAAGGTCGTATCCCTCAAGCGCCTTAAGCGCGTCGGGGCCGAGGCGTTTTTTTAAAGCGTCCCACATCTCGTCGTACGTCATTTTTTTATATTCTTTAGGCGTCTCCGGCGGCTGGGCCGCGGGCTTGGACAGCAGCAGCGTCTTGCAGTTATTCGGTATATTGTCGTCAAACAGGTCTATGCAGGCCACCACAAGGCTCTGGTTCTGGTCCTGGGGCACATAACCCTTGAACGGCGCCTGATGGTGATGCCCGGCATCCAGATTTTGCACCTGTTTCGGGGAACCGTCGGCCGGCATGCCGCCCACGGTCAGTTTAACGTTTATATTGCTCTCGCTGGCGCTGCCCAGGTTCGTAAGAGTTACCTTGAATTCAAGCTGTTTCGTAAAGTCCAGCTTTTCCGGATGCTGGACCTCAAGCTGGGTTACCGCCACGTCCCTTGTTTTGGGGCCCTGGGCCTGCATGGAGAAATTGTAGATATTGCTGTCCGAAATCTTGTTGTTATAGGCGTCAAGCCCTTCCACTTTCCAGTAATAGACCTGCCCGGGCGCAAGCTTCTCCCTGGGCTGGGTGGGATTCTGGGGGTAGGCGTAGGAACTCCCGCCGCTGTTGATGGCGGTATGGACCGGATTATATAAACTCGCGCTGTCGCTTACCGTGAGCCGGTATTTTGAGGCGCCGCTGGCCGACCATCTGAAAATAAGCGGGGTGTCCGCCAGGCCCCGCGCGCCGAGCGGCGGGTAGATAAGCGTGATGTTGGGCGAAGACACGGCGAACTTCACTTCCTGCGTGACGGCTGGCTCAGGATCAAGCGTGGCCACACCCCTGAAAGTATACTCGCCGGGTATGGCATAGAACCGGGAGATGTTCATGCCGGAGAGCTGGGTCTGGCTTAGGCCCGGGGTGCCGGGAGCGGCGTTCCCTTCGTGCGTGAAGACCACGGCTCCGGACGGGTTGAGAATGTAAAATTTGAAATATATCATCTTGGCGCTGGCGGCGTCATTTCTGACCTGCTGGCGCAGGATGACATATTCGGTGTTTGAAAAGCTGTTTCTTGCGCTGCCGGTTACATCCAGCACGGCGATGCCGGCCGCCGTCAGGTTGGCGGCGGAAGCGCGTCCCGGGGAAAGCAATAAAGAGGTAATGAGGCAAAGAAGCAAGGAAGCAAGGAAACGGCGCAACCTCGCCGCGCCCCCAGCTACAAGTTTTGCGCCTATCAGCGAATTCATGGTCATGGTTATTCCCCTAATAATATCAATGTAAAGATTATAATAAGAGCCCGCCTTTTAGCAATGCCTTTTAGTTACACTTCGCAATCAGGGTCTAAGGGTCTTAGGGTCTAAGGGTTTAAGGGTTTGAGGGTTTGAGGGTTTAAGGGTAAAAAATGCTTTACCCTTAACACCTTAGACCCTCAGACCCTCCCCTTTTAACTTCTTCTCCAAAGCCCTTATCAATGACTTCAAAACAAGTCCCACCTCAATCATCATTTGGCCCACAGACTTCTTATCAGCCTCATCAAGATACTTCAAATCTGCCGCCACGGACATCTGGGTTTCAAGCTCGCAATACGACCCGAAAGCGATATACAGCAACCTCACATAGTCCGGAAGGGTTTTCCTGCCGTAGCCTTCCGCGATATTTGACGGAATGGAGATCGCGGCTCTTCTCATCTGGGAAGTCAGGCAGTATTTCTCCTCCTTCGGAAAACTATTTGTAAGCGTATATATCTTCAGGCACAAGTCATAAGCTTTCTGCCAAGCTATTAAATCTCTATAACTCTTCAGCATAATTTCTTCTTGTGAACCGAAGGGTTTTAGGGTAAAAAATATTGTTACCCTTAAACCCTTAGCCCCTTCACCCCTTAAACCCTTCACCCTTAGACCCTTCCCCTCCCCTCTCCACCCTTAGACCCTTAACACCTCAAACCCTTAAACCCTTCCTCTATTTCACTATCGCAAACTTGCCTATTATCTTCTTTGCGCTGCCGGTGGCGCCGTCCTGCACTTTGACCGCGTAAATATAGACGCCGGAGGCCAGATTCTTCGTGTTCATCTCAAATTTCCACTCGCCGTCGGCGACAGTCTGCCAGCCGGTATCGTCCTCTTTTATTTCCCCCACCAGACGCCCGTCAATGCCGAAGATCGAAATAATCTTTCTGAGCGCCGTGTTTATGCCGGATTGCAAATGGAAAGTTATCGAATTTCGGGCCGGGTTGGGATACGCGTAAACCGAGTCTTTCTTAAGCAGTTCTCCCAGCGGCGACAATACCGCGTTCTCCCCGTTTTTCAGCGTGACGGTAATGTCTTTTAAACCGGGATTCTGCGGGAACCGCACGGTGTAGGTCCCAGGCAGCAGGTTTCTTATGGCAAAATTGCCCAGCGCGTCCGGCCGGGTGACCGCTATCCGGCGCGAGCCCTGGTACAGCTCCACTGTCTCAAAAGACTGTGTCGCCGCCGTTACTGGTGACTGGTGACTGGCAACTGGTGACCTTTTCATCGCCTGCGGGATGGTCCCGGAGATGCTCGCGAGTTCATACTCCGTCGAAAGAATGAAATCCACATCGGCGTAGCCCATCGGTATCTGGTCCTTTGAAACCGAACTCGCGATATTATTGGCGACCCAGGTGGCCTGGAGCCTGTATATCCCGTCTTCAAGCATGCTGAACGTGAAAGTGCCAAGGCCGTCGTCGACGGTATAGGCGGTCCGGGCCGCCAGCCCGATTATATTCACCGCCTCCACGAACACGCCGGTAATACCCTGCCCCGAAGGCATCCTGACATGGCCCGAAATCTGGTCGTTCAGGCTCTCGCCTGAAACCGATGAGGCCAGCGGCGAGGGATCCGACCACAGGTCCGCGTCGTCCTTGACCCACAGGGCCAGGTAATAGGTGGTGGACGGTGTAAGCCCCGTCACGGTGTAAGACTGCGCGTTTCCCGGCATGACGCCGGCGGTTGAAATAAGGACCTGGGCGGCGGAGGTGCTTAAAGATACAGAGGACCAGGTAGCGTACTGTATGGCGAACTGCCCGGAACCCAGCATGACATCCGGGCCGTCGTCGCCCGAGGCCGTCCATTCAAGGACTATCCTGCCCGGCGAGGTCCCGCTTGAAGCCGAGATCTGCGTAACCTGGCCCGGCGGCACGGTATCTATAATGGTGAACGTGGAGCCGGCCTGGCCGAAAGGCGAGGCGTTGGCGGGATATGCGCCGTCTTTGGCCTGGGCGGTTACGAAATAATCCAGGCCGTTGGTTACATTGCCTTTCAGGGCGGCGTCGGGATAGAACTGCCAGTTGGTTCCGCCGGCCGCGCGCGAGGATACTATGATATCACCCCAGGAGGCGGTCATAAAGTTCCACCATTTGCCGTCTATAACCCGCTTAAGACTTATCTCAACGGCTGACAGGCCTGCGCCCGGCAGCGTGTCGGCGGCCGTGCCCTCCACCACTTCAAAAGCGTAAAGTGTCGCGCCGGCTGCCGGCGTGGACAGAAACACCGTCGGCGCCGTTGCGTCTATGGTGAAAGTGAAAGTGGCGTACACGGCGGAATATTTGCCGTTTATGTCCCGCGCCCGGGCAACCGCGGTATAGGAAGAATTCTCGACAAGGCCGAAAGTGGAAACGTCAACGCTCCAGGTATCTATGCCGGAAGCCGTCAGCCAGAACTGGGCCGCCGAATTAAATCCCGCGCCGTCCCAGTATTTCGCGTCGGCGGTTCGCATGAAAGCCAGCTCGCTGCCCTCCACAGGCGCGATATCTATGCGCTTTGTGGCCGAGCCCGAAACGGCCGTTATCGTGGAAATATACAGCGCGTTGGGCGAGGTTATTGAAACCGTCGGCCCCTTGGTGTTCTTCAATATCCTGAACGCGTCCGTGACCGTGGTGATATTGCCCGCTACGTCTATTGCCCACGCGCTTATATAATTGGTGGCCGAATCCAGCAGTCCGGCGAAGTTCACGCCCCAGTCGGTGGTGTAGGTTATTGAAGAAACCACGACATCAATATCCAGCCAACCCAGGATATTGGCGCTTGCCGTCCCCTGCTGGGAGCTTGCGCTGTACTGGATATACCTGAGCCCCGAGAGCGAATCGGCGAAGTCCACGTCATATAAGGTTTGCTGGTCGGTCGCTACCCAGGTTGCGGTGGAAACCGTCTTGTTGTCGATCGTAGGCGCAGTAATATCGCGCAGAACATAGAACACATCGGTGGATACGGTTACATTTGCGCTGTTGTCGTAAACTCTGACCGAGACATAGCAGGTGGTGTTCTCCGGGATGCCTCCGAACGCGGAACCCGGCAATTGCCAGTCGGAGCCGTAGGTCTGGGCGGCGATATTCGTGACCACGTCGGTCCAGTCGGCTATCAAAGTGCCGCCGGCATCGGAAGCGGTGGTTATCCTCACCTGGAACTTGGACAGCCCGGAGCCATAATCGGCGAAATAGACCTTATAGGCGCCGCTCGCGCTCCCGCGCCAGGCGTCGTCGCCGGACTGCAGGTCCGTCACCGACGGCGAGATGATATCCGTGCCGGCCAAGGTCTTTGTGCTTCCCAGCCCGGTATAAGCCATTTCCCTGCCCAGGAAATCCTTCGCCTTCGCCCGGAAATAATAAGTGGTGTACGGGTCAAGCGGCGAGACCACGATGCTTGTGGCGGTTCCCCAGGAGGCGGGCCCGTAGTCCAGCCCTGTAAAATCAGCGGCGGTGGTCACGCCGACATAGTAGCTTGTGTAAGCGGGATTGCCGTTGGCCAGCCACTGCGCCGTTACGCTGGACGCGCTGACCTCGGGGAAAGAGGTCGCGTGCTTGGCGGGAGCCGAAGCGTAAGTATACGTGCCCGGAAATACCGTATATGCGGTTTTTATGCCGCCGCTGTTTATGGCCGCGGCTTTAAAGTAATAAGTGGAGTTAGGCGTAAGGGAAGAAAAGGTTAAGGTTAAGGTTGAGGTTGAGGCGGACTGCAAAACCGTGGCGAAATTGTCGGAAGAAACCATCACCTCGTATAAAGTCCCGTCCGGGTTGGAATTGGCGTCCCAGCTTGCTGTTATACTGGTGACCTGGACACTGGCGGTCTGGACACCTGCCGGTTGGTTCGCCAGCGTCGGTGTGGAACCGAAACTGACGAAATCGGAGTCAACTCCGGCCAAGCCCAGCGTTTTCACCCTGGCGAAATAAACGTTGTTCGGCGCAAGCCCCGTGAAAGTGTAGGTTGAGAACACTGTCACGGTGGAAACCGTGTTTAAAGTGAAAGCCGTATCATTGGACGTCTCTGCTAAATAGAAAGTGCCCGGCAGATTGCCTGTGGGGTCCCAGGCGATGGTGAAGCTGCTAACGTAAACCGCCGAGATCTGCGGGCTGGAGACAGGCTGGGGAAGCGTAAGGGCCGTGGCCCCGTTTGAAAGCGCGCTGAAATTGCCGGCCTCATCGTTAGTCCAGAGCCGCAAGTAATAGGTGGTGTTGCCCAATAAACCCGCGACGGCGTAATACTGCGTTGAACCCGGCTGTACCCCCGAGGTGGAAATGGTCACCTGCGCCGAGGCGGTTGACCAGGACGCCGTATAAGTGGAGTACTGTATCTTGTAGGCGCTGCCACCCGGCAGCTGCCCGGCAGCGTCGTTATCCCCCGCCGAAGTCCAGGTCAAAGCGACCGTATCGCTGGATACCACGCCCGCCGCCAGATCGCTGACCGCGCCGGGCGGGATATTATCCATAGTTACGGTAGATATTGTAGTAGCAAAGCTTGCTTTGCCCCCCCAGTTCAGCGACCCGACGCGGAAATAATAAGTCGCGTCGGATTCAAGTTCCGATACTATTAATGCAGCGATGGCATTTATGCCGCTAGCCGAAGACAACACCACTCCGCTGAAGTTCGCCGCCGTTGACGCCTGGACCATATACCCCTCGCAAGTCGCGCTGGA
The DNA here is from genome assembly GCA_018829985.1 of Elusimicrobiota bacterium. Taxonomy (GTDB): domain Bacteria; phylum Elusimicrobiota; class Elusimicrobia; order Elusimicrobiales; family UBA9959; genus JAHJSU01. The sequence goes on along the minus strand of JAHJSU010000024.1, from coordinate 16,797 downwards.
AGGCGAAGCCGGCAGCGCGGTCCAGGAAACCGTCACGCTAGTGAAATACACACTGGCAACCTGGACACCGGTAACCTGGTTTACCAACGTGACGGCGGTAGCGCCGTTTGAAAGCGGGCTGTAATTGCCTATACTGTTTTTCGTCCAGAGCCTGAAGTAATAAGTCGTATTGGCCTGGAGATTGCCGGCGGCGTAATTTATTGCCGTACCGGGATTTATTCCCGTGGTGGAAATATTAATTTGCGCAGTTGAAGTTGACCAGAACAGCGGATCCTGCGCGTCCGCCGCCGAGGAAGTGTAGTGAACGGTAAACGTGGAATCATTCAGCGGCTCTTCATCCCCGTCGGCCCCGGGCGCGGTCCAGGAAAGGTTGATATAAGTGGTGGAATCCGCCGAGGCCGCAAAATCGCCGACTGCCGCGGGACTCGGCCAGTCCACATAACCGCCGGGGTCGGTTTCATAAGCGGGACCGTTCCTAATCCCGGTGGATTTATGGATGGTAATACGGGAGCCCGCCGCCAGGAGGCTGCCGTTCACATTGACTACGATATCGGCGTCGGCGAAATTGACGCCGGTGAAAGTGGAAACAAACTGCCCGCCCAGGAAATTAACGGCAGTCGCGCCCGCCGTCAGGGAATTAAAAGTCATGCTGGCGATGGAAAGCGTCGCCCCCGCCGACTGCGTAGCGATGTTGAGACCGTATTGCCCGCCGGATATGGTGTTTGAAGAAAAATTTATCGCGCCGGAATTGTAAGAGTCCAGATAAACGCCGGCCCCCTGCGCCCCGCCGCTGAGTGTGCTGGAAGACAGCGTCAGGTTCAGATTGCCGTTCGCCGCCCGCAGCGCGATGCCGGCGGAGTCCGTCGCAACCAGCGCGCTTAATTTGACGACGGTCCCGGTTGAACCAAAAACTTCAGCGCCGTCAACCCCCTGCAGGTAGCAGCTGTCAATAGTGTTGGATGAGGTCCAATTTAGAGAAAGGCCCGAACTGCTGCCGCCGTAGCCGGTCATAGTGCTCTGGAGAATGGAGTTATTGTCCGAGTTGGAATTGAAATACGCGCCATATCCCGCAGCCGCGTACATATAGCTCTGGCTTATGGTGTTGAATTCGGAGTCGGAGAGGTTAAGCCCGGAAACCCCGCCCCCCCCGCCGGCCATGATGCTCTGGGTTACAAAATTGAAGTTGGCGCCGCCGCCGATAGCCAGCCCGAGGCCCGATGGGCTGGTCATAAGGCTGCTGCTTATGGTATTGGACGAAGCGCCATAGAGTTCCAACCCCGCATTAACACCGGTCATGGTGCTCAGGGTTATGTCGTTGAAATTAGAGTTATTGCGAAGGGAGGCGCCGCGATGAGCGGTGTTGCTGGCCGTAAAAATGGTAAAGGTATTGCTGGACGCCCCGTCCAGGTAAAGGGCGTATTTTCCCGCGCTGTCGGCCTGCGCCGTGCTGTAGGAAACCTGCGCGCCGATGCTCCCGGGCAGGTAAAGGGCGTAGGCGTCCTGGACCGTGATGCTGGAATAAGACAGCGTGTTGTAGCTCGCAAGCGCGATGCCCGCCGTATTTATCTTAGCCCCGCCGTCCACGTTGACGCTTGAAATAGCAATGCTCGCTGATGAAGCCTTAATGCCGTAAGCTACCGTGTTCGTGGAAATTATGTCTATCCCCTGCACGGTCACGCTGTCGTTCATGAGCTGGAACGCCGCCGTTGAAGCGACCGGCGGGTTGACCACCGGCGCGGAACTTATAAATGCCGGGTCCGCCATGATTTTTAACTGATAGCCGTTGTTCGCAAACCCCTGTACCGTAACCTGCTCGGAATAGGTTTCAGTGTCCCGTATAACCACGCAGGTTGTCGTGCTTAGATTTACAGATAATCCATTTACTGCTGCCTGTATGGATGTATGGTCTCCGGAACCGTCTTTGGCCACGTTGAAACCAGCGCCGCATCCGTTCGGCATACTGCCGAAAGCCCAATTTGCGTTATTATTGCCGGAATTAAGGGAATTATCGGCGGTTACGGTATTTAAAAGGGCGTCGGAGTCTTTAACGTCAACATAGCTTACGGTTTGCGCGCCGTTCGGGAAACTCAGGTACCACTTATCGGCGTCAATGGAGGACCTTAATTTAATGAGGTCTCCGCCCGCGCCGGTCAGCAGGAAAGAGCCGTTTACGGCCTGGGTGGAGCCGGCGGCAAAAATCAGATTTTTCCCCGCCGCTTCGCAGGCGAAGGAATAGAAGGTGGTGTCCCCGGTGAGCGCGGAAGTCGTAACGCCGTTCTCGAACGCCACCGTCGAGGTCCCGGCCTCGAACAAGCCGGCATTTATCCAGTCGGCGGAAACGCTTATCTTCGCCTCGCCGGCGGCCAGCACGCCGCCGCTGTTTATGGTTATGGTTGAAGTCCTGAACTCCGCGTTATTGTTGAAAGTGACGGTTCCGCCGTTAACGGTAAATCCGGCAAAAGCGCGGCCGGCCGGCAGCAGCAAAAGCGCCGCCGCCGGCAAAACCACGGCTAATATTTTCCGAACCCGTATAGCCATACTTAATCGTTCAACAGCTTCCCGCGCTTCTTTTCCAACTTCACGATCCCGCTCCGCCCGGCCCCAAAACTGTTAAGATTTAAGCCCCTTTCAGAGCCCTGTCACAAATGCAGCTCCTTTTTTATAGCCTCAGGCAGCAGGGGGAGCAACTCCCGCTTTGTTTCTATAAGGCGCATAATATCCGCCAGATCCTTCTGCCGCTTGCTCGCGCGTCTCGCGCCGTCCAGGGCGGCCCAGATCTTGCCCTGCAGCACATCCTCAACGGCGGCGACGCAAATATCATATCCCAGCACCTTCCGCATGGACGCGCGTTTGATAAACGGCTGATATCTCGGGTCGGTTTGTATCTGGACGCGGAGATCGGATGAACTGTCGGAAACATTTATACTGTTTGGATATTCAACGACGGAGTATTTGCTCTTAAAAACGGAAAGCAGGCCGCCCACGCGCTCCGCGGCAATGACGACATCCAGATCAAGGCTTACCACCGGTTCGGCATAGGCGTTTACGGCCAGTCCGCCTATCGCGCAGTAACCGACGGCTTCCTTTTCAAGAAGCGACAGGAAAATCTGCAGGAAATCGCTTTTCCCGTTAGCGACGCTGTTGAAAAATTCCCTGGAATTCATCTTTCGCCTCCCTGGCGCTTGCGCTCAAGGCAAAGGCGCCTGGCGCCTTTTTCGCCGTCTCCCGTTATTTTCCCTGCATCCTTGCTTCCCGGCCTCTCTGCTTCTTCTTCTCCATGTCAAAAGTCAAAACCTGACCCCATTTCCCCATACTTTTTTCTCTTGCCGCAAAGGCGGCTATCTGCTATAATATATGCGGAAATGATACCGCCTCAAATAGTCCCGTTCATCGGGGCGTCCCGCAAGGGTAAGAGGCGGTATCGCTATTTCGGCCATGATTGCACCCACATTTCCTTGTCATTGATGAACCTGTAATAATCCGGCCAATCCTTCTTCCCCTGCATTTTCCGGTTTATAATGCCCGAAATATAGTCCGCAAGCTGCAGCAGATTATTCGAGGATGAACGCTGCTGCTTTATTTTCAGAATCCTTTTATCCCCGGCGGCATTTATCCGGTTTTTCAGATACTTTGAAAGCCGGTTGCGAAAATCAGGCGAACCGGACTGATCCAGGACAACCGTTGCGCTATCAAGATACGGCAGCGCGTTTGTAAAAGCCATCTGGCAGGCATATTTGTAAAATGACTCTTTTGTCTGGAACCCAGGGCCCCAAAGCTTCTCCGGAGATTTATCTATGGCAACGGAAAAATACATAAATTTGTATGGCTGTATCGCATGCAAAAAGGCCAAGCGGACATTATGCGAATTGACCGAAAAATGAAATTCATAATTGTCGGGCAGCTTCAACTCCTTGCGTAATAGACCTATCCGCTGGTCGCAATCTACGGCATCTTCGTGAACTTCAAAAGCCGCAAGTGAAATAATAAAATAACGGCTTGAGCCAAGCTCAATTTTTCTCCCTGTATCCCCCGATTCATCTATAAAAACAAGCATGTAACTCGTGCAGCAGTCGGATTTATCCGACGCCCGCCGCTGCAAACTTTCCGCTGTTCTCATGCCAAATTTCAAGACCTGACCCCGTATCTGCGCGTCTCCGTATTCCACCTGCGTCCCTGCTTCCCGGCCTTCTGCTTCTTCTTCTCCATGTCAAAAGGCAAGACCTGACCCCCATTTCCCTGTTCCATTAACCGTTAAAGTGTATCCAGGACCCGTCGTCCCGATGCCGACATTGCCCGCACTTGTTACCAACAGCCCCGGTATTGCCCCTGCTCCCACGTGTAACAGCCCCTTCGGTGTGTCCGTTCCGATGCCGACGTTGCCCGCAGATGTTACTACCATACTGGTTTCCAAGAATAAGTTGTTGCAACAGTTTCAGTTGAAACATATAAAGTTTCGTTACTTATCTGATAAGCTATACAACCTTTTTTGTAACCTGAAGTTGGTAAATCTTGAAAAGCGCCTGCAAGACAGAGTCCTAAAGTGCTTGTTGTTGATGTGGAAGTTCTAACTTCTCCCACAGTCTCTAATTTCGCCCCCGGCGCCGTCGTCCCGATGCCGACGTTGCCGGCTTTCACGACAAACGTGGAACCGCCCACTGAAAATCCCGAACCGGCAACAGCGGCGGTGCCGTTTATCACGGTATTCCCGGCGGAATCGGTGGCGAAGACCGTGGCGGCGTCCTTGTCCTGCACTATAAATTTCGTCGTGCCGTCATTTGAATTCAGTTTTACCTCCGCGTCCTCCGCGAACGCATAACTCGCCGCGCTTAAAACCAGGCCCATCCCCAAAAACATCCTCACCAGTGTATTTTTTTTCATATTCTCTCCATAAAAAGGCGCCAGGCGCCGTTTAAAGACTGAAATAACTCCTTAGAACTTTTCTCACATCCCGCATGACTCTTGCACATTCACCCGCTTCCTCCAACTTATTACGGCTCTATCTCCTCCGGCGTTATAAGGGGGGCGCCCTCTATCGGGGCGGCCCAGTCGCGCAGTTCCTTGCCGAATATCCGGCATTGCAGCTTGCGTCATAAAAGGCGCCTGGCGCCTTTCTTTGAATTTCAACCATGTTTTTTCAGTTTCCGCAGATATTTTAAATCCTCAAGATCTTTGGGTCTGCCGGCCGCCTGCTTCATTTTTATGAGGTCGGCCAGGGAGGCGAAATATGCGAAGGTCTCTCCGTATTTCGCCCTCACCTTGTTTTTCCAGACCCTTTCAAACGTAACGCCCGCGACGAACGGGTGGACATCGGTTTCCACGATATATTGGCGGATAAGCAGCTTTTTTCCAAGGAGGTCGGATATTTTGACATCGCTCAGGTCGTAACCGAATTCGCTTAAGGCTTTCCGGACCCTCGCCGCGTTCTCCGGCGAAGGGCGGATGAAAATGTCTATATCCAGCGTCGCCCGCGCATAACCGTGCACCGGGAAAGCAGTGGCGCCGATTATCACAAAATCGGCCCTATGCTCTTTTAATGATCTCAGTAGTTTTTCCGTGTCCATTTTTCCCCAGTAATGCCAGCATTTCCCGCGTTTTTCTGAACATCATTTCGAAGCGCTGCCTGGTCGTGAGTGAAGCGAGATATTTCAGCTCGAAGTCAATTTCCCTGTCGTCGTCGTGCTTGTCCAGTTTCAAGATGCGCGCGGCCATATATTTTCCGTTACTCCTTTCAGGTTCTTCTACTGCGCTATCTCCGCAGGGGCGATAAGGGGGTTGCCCTTTATAGGCGCCACCCAGTCGTGCAGTTCCTTGTCGTTTATTTTGGACGGCAGCTTCGGTATCGCCTTCAGATATTCTTCCGTGGAAAGCTTGTGGACCGTCAACAGCTCAAAATAATATTTTTTTCCGGTCACGCTTATCAGCCTGATAAACTTTATATTTGTCTCGTCCTCGATCGGTTTTTCTTTAACTTGCCCCGGCTTCAAACCTTTCAGGTGTTCCTCTATGAACGCTGCCTCAAAAGGCGACCAGCCGCCGTGCGGCATGAACGCGTTCTGGGTGGCGGTATCCGCCTCCAGCGAATATGCCGCTGAGGAATAGACAATATCCGGCGTCGAGGCGATTTTATTGAAAGGAATCCCCTTTACTACGTCCGTTGAAATTTTGTCGCGCAGGCCGTAGGCTTTCTCCTGTACCCTGGGATCGAACTTCACAAATTCGCGGATGAACCGCTGCGCCAGGATGGGCCTGATGAATATTCTTTGGTAGCGGACCGTGTCGTCGCCGAAGTATTTCTTTATGCAGGCAAGGATCTCCGGCGCGCGGGTTTCGGCGTCAATGCGGGCTACTTCTGCCTGGTACTCCCCGGCGGTTATAGGGCGCGACGCTTTTTGCAGCACCTCATCCAGGATAGTCGCCTCGAACATCCGCATGAAGCCGGCTTTCCGCGAAGTGAGCGCGTCCGGTCCGTAGCAGCCCTGCGCCGCCTGCCAGTCCGGAATATCCTGCTGGCTCACCACACCGCCGGAAACGACCGCCACCGGCTCGGGATTCCCGATTTGGGTCTGTGTAAAAGCGTTTCGGGGAAAAAGAGCGCAGCCTGCAATAATAGCTGAAGCGGAAATTATAATCGCAATAATGCGGAACAAGAACAGTGGTAAAAGACCGCAAAAGGTCTTTTCTCGTTTCATAGGCGGTGTTAGATGCCAAGCCTTTACAATAACTGCGCGTGCGCATTTATATATAACAGCTAAAGTCTACCACGTCCGCGCGGCGCAGTTCAATGCATAATTAATCACTGTGACCAATGTTACATTCCCCCCTCTCTAACTTTACATTTTTGTCAATAACTAAAATGTAAAGTTAGGGGTGTGAGGGATGGCTGGATTTGGTGTCTGGGGAGGAGAGAGTAGTGTACACTGTTTGTCTGGAAATTTTTAATTTTCCGGCAATTTCGGTGAGCCCGAAACCGCGCGCCTTTAACTGCTCTATCAGATATTTCCGGGCTTTCAGATCCTGCGGCAGCCGCAGGCGGCCCTTTTCCTTCAGTTCTGCGATTTTTTTATCAAGCGCGTTCTCATCAAGAATATCGTTTTGCTTTTTTAATGCCGGCAGTCCGGACAGCAGGCTTATAAGTTCCGCTTTAAAAGAATTTAAGATACCGGGTTTTTCCCAAACCTCGCTCGTCCTGATAAAAGCCGCCCGCGCCAGAAGCTGACGGTAATTTTCCCGCGCCACAGCCTGGTCCTTGCTAAGCAGGCCAAGTATGAACTTTTCATCCACAAAACTTGCGACCTTATTGCCTGCGGCATATAAGCCGCACGACGACCAGCGGTACCTGTAAGGGTCGCCGGCCAAAGCGGCCCGGACGGGGTTCAGGTGTATATATACAGAGGTCGCCAGGGCATAGCCGTCATCCAGGCAAAGGGCCTCGCGGTAAGCTCCGCAGAAGACGTGCCCCTTGCGTTCGTACTTGGCGTTGAAGAACCGCGCGTATTCCTGGAACAGGCTCTTCATCGACTCCGACAGGTTCCCCTCCTTAAGCCGTAGCTGGAGGTGCACATGGTTCGGCATCAGGACGAAACTGTAAACATCGAACAGGAACCGCTTGCTCTTTTCTTTTAGCAGCTTCAGCATGAAAAGGTAATCGGAATTTTCAAGAAAAAGCATTTCGCGCCCGGGCGCTCTCTGGGTCACATGGCAGCAGGCCCCCGGATAAGCGATCTTCCCTTTAGCCCGGAAAACCCGTTTAATCTTCCCTTCTTGGATAAGCTTTAAAATATCCATATTTTCGCCTAACTTTACACTTTTGTTATTAACTAAAATGTAAAGTTATTTTAGCAGATTTTGGGAGGGGTTACAAGCGCGGGGGAAGTTTGGTAGAATAATCCGAACAAGGAGGGACTTTATGGAAGATGCGAACAAAAGGACTTTTAAGCTTAAGCTGCTTGAGAACACTGCGGAAGCGCTGAAAAAGAACGGTTTTGGGGCCATAGTCTTCCAAGACGCGCCGGCGGCGGCGAGCTATGTGCTAAAGCTTATCGGCTCCGGGAAGAAGGTGGGGATGGGCGGCAGCATGACTGTACAGGGCCTGGGGCTGCCCGAGGATTTGAAAAAAGCCGACAACGAAATAATAACCCATACGCCGGAGATGTCCCCCCAGGAAAGGCGGCAGACCTGGCTGAAGGCGCAGGCCGCGGATTTCTACCTGGCCTCCCCCCAGGCAATAACGGCCAGGGGCGAGATGATATTTGTAGACGGGCTGGGCAACCGGGCTTCCTCGGTCGTTTTCGGGCCCGGAAAGGTGGTGCTTTTGGCGGGCGTGAACAAGCTGGTAAAGGACCTGGATGAGGGGATGTGGCGCATGCGGAACGTGGCCGCGATAGCCAACAATATCAGGCTTAAGCGGAACAACCCGTGCGTGAAGACCGGCAAATGCGAGGACTGCTCTTCGCCGGAGCGCATCTGCAACACGGTGACGATGCTCTGGAAAAAAACCCGCCCGACGGAGTACGAGGTGGTGCTGATAAATGAGGAGTTGGGATACTGAGCTGAAATAGAATTATTCAAATCCCCCCTTACCCCCCTTTGCTAAAAGGGGGGTATTACAGAAAAAAGGGCGTCCGCCTTAGGTGGACGCCCTTTTAAATTCTATCCGCTGGATACTTTACGGCTGGGTCTTATTAACCAGGCTCTGCACGTCGTAATAGGTATTCCGCGCCTGGTAGGAGAAATCCCTGCAGTTCCGGGAAATATCCCTCGCGGTCCACTGCGAGTTAGAGCCTATAATCTCCGGCTTGCCCGAACGTACCGTCCGCTCCAGGCGCTGGGAAGAGTTTTCCATGCCCGGCCAGGCGTCGTTCATAATATCCCTGGCGTCCCAATCCATGTTCCTGGCAATGTCGTTGAGCTGCTTTGATTTCTGCGCAAGATTCAGCAGGTTCTTCACGTCATAAGATATGCGCCGCATATCGTTGACGCGCCTGGACATATCCGAGGACATCCGCCTGAGATCGAACTGGAAAAAAGAATCCTGGCTGTTCGTCTGTATTATCCGCCTGGCCTTTCTTTCAAGGCTGTCGATATCGTTCCTGACCCAGGTGAGGCCGTTTCTCAGATTTCTGAGTTCACCGGCGGCATTATTGAATTTATAGACGAGGTCCTGCGGCACGGGGTCTTCTTTGACCGGGGCGGCGGGAACCGGCACTTCAATAGCGGCAGCCGGGCCTATTTCAAAATCCGCCGCCCGCAGGTTTTCCAGTTTTGAAAAGCCGCCGGCGTAGGCAGCCGTGACCGAGAACGCGAACAACGACAGAAGAGATACCGCTTTTTTCATTATATGGCTCCTCCTGTAAAATATGACTACCCTTATAGTGTAATACTAATTCTCCATATTTGCACAGAGGCATTAGGCCCGGTCGCAGATAGGCCAAAAGACCCGCTGCAAATGACCAAATTAACGCCCTTCGGGCGTCCGCCTGAGGCGGACAGGGGCTTTTTAAAATTCTTAATGTAGCGGTCGTATTACTATGCGACTGTTTTTATCCGCTTGAAGTCGGAGCTGAATTGCGGGATAGTAATCCCGCCGCTACAACAACCCAAAAGGAAATTCCTATAGTTTTGGGATTTGTTAGAATACCAAGCGGAAAAGCCGCTACAACAACCCAAAAGGAAATTCCTTTTAGTAGCAAGTTATTTATAAAGGACCATCAGAGAGATGGGCGGCACTTCGACAGAACCGGAAAATTTTCTCCCCCCGGCGCAAAGGCCGTTCTCGTCAAAGGCCTTTTGATATTCGCCAGCGGGCAGGGCGAATTTCTGCGCCGTTTTAGCCGGGTTTATCAGCACCGCTATCCGCGTCCAGGAATCGCCCGCCTCGGCCGCTTTAAGCATGTAAGCGATACCGGGCGCGCTCACGCTCAGGCCGAGTTCTTCGTAGAATTTGAGGTTGTCGCGCACCTCCCGTGCCGTCTTCATCCTGAAAGCGGGATGGGCTTTGCGCAAAGCGATAAGGTCGCGGTAAAAAGCGAAAACGCCTTTATTCTCCTTTTTAAGCGTCCAAGCTATTTTATTTATTTCGTCCGGCAGATTATAAGAATTTTCCTCCCCTTTCTTGGAGCGCAGGAATTCCTCGCCCGAGTGCAGGAACGGAACGCCCTGGGACGTGAATACCACGGCCTGGGCCAGCTTATCCATCTTCACCCTGTTTCCCGGCGGCTCGCCGCCGGCCGAAAGCGTCAGCCTGTCCCAAAGCGTGTGATTGTCGTGGCAGCTCACATAATTCAGGGCTTCAAGCGGAGAATCCGTGAACTCGTCTATGGCGCCGGTTATGCCGCGCATGACCGTTTCGCGTTTTGAAGCGTTCTGCACATACCCGAGGTCTTTTACGTTAAAGACGCTGCCCTTCAGCGCGTCGCGCAGGTTATCGTTGAACACCGAAAAGCCTTTGGACCTCTGCGTTCCTTTTCCCACTCCGCTGACCGGCGTCGGGCCCGAAGTCCAGGGCTCGCCGTAGATGATGATATCCGGCTTCACCTCTTTAAGCCGCCTGACCAGTTCGAACACCGTATCCTTGTCTATAAGCCCCATCAGGTCGAACCTGAAACCGTCCACTTTGTATTCGTTCACCCAGTAGAGCAGGCTGTCTATGATGAACTTGCGGCCCATCGGCGATTCCGATTTGAATTCATTGCCGCAGCCCGAGCCGTTCCAGTACGTGCCGTCCTCTTTGACCCGGTAATAGTAATCTTTCGCCAGCGCGTTGAAATTTAACGCCCTGCCCGGGGTTTCGGCCGTATGGTTATAGACCACGTCCATTATGACCTTGATGCCTTTTTTATGCAGGGCGCTTATCATGGCCTTGGCTTCCCGGACCTTGGAATCGTCGCAGAGACCGGAGGCGTACCAGCCTTCGGGCGAATTGAAATTGACGGGCATATAGCCCCAGTTATACGTCGGCGAACTTTCGTCGTTCTCGAAGTCCTGGAAAGGCATTAGATGCACGGCGTTCACGCCCAGTTCCGACAGGTGATCCAGCCCGGTCTTTATGTCCGGGGAACCTTTCAGCGAAGTCCCGGCTTCGGTAAGGCCGAGGTATTTGCCCCTGGCCCTGACGCCTGAAAGTCCGTCGATGGTGAAATCCCGTATATGCATCTCATAGATCACGGCCTCTGAAAGATCAAAGACGGGGCCCGGGGCGACCTTGGTCTTGTCGTCCGTTATAAGGGCGAGCCCGTCATGCGCTGTGACCGCTCCGGCGTAAGGGTCAAGCCCTTCAAAAGTCCGGCCGCCCTGCGCGGTCCGCAGTTTCCAGTATTTGCCGGCGAGGTCCATATCGATTTCGGTTTCCCAAAGGCCGTTTTCCTTCCAGGCCAGGGGATACGCCGCGGGTTCGGCGGAGGTGGAAGCGTAAACAAGCGCCTCCGCTTTTGAGGCCGACGGCGCGAATATCCGTATAAAAGCCTTCCCGTCTTTTACGCGCAGCCCCATCTCCTTGTCGCTTTTAAAATAATCTCCGTAAACCGCGCCGCCCAGGCTCAAGCTCGCCGGTTTCATGTCCCGGGAGCGCACCTGCCAGCTCCCCGCGTTAAGGGCGCGGTAGTTTATCCCGCCCAGGGTATCAAACGCAAGGATGGCGGCCCTGCCGTATTTTTTATTATCGGAAAGTCCGGCCTTGCGCGGCTGGAAGACGGCTTCCCCGTCGGCGGCGTAAAAACCCTGCCGTTCGACGAAAGCCGAATCCACGAACCGGTTGAAAATTATTTTTATCTCATTCGGGGTTTCAAGGCGCGCGGACGCTATTTCCGTTGAAATTTCGGGCGGCGCGCCGTAAAGCGCCGGATCGCCTTCCGTTATGTATATATCTCCCGCTTTGGATTTTTCCAAGAACCGCTCAGGCCCGTCTTTGGATTCCCAGCCGGCGTATTTCGGCAGGAATCCCGCGGTCATATTCAGCAGGGCGGAGGCGTTGAGGTCCAGCTTGAACACCAGGCCGAAAGAGTCCCTTCCCGCCGACACGACCTCAAATCCGTCTTTTTTGGCTTCCTCGTTCCAGACCCAGAGCGTCCAGCGGTCATAATCGCCGTTAAGGCGGTTGTAATGCACGATCAGTTCACTTCGGCCGTTTTGCCGCCCGGCGGCCGTTCGAAAACTATGCGCCGCCGATACGGCGCTTTCCTGGGATTGCGCGTGAAGATTGGCAGTCATAGTTATCACTCCCGAAAACAGCATTAGTGTGAAACGTTTCATATAAATTCTAGTAGTAACAGTTCAGGTAGAGGTAAAGGCGGAGGTGGAAGGAAGAGGATCGCCGCATTCTTTCCGAATTCTCACTTTACCTTTACCTAAACCTTCACCTGAGCAGTTACACCTAGTATACAAAAAAAAATAACCGCGGTTTTTGTTGTAGAATATACTATTAAATGCTATACTATTAAATGCCATTTACTTATGCTTAAGACATTGTTTTTTCTACTTCTTGGCGCCGTCACTGCTTCCTCAGCCCAGTCTTCGCTCAGCACCGCTGCTGTTTCCGCCCAAGCCCCGCTCAGCACCGCCATTGTTTCCGCCCAAGCCCCGCTCAGCACCGCCGTTGTTTCCGCCCAATTCCAGGCCGGCGCCGCCGCTTCCGTCGCTGTTTCAACAACCGCCATAAGGGAAAAAATACTTTCCGAAAAACCCGTCCGGGGCATCCACCTTACCAGCTGGGGCGCCGGTTCAAAAAAGCTGCGGGCCGGCCTTATCGGCAAAATAAAAAATTCCGTCATCAACACGGTGGTCGTGGCTGTTAAAGAAACGGACGGGAAAGTGTATATACCCGGCGTTGAAAAGGCGCACAGGTACGGGACCTATACCCCGGCAATAGCGGAACCGGAAGAAATGCTCAGGGACTTCAAGGAAGCGCGCCTCTACACCGTGGCCCGCATAGTGGTATTTAAGGACCAGATCCTGCCCCGGCAGCGCAGGGACCTGGCCGTGCGCGCGCCGGACGGGAACTTATGGCGAAGCAATAACGGGGCCACCTGGCTGGACCCGTACAATAAGGAAGTGTGGGCGTATGCCCTGGACGTGGCGGAACACGCCGCGAAGCTCGGCTTTGACGAGATACAGTTCGATTACCTGCGCCATCCTTCGGAAGGAAAAATCTCCCTTTGCCGCTATTCAAAACCGCACAACGCCAAAAACGCGATCGCAAATCTCAAAGAATTCCTTATTTACGCCGGGGGCCGGCTTAAGCCCTATAACATCAAGCTTTCGGTGGACGTGTTCGGGCTTACCACCACCGCGAAGGACGATCTGGGCATAGGCCAGGATCTCAGGACCATAGCCAAACATGTGGATTATGTGTACCCGATGATGTATCCCTCGCATTACTATAGCGGCACGTATAACCTCAAGAACCCCAACAGCCAGCCTTATAAGGTTATAGACCGGGGGCTCCGGGACGCGTTAAAACGCCTGGGCGACGATTACACAAAACTCAGGCCTTTTCTGCAGGACTTCAGCATGGGAAAGCATTACGGCCCGCATGAAGTGCGCGCCCAGATAATGGCCGCCAGGAAGAATTTGCTTGAAAGCTGGGTACTGTGGAACCCGGGCAACCGGTACACCTGGGCCGCCTTAACCCCGCAGTCCTACAGGGCGTTCGTGGATCCGGAATACGGCGGCGGGCAGGGTTCAAAGGAAAGTTCAGGGGAAAGATAATTCCGCTTTCAGAATTTTATAAAATTCGTCTTTCGCGAGCGCCTCTATCCAGGGCTTGTGGCCACAGCGCTTCAGCAGCATAAAGCGGAAATCCTTCAGTACGGCCGACAGCGGTTGGGCAACGCCTTCAGCCGGATGCGGGTCATGATCGCCGTGGATAGCCGCCACCGGACACCGGACGGCTTTAGCGCAGGCAAGCAGTTTCCCGCCGCGCCTCAGTTCCACGGCCTCATTCCACACGCCGCGGTAAATATTAAAATCGCACTCTATCGCTTCCTTTTCTCCGGGGACTTGCGGCTTCGGAGCGTATGAATCCGCTTTTGAGATCAGCGCGCCGAGCCGGGCCAGCGTTCCGTTCTTATCTTCCGCCGCAGGGTTCTCCAGCGCTTCCGTAAGTTCGGCGAACAGCTTTCTGTCCCTTTTGCCGAGACTTTTCAGCCGGGCCGAACCCAGGCCGGCCGCGTATTTTTCCTCAAAAGGGCCGCTTGAGATAAGTATAAGTTTTTTAACCATGTCGGGATACCTGGCGGCGAACATAACGCTTAACCAGGCGCCCCACGAAAAGCCCGCCAGGGCGACCGGGCCGCCGGCGTTCAGCGCAAGGAGTGCTTTCAGTTCTTCTATCTGCCCGTCTATCGAGGCCGAGGTCTGGAGCGGTTCCAGCACCCCGAGTCCGGGCGCAAGGACGAGGGCGACAGGAGCCATCTCGCCGGCCGCGCCGGGGCCGCCGTGTATCAGCGCGGCGGTAAACGGCGGACGTCCGTACTTTCTCGGATTTTCCATAAATAGCCGGGCACAAAGGTTCAAAGCGGCGAAGGCACAAAGTTTCAGAGTTGCGATCAAAAAGAAAGTCGTTACTTTGCGCCTATGTGCCTTTGCCCCTTTGCGCCTTGCCCCCTTACTATCTCAAAATATTCCTTCTGCAGGCCGAAGAGCTGGGCCGCGACATTGCCTATATCGGTCAGGCCGGGGCAGACATTCGTTTTAAGGCCGCCAAGCCGCGCATCAAAGCCCTTGCGCGCGGCGATAAAAGGCAGAGGCTCGTTCGAATGGTAGCCGTAATCCTCTTTATACTCCATGCCGTGGTCGGCAGTGATTATGAACAGGTCGCCCTTGTCGAGCCGGCTTTCAAAAAGCGGGATGACGCGGTCTATTTCCTCAATGGCGCTCACGGCTCCCCGGATGTCGCGGGCATGGCCGTAGACGCTGTCGGTGTCCACCAGGTTGGCGAAGATGAACGTGCCCCTGGGCCGGTAGCTGTGCCTGGCCCCGGCCAGAGCGTTTATCGTGCCCTGCACGCAGTAGGGGTTGGTGTCTTTTTTCCCGGGATGGACGAACCGGAGGCCCAGTTCCGGGTCTATAAAACTTTCGCGGTTGAGTTTTATTTTGGCGTGATAGGCCGTATTTACCACGTCGCTGGTCTTTCCCACGGCCACCGTCCAGACGTCGTTGTCATGGAGTATGTCCACCAGGGTCTTTTGGCCTATGGGCAGGACGGCGTCGTGCCGGTTTGAAGTGCGCACTATTCCGCCGCCTGCGGTCTTAACATAGGACCGGGCTATGGCGCGGGTGAGGGGGAGGCCCAGCTCCATGGCCAGCGCGAAAGCGGTATCGGCTATCCTGTGCTGTTCTCTCACCGGGATGATCTTCTCGTTCATGGCCAGCTGGATGACCGGGTCGCATTTGCTGGCGTAAACTATAGGCTTGCCGGTCTTTTCATGCTCGGCTGCGTTTATTTCTATGGCCTCCATGCCGGCGGCCATTTTGTTGTAGAAGGTCCCGCGGCCTATCCTTTTCTCAAGCGCGCCGATATATTCTTTGGAAAAGCCGTTTTCGAACAGGTTATAAGTCCTGTTATCTATCACGCCCATCATCTCGCGGTGGCCGATCATGCTGTCGGCCGTGGCCGAGACCTGCGTTACCGCGGCGGCGTACGCTTTTTTAGCGCATGGCCCGAACCGTTTTTTAAATTCCGGAGAAATTATTTCGCCGAATCCCAGACGGGAGAGATTGGGCAGTTTCACTTTTTTATCGTAATTCTTCAGCAGATGCTCCATAGTGGAAACACCCACCGCGTCTATGACCAGAACCAGCGCCACAGGTGATTTTCGAGCCATATTTTCTCCCGGATGAAAATTTTAAAGTCGTATCCGTATTTTTGATTTTTAATTTTTGATATTTAATTTTCCCTGCTTACCACACGCCGGGTATGAGGCGGTATTTCACTTTTTGCGCGTACTCACTATAACCGGGGAGTTCTTTTGTTAAAGTCTTTTCTTCAAAATGCGCGCGGAACAGCACCGAAAGGACCATCAGCGCGGCCGGGATAAGCCCGTACCAGGAGCCCAGGGCCGGCGGGGTTGAGAGATAAAGCAGGCTGACCGCCGCGTACATGGGGTGGCGCACGACGGCATAAGGGCCCGCGCTGACAACCTGCTGGCCCTCAACCACTTTCACAATCTTTATCGCGTATTTATTCACTTTGAAAGTATAGAAAATGAGCGCATAGCCCGCAAACAGGCCGGCAAACGCGAGAATATTTATGTACACAGGCACTTCCGGCCGCTTAAGACCCGCGTCAAGGGAAGTCGTCACCATCATGCTCACATAGAGGAACAGATTTACTTCGATAAATATCCTGTCCCACAGCGCTTTGGCCTTAAGCGTCACAAGCAGCCTTTTACGCAGCAGTTCGGGATTATGTTTTTTGAGCCACGGCACGGTCCCCAAAGCCCACGCGGCGTAAAAAAACATATAGACCCAGGCCTGGGGCCAGTTAAACCTGCCGCCCAGAAAAAACAGCATGCCGCCCAGCAGAATTATACTGGCGAAAATTTTAAAAAGGGCCGCTTTAAGCGACATCTCTTCGGGCATAGTCATAACCGGCTCTAAATGGCCGGTAAAGTGTTAATTGGCCGTCTAATGGGCATAGCCCTTGATACGGCACAGCCATAGGCTAGTGTAGCGTCCCGCAAATAGCTTTACATTTGACTGGCCGATTTTGGGCTACGCCGAAGTGGCATGAAGCGACACGTACTACACGTACTTTAGCGTAATGCCACGAAGGTGTAGCCCAAAAGCGGCCAGCCCCCCGGG
>JAHJSU010000240.1 GCA_018829985.1 Elusimicrobiota bacterium | reverse complement strand
GCCACAAAGTCACAAAGACACGAAAGAAATCAGACAACAAACCGTTTGATCCATAAACTTTCTTTGTGCCTTGGTGTCTTAGTGGCTGAGTAATTACTAAAAATCAGCGTTATCAGCGTTCTATATTTTAATAGCTGAGTATTTGCAGTAATGAAGCAGAATAATCCGGGGAAGATATTATGGCTCGTGCCGGCGCTTATGGCCGCCGCCGCGCTGTCGCTTTTGGCGGGGGCGGTTCCCGGGGCCGGGCCGGATATAATCTGGGGTTTGAGGTTTCCCAGGATACTTGCGGGCGTGACGGTCGGGGCGGGGCTCGGGTTTGCGGGCGCGGTATTCCAGGGCCTGCTGAAAAATCCGTTGAGCGACCCGTATATATTGGGCACCTCCGCCGGCGCGATGGCCGGGGCGGTGTTCTGCTCGCTGCTTGGCATAAGCAGGGCTTCGTTCGCCTTTTACCTTATTGTTTTTGCCGGCGCTTTTTCCGCCACATTTTTAACGTATTCGCTGGCCCGGATAAAAAAATATCCTTCCGTCGCGCATTTGGTGCTGGCCGGCGTGGCCGTGAGCACTTTTTTTACCGCGCTTATCATGCTGGCCCTGACCATGCACCGGGAACATTCGCTCTCGCTGATCTATTTTCTGCTTGGCGGTTTTTATGCGTCCGGCGCCGGGCAGCTTGCGGCGTCGGCTTTTATAGTTATCGCGGCGGTCGCCCTGGGGAGCCTGCTTTGGCGCTACCTGGATATCTTTTCGCTGGGGGAGGAAAAAGCCTCGTACCTGGGCGCCGACCCCGATAAGATAAGGCTGGCGTTCTTTGCCCTGGCGTCGGCCGCGACCGCGGCGGCCGTGGCGCTGGCCGGCACTGTGGGCTTTGTCGGGCTGATAGTGCCGCACATCCTGCGGCTGATCTTCGGCGCGTCGCACAGGCGGCTTCTGGTTTCTTCGGCTTTAGGCGGGGCTTTGTTCCTGGTGCTGGCGGACGCGATCGCGCGCAGCGCCGCGGCCCCGCTTGAGATACCCGTGGGGATAGTCACGGCGATCTGCGGGGCGCCGTTCTTTATCTGGCTGCTGCGCAGGACGGCGGCGTAGGGATGAGGGATGAGGGATGAGGGATGAGGGATGAGGGATATGGCGCGCAT
Organism: Elusimicrobiota bacterium; assembly: GCA_018829985.1. Taxonomy (GTDB): domain Bacteria; phylum Elusimicrobiota; class Elusimicrobia; order Elusimicrobiales; family UBA9959; genus JAHJSU01. The sequence goes on along the minus strand of JAHJSU010000240.1, from coordinate 6,723 downwards.
AGAAGTAAAAGACCTGGGGTTTTCATATAACGGCGAGCCCGCGCTGCGGGATTTGAGTTTTGAGCTGGACAGGGGCGATTTCCTGGCCGTTATCGGGCCCAACGGCTCCGGCAAATCCACCTTGCTAAAGCTGCTCAGCGGGTTCCTGCCGCCGTTGAACGGCCTTGCGGGGCTCAATGGCCGCGCAGTTTCCGCAATCCCCAAGGCGGAACTGGCCAGGATCATCGCCTATGTGCCCAGCGAACTTTACCTGCCTTATGATTTTTCGGTTTTTGAGATCGTTCTTATGGGGCGCAGCCCCTATGTGGCCTGGTGGAGGAATTATTCGGAGTCGGATTCAGCCATCGCGCTTGAGACTTTGCGCGAGGTGGGGATTAGCGCCCTGAAGGACCGGAGCATAAATTCCCTTTCAAGCGGGGAGCGGCAACTGGCCTTTATAGCCCAGGCGCTGGCGCAGGCCCCTGAGGTTTTAATGCTGGACGAGCCCACTTCGCACCTGGACATAAATTATAAGATGCAGATATTCGAACTGCTGGCCCGGCTTTCAACCGCTAAAAAAATGGCGGTGGCGGTGGTTTCGCACGACCTGGCAATGCTTGCCGCTTACGTCCGGAAAGTCCTTATCCTCAAAAAGGGCGGCCCTGTTTTTTTCGGCCCGGCCAAAGAAGGCCTCTCCCCCGCCAATATAGCCGCCGCCTACGGCATAAGCGACGCCGCTTCCGTCGGCCGGTTGCTTGGAAGATAGGGCGTAGGGTACAGTAGGGTAGAGGGTTCTACCCTAACCCCTATACCCTAACCCCTATACCCTAACCCCTATACCCTATACCCTTTCTTTAAAGTATAATTTTTACTATGGAAAAACCCGCCGCAAACGCGCAATTGCTTACCGATCAGGATATTTACCTTTTTAACGAAGGTAACCATGTGCGGCTGTACGAAAAGTTCGGCGCTCACCCCATCGCCGGCGGCCCGGTTGAGGGAACGCACTTTGCGGTCTGGGCGCCCAATGCGAAAAAAGTTTGCGTAATGGGAGACTTCAACGGCTGGAATAAAACCGGCGACGCCCTGAAACAGAGGGCCCATTCAGGCATCTGGGAAGGTTTTATACCGGGGGTCAGGCGGGGCCATAAATATAAATATCACATCGTTTCCAGATACGCCGGCTTTCGCGGCGAAAAGGCGGACCCGTTCGCGTTCGCTTCCGAGGTCCCTCCCAAAACCGCGTCCGTCGTCTGGTCCCTGGATTATGAATGGGGCGACAGCCGGTGGATGAAGACCCGGGGCGGCCTCAACGGCCTGAAAAGCCCGGTTTCGATCTATGAGGTCCATCTGGGTTCCTGGAAGCGCGTTCCCGAAGAGGGGAACCGCCCGCTGACCTACCGGGAAATGGCGCCGCAGCTGGCGGCATACGTGAAGCGGCTGGGCTTTTCCCACGTGGAATTTATGCCCGTTACGGAGCACCCTTTTTACGGGTCCTGGGGCTATCAGACGATCGGGTATTTTTCCCCGACCAGCCGTTACGGAACTCCGCAGGACCTGATGTTCCTGATAGACACCCTTCACCAGAACGGCATAGGGGTTATCCTGGACTGGGTCCCCGCGCATTTTCCGGCGGACGCGCACGGTATTGGATATTTCGACGGCACGCATCTTTACGAGCACGCCGATCCCAGGCAGGGCTTTCATCCGGACTGGAAAAGTTCCATTTTTAATTTCGGGCGCAACGAGGTGCGCGGCTTCCTTTTGAGCAGCGCGCTCTTCTGGCTGGATAAGTATCACGCGGACGGCTTGCGGGTCGACGCTGTCGCGTCGATGCTGTACCTCGATTATTCAAGGAAAAAAGGCGAGTGGATAGCGAACCGCCACGGCGGGAACGAAAACCTGGACGCCGTCGCTTTTTTAAAGCAGTTCAATCATGTCGTTTACCAGAACTATCCGGACGTACAGACCTCAGCGGAGGAATCCACGGCCTGGCCCATGGTTTCGCGGCCGACCTGGCTGGGCGGCCTGGGATTCGGGCTGAAGTGGGATATGGGCTGGATGCATGACACTCTCCAGTATTTGTCCAAAGATCCGGTGTACCGGAAATACCATCATAACGCCCTCACCTTCCGCATGCTTTACGCGTTCAGCGAGAATTACGTCCTGCCGCTGTCCCATGACGAGGTGGTGCACGGCAAAGGGTCCCTGCTGTATAAAATGGCGGGGGACTCCTGGCAAAAATTCGCGAACTTAAGGCTTTTATACGGGAATATGTTCGCCCAGCCGGGGCAGAAACTCCTTTTTATGGGCGGCGAGTTCGCGCAATGGGCCGAATGGCGCCACGACCGGAGCCTGGAATGGCACCTGACGGAACACGCGCCGCATTCCGGAATGCAGAAATGGGTGGCAGATCTTAATTTCCTTTACCGGTCCGAGCCCGCGCTCTACGAATTGAACTGCAATCCCGCCGGGTTTGAATGGATAGACGCCAACGATTCCCAGCAAAGCGTGCTGGCATACCTTCGCAAAAGCGCCGGCGGCGAAATGATCATGGCGGTCTGTAATTTCACGCCCCTGCCGCGTCTCAATTACCGGCTCGGCGCGCCCCGCGGCGGTTTCTGGAAGGAAATACTTAACAGCGACGCGTTCGCCTATTGGGGGAGCGGCATGGGGAACCTGGGCGGCATTGACGCGGAGCCGGCGCCTTCGCACGGGCGTCCCTATTCCCTCAGGATTGCCATCCCTCCGCTGGCCATCCTGTTCTTCAAGCATTGTCCATGAAATATATCCTTGCCATTGATCAGCGGGGATAAATATAAAAAAATCCCCGGGAAAGTCCCGGGGATTTTTTTACCCTGAAAACCGCTAAGCCCGCTTTTTATGCCACCCGTTCTCCGGCGTCCAGCCTTATCACCGCGTTCCTGACGGAAAGCGGGGCCTTGTTCAGCCCCCTGTCGGCTATCGCCTTCACCAGCGGGGCCAGCTGAAGACTATATCGCTTTGAAATGTTCTCCGGATCCATGGCCGGCCAACCCCAAAGCGAGGTGTGGTAGATGCCTTCCAGGATATAATAGGGCTCCGTCATGCCGGTCGGCCTCATGGTTTCTATTGGAGCGTGATGCTCCGGATTGGCGACCAGGTCAAGAAGCACCGAACCCGGTTTAAGCAGTTTGAGCATCCCGGCGGTCACGAAAGGAGTTTCCTTGTCAACGTCCCGGCGGTAAGGCCGGTTCACGGCGTCCACCAGTATATCGGCGCCCGGAACATGCCTGTCCATTCTGACGAAATGACGCCGGTTGAGTATCTCCACGCGGGCCAATTTTTCCACGGCCGCGCGTATGGCGCCCTGGGCGACGTTGCCGTAGCCCATTATCTTGACCGTTGCCTTAGCGGGGTCTTTTCCCCAGAGCTGGAAAGCGTATTCCATACCTATGCGCCCCGTTTCCTGCACCGCTTCCACGATGCGCCTGTCCAACAGGTCCCTTATATTCTCAAGCGGTATGGCTATCACTTTCTGGCGTATCAGGCTGCGCTCCAGCGCCGGAGCGCAGCGCAGGTGCATCATGCTCATCAGTATCGCGCCGGGCCTCATCAACCTCACCTCTTCGGCCGCCGGTTCCTTTATTCGTATGACCAGGGCCGCGGCGTAAACCTTATCCTTGGGGGCTATAAGACAGCCGGCGGCGAGGTATTCCGCGTCCAGGATACCGACGCCCAGGCCGGCGCCCTCTTCCACCAGCACCTGGTGCCTATGGGTCATGGGTTTCAATTCCTCCGGATGCAGTATGACCCTTTTCTCAAGAGGCCTGTTCTCCGCGGCTATTCCTATTTTCATTCCTTCACCTCTGACATCGCCTGCCTTATATATTCCGGGAGATGGTCCAGGCCGTTTCTTGCTATGTCCGACAGTACCGGGGAGATCTGTATGCTGTAGCGCCTGGTCACATTCACCGGGTCCAGCCCGCTCCAGCCCCAGCAGGCGGCATGGATGACGCCGTTGAGCGTATAGGAAATATCGGACAGCGTCGTGGGGTGCATGGTCTCTATCGGGTATTTCCCGACCGGGTTGGAGACCAGCCCTATTACAGCGGCGCGCGGGTGCATCAGCTTGAGCATACTGCGGGTCACAAGGTATACCTTGCCGCGCAGTTCGGCCGGCCAGGTGAGCCCGTCCACCAGTATATCCGTGCCCGGCATATGCTTATACATCTCGTTCATCTCGCGCTTGTTCAGCAGTATGACCCGGGCCTGCTTCCTGGAGGCGGCCTGTATCGCGCCCAGGGCGATCCTGCCGCAGCCCAGTATCTTCACGGTGGCCTTGGCCGGGTTCCGGCCCCAGAGCTCCAGGCCCTTCAGCATCCCGGAATAGCCGACCTCGTGCAGGTCCTCTATGATCCGCTCGCCCAACGGGTCCTTTATCCTTTCCATGGCTATGGCGTTTATTCCGTAGCGCTGCAGCAGCCTGGCCAGGTGCATCCTGTTGATGAGATGCATCATGGAAAAGACCGTGCTGCCGGGGCGCATCAGGCTCAGCTCGGTTTCATTGGGCTCGCGGAGCTTTACCACCAGCGGACAGGCGTATACCTGCTCTTTGGCCGCCACGCGCGCGCCGGCTTGCGCGTATTCGGCGTCGCTTATTCCCACGCCGAGTCCCGCGCCGCGCTCCACCAATAGCCGGTTCTTGCGGGCCAGGCTCCCGAGCTCCTCGGGGCGCAGCGCTACCCGCTTTTCCTGTCTGCGGTCGTCCAAAGCTATTCCTATCTTCACAGTCCCATCTCCTTGATCTTTTCCAGCGCTTCGGCCGAGCTTATGAAGCTGCCGTGCATTTTGCAGATCAGCAGCGCGGCTCTGATCTTCAGGCGCATCTTCCAGGAAGCGAAATCATATGTGTGCGCCAGCACTGAAACGATCACCGTCTCTCCGCGCCGTTTGAGACGGCTGCAGGTCCTCCAGATAGAAAGCAGGGATTGCCGCTCTATATAAACCCCCAGCGGAACCTCGAACACGCGGCTCTTGCCCGGCCTGCGGTGGTCCTGGTAATCCAGCCTGTAAACGTTGGACGGGGCGCCGCGCCAGTCGGAGACAAGCGCGCCGTTCTTCACCATATGCCGCCCCGGGTCGCAGGAGTAGTCCAGCAAAAGCCCGTGGCTCTCAAGCAGGGGGATGATCCCGGGACTGAAAGTCATGTAGCCGCCCCGGTAAGCCCGTGGCGTCAGGCCGGAGTTTTTCAGCCCTTCAGCCATGTTCGTTATGGCCGGGGTCATCCTTTCGAGGTCGGCGTAATGCCAGGCCTTATAAAGCTCCTCCTCGTGGCAATGTACTCCCACCTCGCCGCCCGAGGCCTCCGCCTTCTTCCACAGGGCCAGGAATTCCGGCTGCAGGAAAAAGTCGCGGACCAGCGGGGAGGTGTGCACGAAATGGATGAACTTGCCGCCCGCCGCCGCGGACATGGCAAGCTCACTGTCTATAAGAGAGACGAGCCTGGCCTTTGCCGGCTTGCGCTCATCGTCGGAAAGGCGGGTGGAGAAGTACTCGTCCCAGTCTCCGTCTATGGTAAATACGTAATTCAAGCTCATAAGACCTTAAGCCCCTCCAGCCAGGGTAAGGCTTGGCCGGGGGCGGCCCGCATGGGCGAGGAACTATGATAACAAAATACCCCATAGCTGAGGAATAGGTTTATTGCGGTTGTCGCGGTTTTTGGCGATACTCCCGTTATCAGGCGGAAAAAATGCCCGGAAAAGGAAAAGGCTGCGATTCCGTCCGCAGCCTTTTTGCCCGCGCGGGATTTTCGGGTTAAAAGGTGTTCCAAAACGCTTTAAGAGCTTTAGACGCGAGCACTCCAATTACGGCCGCGCCGACGACCAGGCCGATAGCCGCGCCGGGTACTCCAAGCAATAAGGCGCCTGCTACCGCGCCGCCCACAAGCAGCGTGGCGGCGGTCGCTATGGCGAGGTATTTGAGGCCCTTGGCAACGTATATGTTGGCTATGTTCCCGTCGTCTCCTTTTCTATCTTGCGCCATAGCCGGGACTTTTGAAGATAAGCTCGGCCTGCCTGCTTTTGCCGTTGAAGGGGTATCCTTCGTGGTCGCTTCGCCGACCGATCCGGGAACTGCGTTTAAAGAAATAGCCTTCTTGGTTTCTTCCCTGACCGAATCAAGAACTACGGGCGTGCTGTCGGCATTCCTGGCAATGCTGCCCTCAAAAGGCTGCATCGCGATATCGCGCATCGCTCCCAGATCACCGGCTGACGCGGCTATTTTGGAATCTATCAGCGTGTTTTCAAGGCTTGGTATGGTCAAAGTAAAGCCGCGGTCAAGTTCCATTCCCTGCGCAGCCGAGATGGACGGCGCGAGGGCCGCTGCCAGGATAGCGACTAACAGGTTTTTTTGTTTAATTTTCATTATTTCCTCCCGGTATTTAAAGTATCACGCTGTAAAAACTGTGTAATACATTGTATTATATCCGCAGCTTTTTGTCATGGGCCTTAGGGCCCATACGGTTCCGGTCTTTAGTCCCACCCGTGTGACTATAATTGGATGTTCTTTGTCAAGGTTAAGGAATTCAGGTAAAGAGCAGTCCGCTTTATATAAATAAAAGGTAACTACTCAGCCACAAAGTCACAAAGACACGAAAGAAATCAGACAACAAACCGTTTGATCCATAAACTTTCTTTGTGCCTTGGTGTCTTAGTGGCTGAGTAATTACTAAAAATCAGCGTTATCAGCGTTCTATATTCTATT
>JAHJSU010000239.1 GCA_018829985.1 Elusimicrobiota bacterium | reverse complement strand
CCTTCATCCCTCATCCTTCATCCTTCCGGAAATTGCCATGAATTCCGCCTTAGGCGGACGATTTTAACTGCAATTTTCGGGCTGCTGGTTCTTTTTTTCAGCCCGGCCGCTTCGTCCGCCTCAGGCGGACGGGCGGCCTCCTGGCATCTTAAAACCTCGCCTCATTTTAAAGTTTATCACGAAGCCAACTGGTCGCCTAATTCCATCACTCTTGAACTTGAGCGGCTCTACGGCAAACTCCGCATGAACGTTTCGATGTTCGCGCCCTGGATGGTCAGGGAAAAAACAAAGGTCTATATTTACCGGAACCGGCGGACCTACCTGAGCGGCGAATTCCATCCGCCGAAATGGTCAAAGGGGCTGGCGTATTTTTCCACAAAAACCGTTGTGGTCTATGACTCCGGCGATATAGCAAAACTCCGGGCCGTCCTCGCCCACGAATTAACCCACCTGTATTTTGAAAGCTTCTACGGCGAGAAGCTTAAAAATCCGCCCCAGTGGCTGAACGAAGGCCTGGCCGTGATGATGGAGGATCTCTCCCACCCCGGCGAGGGCCCCTGGTCCTCGGCGCTTAAGTATTTCCCGGACAAGAATATCATCCCGCTGTGGCGTTTTTTTAAGGTAAAAACAAACCAGCTGGGGTCCGATACCCAGGTAGGTCACTGGTACATGGAGGCCTTCGGCGTGGTGTCATATCTTTTCAGGCCCCATATGCGCATTCAGTTCAAGAATCTTTGCTCTCTGTTAAGGAAGGGGGAAAAGCTGGATTCGGTCCTCTGGAAGGTGTACAGGATCAAAAATTCCGCGGAATTTGACCGGGTCTGGCGGAATTGGCTCCAGGGTTACAGGACCAGGCAAAAGCAGGGGTTCGGCAACGATTTCCCTTCCGCGAGCTTTAATTTTAAACCGGTGGAATTTACCCCGTTCAGTACAAGCGACAAGGCCGGAAAAACCAGTAGGTAGCAGGTGGTAGAGGGTAGGTAGGATAATAAGGCATAGAATACCTTATCCCTACATTCCACCTACCACCTCCCAGCCAGGTGCTCCTTCAAATAAGCTCCCGTGTGGGAGCCGGACATTTTCATTATGCCCGGCAGGCCGCCGGCGTAGATAAGGCGGCCGCCGGCGTCTCCGCCTTCGGGGCCCAGTTCTATTATCCAGTCGCAAGAGCCGATGACATCCAGGTTGTGTTCTATTATTAAAACGGTGTTTCCCTGGTCGGCCAGGCGGTGGAGGACCCTGAGGAGTTTTTCCACATCCGCGAAATGGAGCCCCGTGGTGGGCTCGTCCAGGATATAGAGCGTGCGGCCGGTCGAACGCTTGGCCAGCTGTTCGGCCAGCTTCAGGCGCTGGGCTTCGCCGCCCGAGAGCGTTGTGGCGCTCTGCCCCAGTTTTATGTAGCCCAGGCCCACTTCCCGCATCGTGGAAAGCGCCCTGGCTATCGGGGGGAGCTCCGAGAAATGGACCGCTGCTTCGTCGGCGGCCATCTCCAGGACCTCCGCGATGTTTTTCCCTTTAAATCCGACCTCAAGGGTGTCTTCGTTGAACCGCCTGCCGCGGCACTCGTCGCATTTTACATAGACATCCGGCAAAAACTGCATTTGTATCTTTATGGTGCCGTCGCCCTGGCAGACCTCGCAGCGGCCGCCCTTTACGTTGAAGGAAAAACGGCCGGGCGCGTATCCGCGGCGCCTGGCTTCGGGCAGGCGCGAAAAGATATCGCGGATATGGTTGAAAACCCCGGTATAGGTGGCGGGATTGGAACGCGGCGTCCTGCCGATCGGGGACTGGTCCACTATAATGACCTTGTCGATGTTTTGTTCGCCTTTCATCCCTTTGAAGCGCCCCGGATTTTCCTTGGAATTGTAGAGTTTTTTCGCCAGCGCCTTATAAATCACCTCATAAAGCAGCGTGGATTTTCCGGAGCCCGAGACGCCGACTATCGTCACGAACAGGCCCAGCGGTATCTTAACGTCTATTCCCTTCAGATTGAAATGTTCCGCTTTTTTGAATTGGAGCCAGCCTGCGCCCGGCTTGCGCGGGGGGTGGTCAAAGGCCGCTTTCTTTTCGCCGCGCAAAAAAGCGCCGGTTATCGACGCCGGACTCTTCAGAATGGCGGACAGGTTCCCTTGGGCCGTGACATAGCCGCCGGCCAGACCCGCGCCCGGCCCGAGGTCCACTATGTGGTCCGCGCTGCGGATAACGGCTTCGTCATGTTCCACGATTATCAGCGTGTTGCCCAGGTCGCGGAGCGATTTCAGAGTGTTGATCAGCCTGGCGTTGTCCCGCTGGTGCAGGCCGATGGTGGGCTCGTCCAGCACGTAAAGCACGCCGGTCAGGCCGCTGCCGATCTGCGTGGCCAGCTGGATCCGCTGGGCTTCGCCGCCCGACAGCGTTTCCGAGCGGCGCTCCAGCGAGATGTAGCCCAGGCCGACATCGTTAAGAAAGCCGAGACGCGAGTTTATCTCTTTAAGGATCAGCCGCGCGACGGCGCGGTCTTTTTCGCCGAGGGCTAAGCCCGCCATGAACGCTCTGATGCCTGAGATGGGCAGGCTTGAGATCTCGACGATGTTTTTGCCGCCCACCAGGACGTGCAGGCCCTCGGGTTTCAGGCGCAGGCCTTTGCAGGTCCCGCAGGCGGCTTCATGCATGAACTTGCGGTAGATCTCCTCTTTGACGAAATCGGATTCCGTCTCCGCGTGGCGGCGCTTCAGGTTGGTGATGACGCCTTCAAAATCGCCGTCGCGGCCGCCGTAAAGGATGAGGTCGCGCGCTTTCTGGGGCAGGTCTTTCCAGGGCGCGTCCAGGGAGATAGAGTTCTTTTCGGCGGCGGCCGCCATCATTTCCATATAGTAGCCGGACCAGGAGTTCTTCCAGCGGTGGGTGCGGGTGGTGACCGGGTTGGACCAGGCTTCTATGGCTCCGCCGTTTATGGATTTGGACCTGTCCGGGATTATAAGGTCTTCGTCTATCTCTATTTTGACGCCCAGCCCGCCGCATTCCGGACAGGCGCCGGACGGGGAGTTGAAAGAGAACAGCCTCGGCTCAAGCTCCGGAAAGCTGATGCCGCAGGAGGGGCAGGCGTTCTTTTCGCTGTAAACCCCGTTAGAAATAAGCCGCCCCGGGGCGGCTGCCGCCGTCCGCATAGCGGATGGCGGATTTCTAACGGGGTAAAGCGCCCCGCCGCCCTGACGCCCGCCTTTTCCGCCTGCGGCGCTGCGCCCGCCGGGTTGTATTGGCGGGGATCCGCCGGGTTGTTTGGCGGAGGCGGGTCCTGCGGCTCCGGGGGCCTCCACCGCTACCATGCCGCGGCTCTGGGCCAGCGCCAGTTCCACGGCCTCCGTCAGGCGTTCTTTTTCGCCGGGGCCGGCGGTAAGTTCGTCGATAAAAAGCTCTATCGTGTGCTTTACGTAGCGGTCAAGCTTCGGGACCGAGTCCAGTCCGCGGAGTTTTCCGTCCACGCGGGCTTTAACAAAGCCGTTCTTTTTAAGCCTGGCGAACAGCTCCTCGTAGGTGCCTATGCGCGCGCTGACGAGCGGGGCGAGCAATTTTATCTTCCTGCCCGAGTACCTGGCCGAGATTTCCGAGACTATACCCTGGACCGACCAGGCTTTTATGGGCCTGGCGCACAGCGGGCAGAACGGGGAGCCGATCCTGGCGTAGAGCAGGCGCAGATAGTCGTAGATCTCGGTTACCGTGCCGACGGTGGAGCGCGGATTCTTGGAGGGGGCATGCTGCTGTATCGCGATGGCCGGCGAGAGTCCCTCTATGGATTCCACGTCGGGCTTGTCCATCTGCTCCAGGAATTGCCGGGCGTAGGCCGACAGGCTTTCCACATAGCGGCGCTGGCCTTCCGCGTAGATGGTGTCGAAAGCGAGGCTGGATTTTCCGGAGCCGGAAAGACCGGTGACGACCACCAGCCTGTTTTTGGGGAGTTCAAGCGTCAGGTTCTTAAGATTGTGGGCTTTCGCGCCGGTAATTTTAATGACGTCCATATTGTCGATACGGCTGCTTTTATCGTTAGTACTACCTCCTACCTCCTACCTACTTCCCCTGATACCTGTCCACCACCGTGTTCTTCGCGCAGGCCTCTTCCGTCCGGGGGTAATTGATGTTGAAATGCAGGCCTCTGGATTCCTTGCGCGCCGCCGCGGAGCGGATGATGACGTCGGCCAGGCAGGCGATGTTGCGCAGTTCCAGCAGGTCCCGCGTAAGCAGGAAATCCCAGTAGTATTTAACTATCTCAGCGGAGATTATTTTTATCCTCGCGCCCGCGCGTTCAAGCCTTTTATCGCTCCTGACTATGCCGACGTAATTCCACATAAGGGTTCTTATCTCATCCCAGTTATGGGTTATCATCACCGCCTCGTCGGAAGGGCGGGCGTTGCCGTAATTCCAGACTTCGGTCCGGGCGGTTTTTTTACCGGTTTTTTTCACGTAATCGCCGCTTATGGCGCCGGCCGTCCTGTGGGCGAAGACGCAGGCCTCCAGCAGCGAGTTGGAAGCAAGGCGGTTTGCGCCGTGCAGACCGGTGCACGCCGCTTCCCCCGCGGCGTAAAGCCCCGGCATGGCGGTCCGGCCCCATTCATCGGTCCGCACTCCGCCGCAGAAGAAATGGGCCGCGGGAACCACGGGAATGGGGGTTTTGGTCATGTCGATGCCGAACGACAGGCACTTTTCATAGATATTGGGGAAACGTTTTTTTATGAACGCGGCCGGGCGCCCGGTGATATCCAGATAAACGCATTCGGCTCCGGTTTTTTTAAGCTCGCTGTCTATGGCCCGGGCCACGATGTCGCGCGGGGCCAGCTCCTTGCGCGGATCATAAGCCTCCATGAACGGCCTGCCGCCGGCCAGCCGCAGCACCGCGCCCTCGCCGCGCACCGCCTCCGAAATAAGGAAAGATTTGGCCTGCGGGTGATAAAGGCAGGTCGGGTGGAACTGAATGAATTCCATGTTGACGAGCGGGAGCCCGGCCCGGTAGGCCATGGCCATGCCGTCGCCGGTGGCGGTATCCGGGTTTGAGGTATAAAGGTAGACCTTGCCGGCCCCGCCGGAGGCCAGCACGGTTCTGGAAGCCAGGAAGCTGTGTATCGAGCCGGTGCTTTCTTCAAGGACATAAGCGCCGTAACAGGCGTTGTCCGCCCGCCTAAGGCGGGCCGGACGGGCGGCCAGGATCAGATCCACGGCGGCGTGGTTCTCGTAAAAGCGGATCTTTTTTTCGGAGCGGCAAAGCCGGAGCAGCGCGGATTCTATTTCATGCCCGGTATAATCCCTGGCGTGCAGTATGCGGCGCCTGGAATGGCCGCCTTCAAGGCCGAGCGCAAAGCCCGCGCCTTTTTTCGTGAAGCGCACGCCAAGCTTTACCAGCTCTTTTATCCGCTCCGGGCCTTCGCGGACCGCGAGCTCCGCCACCCGCGGGTCGGCCAGGCCCGAGCCTGTTTTCAGCGTGTCGCTGATATGGAGCAGGAAATCGTCATTCTTGTCCGTGACCGCGGCGATGCCTCCCTGCGCGAGATCCGTATTGCAGACCTGGGCGCTGCGCTTGGAGACAAGGCTGACCGTGCCCAGGCGGGCAAGCTTGTGCGCGGTCAGCAGGCCCGACAGGCCCGTGCCTATCACCAGAAAATCCGAGGTGTATATGGACATTTTGCTTTTATTATCCGTCTTAAAATATTATGATAATATTCGTAACTACTCAGCCACTAAGACACCAGGGCACAAAGAAAGTTATGGAATCAAAGGATTCATTGGCTGATTTCCTTCGTGTCTTTGTGACTTTGTGGCTGAAGAGTTATTAATATTCTACTAAATAGTGATTACTGAAAAGCCGGGTACAAGTAGAACAGAAGTCTAAAGTAAACAACTTAATCTCTACACTTTAGACTCTAGACTTTAGACTAACGATGTAAAGGCCAGGTTATGGAAAAGGCGAAGACAAATAAACTCCTGTTCATTTACGCGCCGATGCCGGCCTCGTTCGGCATACTTTTCTGGCTGATCTATCCGAATCTTGACGCTCTCTCCGCCACGGTCAGGAACGCGGACCCGAAGTTCCTTTTATTATCGTTTTTTTTCGCGTGCGGCAGCTATCTGTTCATGGGTTTTTCGCTCTGGGAGATCCTTAAAATACTGGGGCACCGGCTGCCGTTCTGGGAAGCGTCCGGCGTCGCGTTCGTTTCGACGACGGTCAACTATTTTTTCTCTTCCGGCGGCGTCAGCGGCTTCGCCACCAGGGCGCATCTTCTGAACAAGCGTCAGATCCCCTACGGCATCTGCGTAACCTCCTCCGTGGTGCTCAGCGTTTTAATTTACCTGATGCTCTCCATCATTATAGTCGAAGGCATGTTCCTGCAACTCCTGAAAACCCACCCGTTCGGCGTTAAATTCTTCGAGGGCATCGTGGGGGTGATGTTCGTCCTGTCTTTCGCGTTCGCGCTGGTCATGCTGTTTTTCCACCATGAACTGCGCTCCGCGTGGGCCAGGAAGATCTACCACGCGGTCAACCACGTCCTTTTTTTCTTCTCAAAAAAGGAAATACCGGAAGAAACGTTCGTCCAGTTCGAGGAACAGTTGGCCCAGGGCATCAATACCATACACGCCAAAAAATACGAGCTGCCCAAGGTCCTGGGTTTTGTGTGCCTGGACTGGATCTGCACTATAATGATACTCAACTTCGCCTTCAGGGCCGTCGGCGTCAATATGGGGACCGCCAAGCTTATAATAGGCTTCGCGGCCGGCATGCTTATGACGGTCATCCCCGTACTGCCCGGGGGTCTGGGCGCCATGGAGGCCGCCATGAGCGCGGTGTATTCCCAGATGGGCGTAAACTTCGGCAAGGCCCTTACCGCCGCGCTTATTTTCAGGCTGTTCTACTACGTGGCGCCGTCCATTATCAGCGTGTTCATCTACTGGGGCTTAAAGATGTCCGAGCCCGATTACGCCTATTTCGGCAGCGCTTCCAACAGGCTGCCGGAGGAAAAGGAGGAAGATGGCTGAAGATATCAGGATATTATGAAAGAAAAATTCATGCAGTTCGAGCCGCGGATATCCGCCTCCGCCTGGACGCATCCTTCGGCTGTGATCATCGGACGGGTCCGGATCGGCGCTCTTGCCTCGGTCTGGCCCGGAGCGGTAATAAGGGGGGACGTGGACTCGATCGAAATCGGAGAAGGCGCCAATATCCAGGACCTGGCGGTTCTTCATCCGAATTTCAATAAGCCTGTTATCGTGGGGGCCGGCGTGACCGTGGGACACAGCGCCATAATACACGGCTCTAAAATAGGCGAGCATTGCCTTATCGGCATGGGCGCCGTGGTCATGGACTCGACGGTCGGGGAGTTCTCGTTGATAGGCGCGGGGGCCGTTGTGACCCCGGGTTCCAACATCCCGGCGGGCAGCCTGGCGCTCGGCATGCCGGCCAAAACGGCGCGGCTGCTTAGTGAAGAAGAAAAGAAAGACCTTCTCAGATCGAAAGAAGATTATATAGAGCTCTCAAAGCGGTACAGGAATTGATCTTTATGGAAAAGACCGCCGGAAAAAAAATACTGATAGTGGAGGACAGCAAGACCATGTCCGTCGTTTTAAAGGAAGTCCTTGAAAGCGAAGGGTATACCGTATCTTTAGCCGGGGACGGCGTGACGGGCATTGCCCTTGCGAGGCGCGAGATGCCGGATCTGCTGCTGCTTGACCTGCTGCTGCCGAAACTGAACGGCTACGAAGTCTGCAATACCCTGAAAAGGGACAACAGCACGCGGCACATCCAGGTGCTGGTCATCTCCACTATGAGCAGCCCCGAAAGCATGGAAAAGGCCAAATTATGCGGCGCGAAAAATTTCATGAAAAAGCCGTACAACCTCGAAGACCTGCTGCGCGAGATAAAAAAGCTTCTTCCGCGGTAAAAAATATCTATGCGGCTCTGTTTCGGGCTTTCGGCCCGCAGGGGTGGTGGCCGGTTTCCCCGGGAAATGGCCGGTCCCCGGTTTACCGGCGGGGTTTTCACGGGCCCCTTGGCGCGGCGGCGATGTTCGAGATCTGCGCCGGCGCCATACTGACCCAGAACACCGCCTGGCGCAACGTGGAGAGAGCGCTGACAGCGCTTAGCGGTGACAAGCTGCTGGCTTCGGAAAAAATAGCGGCCGCCGGTTACGGGCGGCTTTACCGCGCGCTGCGCCCCGCGGGCTATTACAGGCAGAAAGCGAGGCGCCTTAAAGATTTCTGCCGCTACACCCTCAAGGCCCACCCGGAGGGGCTTCGCGGCTGGTTCTCCGGGAATGCGGAGGCGCTGCGCGAGGAACTGCTTTCGCTTAAGGGAATAGGGCCGGAGACCGCCGATTCCATACTGCTTTACGCCGCCGGAAAACCGAAATTCGTGATAGACGCGTACACGCGCAGGATATTCGTCCGGCTGGGCTTCCCGGACCGGCGCGAGTACGGCGTTTGGCAGCGGAGGTTCGAGAGTTCTCTGCCTCCGGACGTCCGGCTGTATAACGAATATCACGCGCTTCTCGTCGCGCTGGGCAAGGACTACTGCAAAAAAACCGCGCCGCTCTGCGGAAAATGCCCGTTAAAGCGTATGTGCGCCGCTGCCCGGATAAATTAACGCCCTCCGGGCGGACTCTTCCAGATTCACCGCAGAGACGCAGAGGTCGCAGAGAAATCTTTATAATTGAAAATAACCTCTCTGCTCTCTGCGTACTCTGCGTCTCTGCGGTGAGAACAAAAAGGAAATTCCTTTTAGTATCGAGTTATACTGGAGCGGAGAAAATGATAATTGAAGAACTGGAAAAGGCCGAAGACCTGACGGAAGCCGGGAAGATCAATGCCGCTTTCGCAGTATTGAAAAACATGGGCCGCCCAAAGGGCTTTGAGGGCCGCTGGTATTATCTTAACGGGGAAGCCTGGCGGCTTAAAGGGATTTTTAATAAAGCTATAGCCGCTTATGAGTCCGCGCTGACCTACGGCGTCCCGAATGCGGGGCTTTTATGCCAGGCCTTGATCCGGACCGCCGCCTGCCACCGGGCGCTCGGGCGCGAGAAGCAGGCGTTCGCTTTCGCCTCGGCGGCCGTCAAAGCCTCGGGCAAGGCCCCGGCGCTTATAGCTGAGGCGAAACTTGAGCTGGCCATGGCCTATCGGCTGAAAGGGGACTTCCGGAAAGCGGCCGCGATGCTGGAATCGCTGCTCAGGGCGTATCTTAAGGAAAAGGACTATTCGGCGGCGGCGTTCATCCTGTGGGCTCTTGGCGGGCTGTACCGGCTCCAGGGCCGCTACGCGCTCTCTATAGAGGCTTTTAAGCTGTCCGGGGCGTATGCCGCGAAGGCGCGGGACTCCGCCTCAAGGGGCTACGCGCTTTTCGGCCTTGGCGGGGTGTTGCGGGTGGCGGGTTTTATGAAGCCGGCGCGGGCGGCATATGTGCAGGCGCGCAAGCTCTTCCTGAAGACCGAGGATACTTTTGCCAGGGCATATGCCGAGTGCGGGTTGGCGAACGTGCTGCGGCAGGAGGGGGACCTTGCGGGGGCTTTGAAGGGCTACCGGTTGGCGCACAGGCTTTACTCGGAAATAGGCGATAAGCCCGACCTTGGTTTTGTGGAATGGGGTTTGGGCGAGGTTTTCAAGAAGCGGGGCGAATTTAAAAAAGCGATGTCCAGTTTCAAGGCCGCGCGGCGGCTTTTTGAGGGCAATGGTGAGCCAAGGGGCGAGGTCCTGACCGCCCTTTCCCTAGCCAACGTCCACTATCTTGAAGGCCGCACCGTTGAAGCCGATAAACTGTACTTCGCCGCTGTAACCAAAGCCAAAAAGCACGGTCTTCACACTTACCTGGAAAGCTTCACTTGACGAAAGTAAATATTCGGTGAACTCATTAGTGGTTTCTGTAGTGGCAAAGCTTGCTTTGCCTGTTTTCCGTTCCTGTAGCGGTCGCATTAATGCGACTCTTCCTACGCAGGATAAATCCCCCCGGAATTCCTACACACTTACTTGGAAACTTTTACCTAAAGAAACGAGGTAACGCCGGCTGATGGCGCCGCCAGGATTTCCGCGCGCTCCGGGACCGGGCTTCCGGGGAAGAGCCCGGTGCCTTCCGCCGGCGATGAACTCGCCTCGCACACAGTGCTCGGCTCAGACATTCATCGCCGGTCGCTTAATGATAGCGACTCCGCTCCAGGCACCGGGCTGAAGCCCTTAAATGGAGCGCGCAGAAACCCCGCCGTCGCCCTTTCCGGCGCTCTTCATTTGAAAATAATATATTTGCCCCGCCCCAATTATTACTTGATTTACCCGCCCGGTGGAATAGGAATCCCGGCAATTACCTTAGTTTTCCCAAAACATCTCAAACCCAACCCGACCACGCAGCTGTCGGGGAAAATGTGGTATATTCTATAGTGAAAGTTTGCCGTAGATTTAATAGAATTTAGTGAGGGGAAGTTGCCGGTTGCTTTTTTACTAGCCTATGGCTGTGCCGTATCAGGAGCTATGCTCACCAGACGGCCAAAATATATAAGAGTTCGCAGTGATCTGGTTAAGTGGGAAATTAAATTTATGGCAAAGGAAGCCAAAGCAAGAATTCTGATTAACGACCTTCTCAAAAGGTCTGGCTGGCGCTTTTTTGATGACGAGTCCGGCCCCGCCAATATTTCGCTCGAAGCAAACGTGAAAATCAAGAAGAAGACCCTTGAAGACCTCGGGGAGGACTTTGAGCAGGCGGCAAACGGCTATGTGGATTACCTCCTGCTGGATGAACGCGGCTTCCCGATAGCCGTTCTTGAAGCCAAGTCGGAGAAGTTTGAGCCTCTTGTCGGTAAGCCGCGGGCCAGAACATATGCCCATTCGCTGAACGTCCGGTTTATTATCTTATCCAATGGGAATCTGCACTATTTCTGGGATTTGGCGCAAGGAAACCCCGCCCTGATAACTGAGTTCCCGACGCCGGTATCTTTAGGGTACTTCCATGAGTTTAAGCCTAACCCTGACGCTCTGGTTGCGGAGAAAGTAGAAAAAGATTACATTGCTGTCATTCGGAATCCCAACTACCAAAACGATCCCCGGTGGAACGATGCCGGTCAGAAGGAAGACTTCATTAAAGATGCGGGGCTAAAGTTCCTTCGCCCATACCAAATTCGCGCGGTGGAGGCGCTTCAGGACGCTGTGCGAAAAAACCAGACGCGTTTTTTGTTTGAGATGGCTACCGGCACAGGAAAGACACTGACCGCCGCCGCCATCATTAGACTGTTTATACGGACCGGTAACGCCAAATGTATCTTGTTCCTCGTTGACCGGATTGAATTAGAAGACCAGGCGAAAAAGCGCTTTATCCAGTTTTTAAAAAACGATTTCATTACTGTCGTCTATAAAGAGAACCGCGACGATTGGCGCAAGGCCGACGTTGTGGTTTCCACAGTTCAGAGCCTCCTGTCCAATAACAAGTACCGGCGGCTTTTTTCGCCAACCGATTTTGACCTCGTGATTTCGGACGAGGCACACCGCTCCATCGGCGGCAACAGCCGCGCTGTATTTGAATATTTCAT
>JAHJSU010000238.1 GCA_018829985.1 Elusimicrobiota bacterium | reverse complement strand
TGCGCCCGCTATTTCAGCGGGCGCCCGCCGTGCTGGCGGGCGGACCCGCGGATTGATTACGAAGCTGTAGAACCCGCCCCGGCCGACGACTAACCAAACAACTCCCGCCTTATGACACGTCCGCCTTAGGCGGACGCGGGGAGGTTTTTTAAAATTTCAGAAAACCGCCCCGGGTTTTGTATTATAGCGGTAAGGGAAGATTTCCGCGGGTTTTTTTAAGCGTGAAAAGATTAAGGTCGGGAAAGAATGTGCGATAACTGGTCTCATGTTTCCTACAAATTTAATGGCTGATTGAATGGTTCTTCTTTGTGCGTAATAAAAGATTTCCGTTTGACAAGGAATGCAGATGTCTATTCTGAAGAAAATTCAAATGCCGGTTAAGCTTGTTCTGGCGGCTTTAATTCCCGTTATTGCCGGAGTTCAGACGATTGCCGGGACCGAGAAAGAGGTGCGCGTTCCGGTAAATTTTGCCGAAGCGGTTGCGATACGGGCATATCCTGATTCGGAAAGCGGCTCCGATTTCGACGAATTTTTCGATATGGACCGCGAAATATTAAAGCCGGAAAAAGGTTTCGTGAAAATCCGCGCGGGCGGCGACCCCGTCTGGATAGCCGAAGGCGTTCCAGGTCGCGCGCGGTCCGCCGGGGAATCTCCGTTCGGTTTCCACCCGGCTTCCGTGCGTACGCCGGACGGCGAGGATTATTCTTACGCGAAGGAGATCGGCGCGAAATGGGACCGCGGCGGCCTTTATCTTATGTGGATTTTCGGCCAGCCGGAGCTTGACAGCCGGGAGTATTCCTGGGATATGTTCGATTCTTATTTCCAAAACCTTCCTGACTGGATGTTTACGCTTAAAAATATCTGCCCGGTGCAGGGCGCTATGGTGGATACGAAAGGTCCCCGGCGGCCGCACAGGCCTGGATTTAATCCGCAGGCTTATATAGCCGGCGGCGGCTATGCTCCTTCGGACGAAAAGGCGTATTCCGACTGGGTAAGCGCCGTGGTCGAGCGTTATGACGGGGACGGAAAGGACGATATGCCGGGGCTTCGCCACAAGGTCCGGTACTGGCAGGTGGATAATGAGCCCAGGGCCGAGCGCGGCGATTACGCCCGGCTTGTGCGGGTGACCAGCCGCGCCGTAAAAAAGGCGGATCCGTCGGCGAAAGTCCTGCTGTCCGGTTTCTGGAAGCTGCCTTTCGGGAAGGAACTGGAATCTTACCGCAGAGTTGTCACTCCCGCTTTAAAGGAGCTTGGCGGCAGGGATATGGATATATTTGATATTCACTGGTATGGAAACCCGGGCGAATGGAAGGTCCTGCCGGGGGTCTTAAAGATGCTCCGTTCCGACCTGACCGCCGCAGGGTTCAAAGGAACGCCTGTCTGGATTACGGAAATGGGCGTTTATTCAGGCTGTCCGCAAAGGCTGCCCTGCCGCTCGGAAAGGGAGCAGGCTTCCGAACTGGTCAAGCATCATGTGACCGCTTTCGGCAACGGCGTCCGGAAAATTTTCTGGGCCTGGTCCATAATGAACAACTCGAATATAGGCCCCGGCTATTTCAATCATACCGGGTTGATATACAACGGGGAGGAGGAAGATTCTCCCGGCGAGGGGGCGCGTAAACTCGGTTTCTGGGCGTATCGCACCATGACTTCCCTGCTTCGCGGCTGGGACGGCCGGCCGCCGCAAAAGCTCAAGCTGGGCGAAGGGATATACACCTACCGCTTCTCTTGCGGAGAAAAGGGAGCAGTCACCGTTTTATGGGCCGACTGAACTCCCTTCAATAACTCAATCTTCTGGCCTGCAAAAGAGGGGAGCGTAAAAAGAAAGCCGGCTCTTGGGCCGCCTGCCTGGCCAGGGTTTTTGAGGTCTTCCCGCTAATCTGCCCTAACTGTAACCTGGAAATGAAGCCGGTTGCTGTCATACTCAATGACAAGGAACTTGTGCCTGCCTGCCGGCAGGCAGGCGGCTCCTAACCCACCTGCCTGCTGAATTCCCGAAGTTTCCCGCCTCCGCCAAACAGCCGGCGGATCCGTCCTCTGGCGGAAAACAGCCCGGCGCTGTGCCCGCCGTGTTGTATTGGCGGGGGTCCGCCTTCGGCGGAAAACCGGCCACTCAAGC
>JAHJSU010000237.1 GCA_018829985.1 Elusimicrobiota bacterium | reverse complement strand
TTTCCCCAACCTGGAGGCCGGTAATATCGCCTATAAGCTTTTAAGCCGCCTGGGCGGGGCCACTGCGATAGGCCCGATTCTTATGGGGATGAGCAAAGCCGTACATGTCCTTCAGCGGGACGCGGAAGTCAGCGACATCGTAAACATGGCTGCCATAGCGGTCGTTGATGCCCAGGACAAAGCGGGGACCGGCGCCAGGAAACAACGCGTAGGAGCCGCCGCCTGATCCCGATACCTGCGCAGGCGCTGCGATTTTCGGGAGGAAGGTTCAGCCCCCGCCGACCTTGCCTGAAAGACGCTCGTGTATGGCTCCGGCCGCGATTCTTGCCTGTCCCATTGCCAGAATCACCGTAGCAGCTCCTGATACGATGTCGCCTCCGGCATATACTCCGGGCACGGAGGTGGCCATGGTACCCTCGTCAGCCACTATGGTGCCCCATTTTGTCATCTTCAGCTCAGGCATGGTCCGGGGTACCAGCGGGTTGGGATCGTTGCCGATGGCAACGATTACGGCGTCAACTTCCATTGTAAATTCAGAGCCTTTGACAGGCACGGGCCTGCGCCGGCCCGATTCATCGGGTTCGCCGAGTTCCATCCTGATGCATTCTACCGCCGTAACGCGGTGGCGCTCGTCTCCTATTATGCGAACCGGATTATTGAGCAGCTTAAACTTGATTCCTTCCTCCTCGGCGTGGTGGACTTCTTCCGCCCTGGCAGGCATTTGTTCCCGCGCCCGCCGGTAGACGACCGTTACGTCGCTTCCCAGCCTCAAGGCTATCCGCGCGGCGTCCATCGCCACGTTGCCGCCGCCGACCACGATGACCTTCCGGCACTTTACAGGCGGCGTATCATATTCCGGGAAGAGATACGCTTTCATCAGGTTCGAGCGGGTAAGGTACTCATTGGCGGAGTACACGCCGATGAGATTTTCGCCCGGGACGTTCATAAAGGAAGGAAGCCCGGCGCCGGTGCCGATGAAAACCGCATCATAGCCGTGTTTTTCCATAAGTTCCCTGACGGTGCTGTTGTAGCCGACAACAAAGTCCGCCACGAACTTGACGCCGAGTCTGGCGAGGTAGTCGACCTCGGCCCTGACAATGGCTTTTGGCAGGCGAAATTCGGGTATGCCGTATGTAAGCACCCCGCCGAACTCCTGCAATGCCTCAAAAACGGTAACCTCGTGCCCGAGCAGTATCAAATCGCCCGCTACGGTAAGCCCGGCGGGACCTGCTCCGACACAGGCCACCTTCCTGCCTGTCCCGGGAGGGAGCTGCGGAAGGCTGATGCTGCCGTGCTTGCGCTCATAATCCGCCGCAAACCTTTCAAGCCTGCCGATTGCGACAGGCTTGTCTTTTATTCCCAGCACGCACAGCTTTTCGCACTGCTCCTCCTGGGGGCATACCCGGCCGCACACTGCCGGCAGGGCATTGCGCTGTTTTATCTTCATTGCCGCTTCGATGAATTTACCCTCTTGAATAAGGACTATGAAGCCGGGTATGTCGATGCCTACGGGACAGCCGTCGATACAGCGGGGTTTTTTGCAGTTGATGCATCTGGATGCCTCTAAAACGGCTGTCTTATCGTCGTAGCCGTAAGGCACTTCGTTGAAATTTTTTGCCCTGTCCTCCGGCGCCTGCTCGGGCATGGGCTGTCTTGGAATCTTTTCTTTGGAAGTCATCGGTTAATCGGCCTCGCGCAGGTATGACTGCGCTCCGCCGGCGCGGTCGCGGCGAGCGAATGGATTTCTTCCGCGCTGTAAGCGCGTCTGCGGTCTTTTAACTCGTCCCAGTCAATAAGATGAGCGTCGAAGAACGGGCCGTCGACGCAGGCGAACTTCATTTTGCCGTCAACGGTCAGCCTGCACGCTCCGCACATGCCGGTTCCATCCAGCATTATGGGGTTGAGCGCCGCAAGCGTTTTAACGCCGTAGGGTTTGGTCTCCCTTGCCGTCAGCATCATCATAAACGGACAGCCGATCGCTATGACGCAATCGATTTTTTCACCGCTTTTAAGCCTGCCGGCGATGACATCTACGGCGTGTCCCCTTGGGGATAAAGAGCCGTCAATAGCGGCCTGCACATGCTCGTCTGAAAGCTCCCGCAGCCTGTCGCCATAATAGAGCAGGTAGCCGGTGCGCGCTTCGGTGACGGCTAAAACAGTGTTGCCGGCATTTTTGAGAGCCCTGGCGACGGGTATAATGGCGGCGATGCCGTAACAGCCGGCAGCCAGGGCGACTGTTCCGTATTTTTTTATTTCGAGCGGCACACCCAGCGGCCCGATAACGTGCGCCAGCTTGCTCCCGGGCTTGCAAAGGATGAGTTTCCTGCTGGACAGCCCCTTTTCCTGGACGACAATCGTTATCGTGCCGGTCTGGATGTTCCAGTCGCAAAGCGTGTATGGCACGCGCTCCGACTTTTCGTCAACCATCACGATGACGAATTGGCCGGGCTGCGCCTTGGAGGCGACTTGCGGAGCCCTGATAACGATTTCATGGGTATTCGGCACAAGCCGGCGGTTATCAAGTATTTCAAACGTTCCTTTTGTCTGCGCCGGCATTGACACCGGCGCCGGTTCCGGGCCGGCGTTCAGTTCCCTGAGGCCGCCGACATGCCCGTCAATCCTGTGTCCCCTGAAATGCGTCCGCATCTGCTTCAGGTCCTGCGCCGGGCCGGGTGTCTGGCCGGTCTGGATTTCCGGCGGCGCAGGGGGCGGGTTAAGCTGCTTTGTAATGTCGGCGACGAATTCGTAATTAAATCCTTCCGCGCCGAACGTCTTTGCGAGCCGGCATATTATCATCCATTCGCTTCCGGCCGCCTTGGGCGGTTCGCAGGCTTTGAGCAAAGGCCTGTGCCGGCCGAACCTGTCCTTGATTGTGCCTTCAGTCTCTGCCAGCACCCTGACAGGCAGCACGACATCGGCGCGCCCGCTTGCCTCGGACGGATAGCAGTCCTGGATAATCAATACCTCCAGTTTTGACAGGCTGTCCGCTTCGATACAGCCGCCGGATATGAATGCCGCTTTTACGCCGGCAGGCACGGCAGCGCGTTTAAACGCCTGGTCTGCGCCTTCCAGTTCGATATAGTTCGGCGACTGCATCACGTCGCGGGTGAATTTCCTGAAAATAAACCTGTCCTCCAGCGTGCCGGTTGAGTCGCAGATGAATGCGAATTTATCCCCGCGATAGTTCCAAAGCCTGTCTTTTACGGCTGCCAGCGCCTCCTGCCAGTCCGTTTCGCGCAAAATTCCGTCCGTCCTGACATAGCAGCTGTGAAGTCTCCCGCTGCCGTTGAGAAACTCAGCCAGGGCGAATTTCCCGAGCGCGCAGACAGGAATATTTTCGTTTGCCGACTTCGTACAAATCAGTTTGTCCTGTTTTATGCCGAATTCCAGTTCGCAGGCCCAGTCGCAGAATGTGCAGGTTGATTTTACGCTTTTATCGGGCGCCGGCTGCCACTTTGCGTAACGCTCGGCCAGCGCGCCGGTGGGGCAGACGTCGACGCAGGAGCCGCAGAACGTGCAGCCGGCTTCAATCAGCGAGCAGTCAAAAGCCCTGCCAATCCGGGTCCGGCTGCTGCGGTCAGTGAAATCAATCACGGAGGTCTTGTGCTGATGCTTGCAGATGCGCACGCACCTGCCGCAGAGGATGCATAAGTTGGGATCATGGTCAATGAAGGGGTGCGTCTTCTCAATCGGGCGATTAAGATAGACCGGCGCAACCGGCAATTCTTTAATGCCCAGGTTTTCAGCCAGACGGCGGACCTCACATGAATCCCTGCTGCCGCAGGAATGGCAGCCGGTGGCGCTTCCGGCCTTTTCGGCGTCCGGGCGGAATTCATCGCAAATTTGGCGTTTCTCGCAGAGGAGACAGGCGCCGGGATGTTCCAGGATAATCAGGGAAAGGATGTTGCGCTGGAGGTTTTTGAGAGCCTCGGTGCCGGTGCGCACGACCATGCCTTCCTCAGCCGGCGTGCTGCATGAGGTCGGATAGCCCCGCATGCCTTCAATCTCCACCAGGCACAGCCGGCACGCCCCGAACGGCGGCAAAACCGGGTGGGAGCACAAATGCGGAATCAGAATGCCGTTTTCACCAGCGCAGTCCAGGACGGTCTGACCTTTTTTTGCAGCAACAACCCTGCCGTCAATGGTCAGCTTCACCGTTGGGGTTTTGTGCTTATGTTCAGGATTTACTTTCGCCTGATTTACGCTGCTCATATCTGGTTAAACTGCCGCTGGAGCGGTATATCGCCGCATAAGCTTCAGGACACGTGTCCAGGCATACCCCGCAGTGAATGCATTTTGACTGGTCGATTTTATGCGGTTTTTTTCTTTCGCCGAGGATGGCTTCTACCGGGCATGCCTTCACGCATGCCGTGCAGCCGGAACATCTTTCGGCGTCAATATGATAGCTGACAAGAGCGGCGCATACGAATGCGGGGCACTGTCTTTTTTGAATATGCTGCTCGTATTCCGCGCCGAAGTAACGCAGAGTGGTCAGTACCGGGTTCGGCGCAGTCTGGCCGAGCCCGCACAGCGAGGCGTCCCTGACTGTCTGCGCCATTGTCCCGAGCTTGTCCATGTCGTCCGCCGCGCCGCGGCCGGACGCTATTTTTTCAAGGATCTCCAGCATCGCGCGCGTGCCGATGCGGCACGGCGGGCATTTGCCGCAGGATTCCGCCTGTGTGAAAGAGAGAAAATATTTCGCAATGTCCACCATGCAGGTGTCGTCGTCCAGCGCTATCATTCCTCCGGAGCCCATCATGCTGCCGGATGCCGTCAGCGACTCGTAGTCTACCGGTAAATCAAGTTTATCGGCCGGAATGCAGCCGCCGGAAGGGCCTCCCGTCTGAACGCCTTTCAGCTTTTTTCCGGCGCCGACGCCGCCGCCGATGTCGTAGATTACGTCCTTGAGGCTGATGCCGAGCGGCACCTCTATGAGCCCGGTGCGGTTTATTTTGCCGGCAAGCGCAAAGGTTTTTGTCCCCTTGCTGGACGCGCTGCCGTACCGGACAAACCAGCCGGCGCCGTTATCGAGTATCATCGCCAGATTGGCAAGGGTTTCAACGTTTTGAATGATAGTCGGCTTTTCCCACAAGCCGCTGACGGCCGGAAAAGGCGGACGCGGACGCGGCATCCCGCGGCGTCCTTCTATTGAGGCGATTAATGCCGTTTCCTCCCCGCACACAAACGCGCCGGCGCCTTTTTTGATGTGCAGTTCAAACGAGAAACCCGACCCCTGGATATTGCTGCCAAGCAATCCCAGCCGGCGCATCTGGCAGATTGCTGTTTCAAGCCGATGAAGCGCAAGCGGGTATTCAGCCCGGCAATATATGTAGCCTTCGCCGGCTCCGATGCTGAAAGCGGCTATCAGCATGCCTTCCAGCACGGAATGCGGGTCGCTCTCGATAAGAGAGCGGTTCATGAATGCGCCGGGGTCGCCCTCGTCGGCGTTGCAGATCAGGTATTTGATGTCGCTTGCGGTCTGGCGGCAAAGCTGCCATTTCCGCCAGGTCGGAAAGCCCGCGCCGCCGCGGCCGCGCAAACCGGACTTTCTGACCTCGTCGAAGGTCCCGTCCCGCCCGAGCTCCAAGGCCTTTAAGAAACCGCGATATCCCGAGTTGGCAAGATAATGGTGGACATTTTCGGGATCAATCAAGCCGCATCTTTTGAGGATGTGCCGCACCTGAGCGCGAAACATCGGATGGTCGGCTATATCGCCGATGCCGTCAATCCGTCCCTGGGTCATCCTGCCCAAAGCCCATTGCGGACACGGGTCGTTGCCGGCCACATATCTGTCGAGAATCGCCGAGATCCGTTCGGGGTCCACATTGCCGTAGCAGAGCCTTGGCGCGCCGTTCTTGTGGACTATCAGAATCGGCTCCATAGAACACGGTCCGAGGCAGCCGACTTCAATTACCTGGGCCTGCAGGTTTCTTTTTTTGATTTCGTTTTTCAGCCGCTCGATTACCTCAATCGCGCCGGCTGCCCTGCCGCAGGTGGCTGCGCCGACGAAAAAAACCGGCGTTTTGCTTTCTTCAAGTTGTCGCCATTGTTGAGCCGCGGTTTCAAATGCCTGTTGTAATGCAGTCATTGCCTAGCGATCCTTTTTACCGGAGTGCTGTTTGACCAGCAGCGCGATTTCTTTTGGCGTCATCCTGGCGTGGACATTGCCGTCTACGGTCACCACGGGCGCAAGCGCGCAGCAGCCGATGCATGCCACGCGCCGCAGGTCGAACCTGCCGTCCGCCGTTGTCTGGCCGGGCTTTATGCCCAGCCTCTGCTGCAGTTCCTGCAGCAACTGCCAGCTGCCGCGCACGTGGCAGGCTGTTCCCTGGCATACCTGAATAATGTGCTCGCCCGGCGGGATAAAGCGGAATTGCGCGTAAAATGTGGCCACGCCGTAAATTTCATTTGCTGATATTCCTGTCCTCTGTGCCAGCTGTGTGACGGCTTGCCGGGGCAGGTAGCCGAAATGCTGCTGGATATCCTGCAGGACGGTTATGAGATGGCTTCTGTCTTTGCCGTGCAGCGACAGCAGTTCGGCCACCACGGCGTTGTTTTGTTGTGCGGAGACGGTCATTTTGAAGTCCGCTGAAGAGCAGTTCCGGCTCACTTTAATGAGAAAACTGTTATCTAGCTAGTGAAGCGCTGCGCTATATTATCTTTAGGATATATATAATGCAGCAATTTGTCAAGCAAACGGTTTTTGATATTTGATAGGGTAATCTTTGATTTCTAATCTTTAATTTTCTACGTGTGCGCTATTATGCCTTTGCCGGAAGTGCCGTCTATGCGGATATCCAGCGGGGTCGCCAGCCTTACGTGGCGCACGCAGGGGAGGTCTGAAACAACCTTCTGGCTTTTGATCCAATCCCAGTTTATACCCCCGTCCCGGTTATTGTTGTTGATGGTGAAATAACCTATGCCGAGCGAGGTGACATTGTGAAAGAAGTGCGTCCCGTAAGACGGATCCACGATAATATCCTCGTAGCCGGCTTCTATGATGACTTTTGAGTTCGCGATATGGTTCCACTTTACCGGTATGCCGAGCCTCGGGTCGCTTGAGCCCCAGCGGCCCGGTCCGATCAGTATATAGCTCCTGTTTTCGGCTTTAAGCCGCTGGTTCAACTCGCCTATCTGGCCGGCTATCTCATGGGTCTTCATGCGGTCGAAATTTTCCGGTTTCACATATATAAAGTCAAAGATGCCGTGTATATAGCCGTTGCCCAGCGCGGAATCGCTGGAACACACTATATTGGCCTCCTGGACGTCCCTGAAATGCACTTTTTTCACCACGCTTCTTGAAACCATGGGGCGTATCTGCAGCACGTTGAATTCCGTCGTTCTTTTGTCCGGATCATAAACGGCCGCAAACTCCATTTCTATGTTGGCGCCCATGGCGTCCTGGCCGAGCTTTGAGAGGCTTGAGAGTATTTCGGACAGCGGAATTATTCCGTTTTTCAGAATGGGCGCGAAAGTAATAAGCCTTGCGCCGGGGTTCGCTATATTGTCGTACATCATGTCGTTTTCAGACGAATATGAGGAAGCCACAAGTTCCAGGGCGCCGTCTTCCTCGGCCGCCTCTTTTTCTACGCTCACTATGTCCGGTTCGCGCGCGTAGGTGAACGGGCGCAATTCTTTCCGGGAGACGTCCAGGGCCATGAAGGTCTTCTGAGAATTGTTGAAGAAATCGCTTATGGCGGCAAACTGGTGGAGGTTATGCGGGTGGTTCGGGGAAAACCTGAGCGCGTTATGGCCTTCCATAATGGTCTTGCCGAGACCTACGGCGATATGGACTATCGGGTCCTCGCTTGAAAGCGGCGGCACCGGATAATAATTGTAAGACTGCAATACGCCGGCGAACAGCGGGTAGAATCTTGCGCCTCCGGCGTAGGGCCTGCCCACCACTTTTTGTATGATCACCGCCAGTTTTTCTTCGTCCGGAAGCTGGGGCGTGAGTTTGCGGTAGGCTTTGGCCTCGTTCGAAAAAGTGGAGGCATATATGAATTTCACCGCTTTCTCAAGCTCCTGAAGCCTTATGGCGGGATCGGGATGATTGTTGGCCAGCATGTAGGTCTTATAAATCCCGGCGAAAGGCTGGGTCCTTGAATCTTCCAGAAGCGAAGAGGAGCGCGCCACCAGCGGCCCGTCCAGCTTTTCCACTATGACCTGGAGGTCTTTTACGACATAATCAGGCAGTTTTGATTTCTGGAAAATATCGGCTATGCGTTCGTTCGGATAATTGTCGTTTATGACCGCGTCCAGGTCGTTCTGCTCCATAAAAAAATCAAAGACGTCGGTGGCTATCACTATGGTGTTGGGCACGATCACGGATACCCCGGCAAAGCGCCCGGAGATGTCGCTTTTGCTGAAAAGGAAATCCACGAAGGCCAGCCCCCGGGCCTTGCCGCCTATTCCGCCTGAGCCGATCTTTACGAAAGGCGTGACGTTGTCAAAAAGCCTGCGGTCGAATTTTAAGACCGTGCCGAGCTGGGTTTTATAGATGAACTGGTAAAGCGTTTCTATCAGGTATTTCCTGAGGCCCTCCATGTCCTTGAACTCCGAGATCTTCTTCGGGCGGATATGGTAGGCGGTTTCAAATTCCGTGCGGGCGAACAGCCACTTGGAAAAGTGATTGCGGCCGGCGTGATACAGTATGGAATCTACGGGCACGGTTTTAAGGAGTTCAAGCATCGTGTGAAGGTCGGAGGCCCGCGCTATCTCAAAGCCGTTCTTGTCCGAAAAAATGAAATCGCCGAAACCGAAATATCTTATTATGAAGCTGCGCAACTGCCTGGAAAGGTCCGGCGCGGACTTGTTCATGAAAGAGGCGCCGAGGCTTTGCGCCCCCGCCGCGAACCGGCTGTTGAACGACTGCAGCAGCACCGGCATATCCGGAAGCTCTTCTTTTATCTTCCTGATCAGCATCAGTCCGGCCTCAGGCTCGTTTTTCCCCGCGATCGGATACTCTATGTCGCTGATGACGCCCAGAAGATTGGACTTGTATTTTGCGTAGATCTCCCAGGCCTTGTCGAAGTTGTTGCAGAAAAGGATTTTCGGCCTGGCTTTCAGCCGCAGCATCTTTTTAGAGGGATTTAATTCTTCCGCCATGACTATCTGCGTCTGTTTCATCAGCTCGGAATAAATGATCGGCAGGTAGGAGGAGTAGAACTTTATGTTGTCCTCCACCAGCAGCACCGCCTGGACCCCCACTTTGGAATCATGCTCAAAATTCCTCTCGTCTTCGATCAGGCTGATGATGGCGGAGAAGATCCTGGTGTCGCCGTGCCATAGGAATACGCCGTCGGCCAGGTCCCTGGTCGGTTCGGAGATATTAAGGACGTCCTGCATGTTGAACGATAAAAGCACTACAGGCAGCCCCGGGGATATTTTTTTAAGGTCCGACACGAAACGGTCCATATCGGTGTCGCCCAGCTGTATCATGGCTATGACCAGGTCGAACTGCTGCCTGCCCAGGCGCTCAAGGGCTTTTTCAGCGGTGGAGACGCGGGCTATCCTGGGAGCGGCGCGGACGGTCGTGTCCAGCAGTTCGCTGAACAGCGCCTCGTTCAGGCGTTCGTCGTCGGCCAGCAGGAACGAGTCGTAAAAGGAGGCCACCATCAGGATGTTCTTTATCCTGTACGGCATCAGTTTTTCAAATCCGCCGAATTCGGTTTCGTAATCCGCGATATGAGGTGTTGGCGTCGGCATCGGGTATATTATACAAAAGCTCGCGGTCCGGGTGTATTGCGGCGCGCCTGTCAACCCTGATGGACCTCCAGACTTGTATTATCAAGAGTAGATTTGTATTATCAAAAGTAACCGGGGAAAGCCGATTATTTACTGATTTAAAGGCTGCGGTTACTCACCCCGCCGTAATTGGCGGGAATAGAAAGCGTCAGTTCCTGAAAATAAAATGATTTGACGCGCCCCGGGGGCGGCCCGTTTCCGGCGGGATAAACCGTAAACCTTTGAACACACCAGGAGGAAAAAATGTCAAAAACAGCGACACCGGCTAAAGTCAGCGATATCTCTTCTTATGTCGAAGAGTTCATGGCCCAGGTCACGCAAAAGAATTATGGCGAGAAAGAGTTCCACCAGGCCGTGCGCGAAGTGGTCGTATCCATAGCGCCCGTGCTTGAGAGGCATCCCGAGTACAGAAAGGCGAAGATACTCGAAAGGATAGTGGAGCCGGAGCGTGCGGTCACTTTCCGCGTGCCGTGGCAGGATGACAAGGGCGAGTACCACATAAACCGCGGTTTCCGCGTGGAATTCAACAGCGCCCTCGGCCCGTACAAGGGCGGTCTGCGCTTCCATCCCTCGGTGAACCTCAGCATCCTGAAGTTCCTGGGCTTCGAGCAGATCTTCAAGAACTCGCTGACTACGCTGCCGATGGGCGGCGGCAAGGGCGGTTCCGATTTCGACCCGAAAGGCAAGAGCGACAGCGAAGTGATGCGCTTCTGCCAGAGCTTCATGACCGAGCTTTTCCGCCATATCGGCCCCGACACCGACGTGCCGGCGG
The DNA here is from genome assembly GCA_018829985.1 of Elusimicrobiota bacterium. GTDB lineage: Bacteria > Elusimicrobiota > Elusimicrobia > Elusimicrobiales > UBA9959 > JAHJSU01. Next base: position 7,111 of record JAHJSU010000237.1, on the reverse strand, counting down.
GCGACATCGGCGTCGGCGGCCGCGAGATAGGCTACCTGTTCGGCCAGTACAAGCGCCTGAAGAACGAATTCACCGGCGTGCTGACCGGCAAGGGCCTCGGCTGGGGCGGCTCGCTGGTACGGCCCGAGGCGACGGGCTTCGGCGTGGTGTATTTCTGCCGGGAGCAGCTGAACACAAAAGGCGCCGACATGAAAGGCAAGGTCGTGGCGGTCTCGGGCTTCGGCAATGTGGCCTGGGGCGCGGTGCAGAAGGTCAATGATCTGGGCGGCAAGGTTGTAACGATCTCCGGCCCGGACGGTTACATTTACGACAAGGACGGCGTGAAGGGCGAAAAGTGGGAATACATGCTCAAGTTGCGCGCTTCCGGCCAGGACATCGTGGCCCCTTACGCGGAGAAGTTTAAGGGCGCCGAGTTCCGCGCGGGCAAGCGGCCCTGGGAAGTGAAGGTTGATGTCGCTCTGCCCTGCGCTACGCAGAACGAGCTGAACGAAGAGGACGCGAAAGCGCTGCTGAAGAACGGCGTCATCTGCGTGACCGAGGGCGCGAATATGCCGTGCACGCCCGGGGCTGTTGAGATTTTCCAGCACGCGGGGATCTTGTTCGCCCCGGGCAAGGCTTCCAACGCGGGCGGCGTCGCCACTTCCGGTCTTGAGATGAGCCAGAACAGCATGCGCCTGAGCTGGAGCAGGGAGGAAGTGGACACCCGGCTTCATGAGATCATGAAGAACATTCACAGCTCATGCGTTAATGCGGCGAAGGAGTACGGCACGCCGGGCAATTACGTTAACGGCGCCAATATCGCGGGCTTCCTGAAGGTTGCGAACGCGATGCTGGACCAGGGCCTGGTGTAGGGGAAGCAAATAGCGAATAGTAAAACCGGGCGGAGCCTAACAGGCCCCGCCCGGTTTATTTATCCGGAAGACCAGAGTTTTATTGTCTGCGGCGGTACATGATCCTTAGGGGTTTTGGCGGCGGTTCGGGCTTCCAGGTAAGGTCCAGGCCCCGCACGGGTCCGAAATCGTAGACAGGCTCGAAGATCTTCCCGAGCACCCACTGGCAGTCTGACGTGCGGTAAGGCTCCCATCTGTCATAAAACGACACCGGCACCAGTTTTCTCTTCGGCGGCTTTTTCGTCGGTTTCTTCTTTTCGGGCTGTGCGGGCAAGCGCTTTTTTTTCTTTTTTACGGGTTTGGGCCCCTCCGCCTTTTTGAATTCCGCCGGAACCTCCTGCCTGAGCCCGGCGGGATTTTCCTTCTGCTGGTTCTTGATCACGGCGGGATTGCCGAAGATCGTTATCGGGTTCCCCCGCGGCTGCGAAACGGGAGCGGGAGCAAGGACGGTGTCCGTGCTGGCCGCGGAGGCCGGCGCGGGCAAAATGAACATAAGAACCGTAAAAAACAATTTAACCATTTAGTGGCCCTTGATATTTTTTAGCAAATGGGGGCGCATGGAGGCAAGGGTTCCTTTCCCGCTCTTTTTTGTATATTATAACTTATGCTTTTTTTTAGAAACGGCGCCGCGAAGAACGGTCCGGACCGGCCGCCGGAGCGGTGGGACTTCAGCCTGATCTGCCTGTTCCTGGGCCTGGCCGCGTATGCATGCTCTAAGACGGAGGCCGACCCCGACCTCTGGGGGCACATCAAATTCGGACAGGATTTATGGCGGACGGGGCAAGTGCTCCGGAGCGATTTCTACTCGTATCTTACGGCGGGCCAAACCTGGATCAACCATGAATGGCTCTCCGAAGCGATCTTCGCGTTCGTCTTTTCCCTTGGCCCCGCGGTTTTAATCGCATTCAAGGCCGCCCTGGCCTTTTCAGTCCTATGGCTCGGCTACCGCTTCCTGCGCCGCCGGGGCTTGAGCGTTATGCGGGCCGGACTGCTGGTTTCTTTAAGTCTGCTTCCGTTCGCCGCTCATCTGCACGTCATCCGCCCCTTGATCTTTTCGTGGCTGCTGTTCCTGCTCACACTGTTCATCATTCACGCCGCCGAAAACGGGGAGCGGCGATGGCTTTGGTGGGCGCCGCTCCTGTTCGCCTTATGGGCCAACCTCCACGGCGGATTCCTGGCCGGCATAGGGATGCTGTTCCTGTGGTCTTTACTGCGCCCGAAGATGGCCTGGCTTCTGCTGGCTTGCGTCGCGGCGACTCTGGCAAATCCGTACGGGATCGGGCTGTGGCGGTTTCTGCTGCGCACGGCGCTTTGGCCGCGCTGGGAGATAGGGGAATGGCAGCCGCTCATGCTCCAGACTTTCCCGGGCGCGGGATATCTCGCGCTGCTGGCGCTGGCCGTGGCGGGATTCATATACAGCAGGCGGGAACGCAGCCGGGCGGGAACGCTCCTGTGGATCGGCACGGCATTGCTGCCCCTGCTGGCGGTCCGGCACAGCCTGTTCTTTGTTCTGGGGCTTTGGGTCTTCGCGGGGGAGCATATCGGCGATGTCTGGGAGCGGTACCTTCCGCAGGGCGGGCCCGCAGGTCTTGTCGCCAAACTTAGAGCGTGGCTGTGCGGCCTTCATTTTGCCGGGGCCGCGGTCCTGCTGGTTCTGGCTTCGCAGAATTTCCGCTGTATCGCGATAGTGCCGCCGCCGCATTATCCCGCGGGCGCCGTCTCGCTGCTGAAGGAGGCGGGAGTCAATGCCGACATGGCGGTCCATTTCGATTGGGGAGAATATGTCTTATACCATTTGGGCCCCGGGATCCGGGTTTCCATGGACGGCCGCCGGGAAACGCTCTACTCCGAAAGTGTGTACCGGGAACAGTTGAATTTCATCGCGGGCGTAAACCGCTGGGACGCCGCCCTAGACAGAGGCAAGCCGGAACTGGCGCTGGTAAGCAGGGAATTCCCGGTCTTCAATCTGATGAACGCGAAACCCGGGTGGGTCCGCGCTTACGAGGATGCCTATAGCGGGCTGTTCGTCCGGCGGGAGTCCCCCTGGCTGCAGCCCCTCCTGGCCCTGGCCCGGCAGCGGAGCCAAAAACCCTCATACCCGTGCGCCGGGTGGTGAAGGCGTAGGACTCTATTTGCCGGCCATCATAAAGACAACTCCATTTTCATATCCGCCGTCATTTTTTTGTAGTAGGGGCCGGTCATAGCTGTCATTCCCGCTTGCCCGCCGGTGTTTTCCGCCAGAAGGCGGATCCGCCGGTTGTTTTCCGCCAAACAGCTCGGCGGACCCGCCGGACTGTTTGGCGGGGGCGGAGGAGGGCGGTTGTTGGCGGGAATCCATAAATTCACGAATCTCCGGTTTTTCAATGGATCCCCGCTTATCCGCCTAAGGCGGACGGGGATGACAGCTTTTTTCAACCCGTCAATACAACTTGGCGGGTCCGCTCGCTAAACGCAGCGAGCGTCCGTTGGATTAGCGGACGCTTCTGGCGGACCGTCATGCAACGATCAGCTTATTTTACCCCGTTAGAGAAAGCCCCTTCTGAAAGGTGCCGGGATTTTCAAGAGCGCCGGTTAATGCCGCCGGCTTCAGTCGTCGGGGAACAGGTTCTCTAACGGGGTTTACCGGTTCCACTGAAGCAGGGGCCGGAACATGGGCGCCAGCTGCGTGCGCACTTCGTCCACGGTAGAAGGGTCCAACTCCACTGTCCGGCCCTGCCAGGACGCGCCGTCCCTGGCGGTCTTGGTTTGATAGACGATCGTGCTTAAACCGAAGCGGACGACGCTGTTTATCTCGGAATAAGCGATATTAAAGTAGCCTTCCTCTCCCCACTTGGTGTTCCAGCTGTTCTTCACGATGAAATACTGCTCCGCGTCGTTATACCCCACGAGCAGGACGGCGTGTCCGCCCAGTTTTTTGCCCGTAGTGTATGAATAGATCCCGGATTTATAATGCATGAAGTCTTCGTAGACCATCAGGGCGGTAGGCAGAGGGCCGTAGTTCGCCAGGGCCGACTTTATAGCGGCGAGCTTCTGCGAGACTGAGGCATATGCCCCGACTTTGTAAGCCGCGTTCTGCCAGCCGGCCGCGGCGGTGGAGCATTTCCCGTTGGTGGCGGTGTAGGGATAATATGATTCCGGGGGCAGGCCGGTTCTTTTGAGATAGCTGCCGCTCAGGTAGCCGCCGCTGCAGGAGCCGACGCCGCTGCACGAGACCATTATCTGCTCGGACAGGTCCAGGTCCACGCCGGGCTTGTCCTCCGTCCTCAGCACATAGGATTCCAGCCCTCCGGTCAGCGCGAACGCCCAGCAGGAACCGCATTTCTTCTGGTCCCTGACGGGGGTCACGAAATTTCCGTTGTAATTTCTCCAGTCAACGCTCGCCGGAATCTCCGTCGCGGCGTCTTCCGTTAGCGGCGGCGCGTCAAGCGGCTGAAAATTATATCCCACGCGGGCCTGCCACTCTTCCAGGGACAGGTTGGAGAGCGAAGTCTCCCCGGCCGTCCATTTGGCCCCTTTTTCCCTGATAGCAGCCTGGATCCTGGCTATCTGGTCCTGAACGTTCATGGGCGGCGTCTCCTGGCTGAAGGCCGGCGCGAGGCCGGCAAACAGGATCAAGAAGGCCGCTGATCCGGAAATAAAATTGCTCTTGTTATTTTTCATTACAAAGCACCTCCGAATTAAAAAAGGAAAGCAGAAACTTATGCTTTCCCTGGCTGCACCTGATTTAAGGTCAGGTCGTGGATACCCCGGGGCCATATTCCCCGGATTACAGAGACACTGTCTTTATAAATAATGCTTCATATTATCCGGCTTTTCAAGGGACAAAGGGCCTAGTGAACCGTAGGCCTAAAGGCCCAGGTCAAAACGCGACGCCGAACGTAAGCTGCGCGGCCAGCTTCGCCCCTGAGAACGTGTACTCCCTGTTCCGCGGGCCGAGATACGAGTTCACAAGTAAGCCGGCTGAAAAGTCGTTCAGCGTCTTATAGGCGACGCCGGTTGAAAGCATTCCGGAATCGTCGCTGAGATTGCGGATATAGTTCACATTAAGCGTCATATCCGTGATGATGAAGCGCGTTACGCTGATGAAAGCGGCGCCGTAATACCTGGACAGGTAATTGGGATCATAGAGGCCGTTGTAAAGCAGGAATTCCTTTTTCGTCCCGGCCGGCAGCAGCGCAGCCAGCGGGCCGGAGAAGGCGTAAACCGCCCCGTCCCTGAACGGGCTTTTTGTGTAGCCGGTCTGGTTGTAGAAGAATTCGGCGGCAACGGTAAGCCTGTCGTTGAAGTTGCCCAGCCTGAAACCTTTGCTGAAATTGCCGGCGGCCTTTGTGACCCAGCCGTCGTCTTTCAGGTAGGTATAAAGAACGCCGCTTTCTTCTCGCATGAACCGGGTGTTGTCACGGCGCGCCACGCTCACTTCCCCGGCTATGTCCACCTCGCCGAGGCGGCTTGAAAGGTCGTAACCGAAGACCGGCCGGCGGTTGCGCTTGGCCCAGCCGGAGAAGGCCATCTCCGTTTTGCCGGTCAGAAATTCGAATTTCAACGCGCCGCCGAGGTCGCGGTCTTCCGACGCGCCGCCGGTGTCGAGAAAGCCGTAAATATTGTAGTCGGTACCGAACGGAATATGGAATTTAACGCCGTAAGCTCCGTCGCGGTAGCCTATCTTACGCACGAAGGTCTTTTTCTCCGCGTTTATAAGGTCCGTGGGGTTCCATAAATAGCACCTGCCCCACTGCAGAACCTGCTTGCCGGTGCGGAAATAGACGCGGCGGTTTATGTTGAAGTCCAGAAAGGCCTCGCGCAGCGCGGAGGTTGTTTCCCGGGTCTTGGAATAATAGCCGGTCTCCATGTTCGCGAACGCCTTAACGCCGTTCTTCAGGCGCGCGTCCAGCATCAGGTTGCCTACTATATACGAGTTGAACGGATTGCCGGCAGCGCTGCTGTAAACAATATCCTCCAGCACGCTTAACGCCTCGCCGGAAAAGCCCACGGTCTTCTTTTCCTCCGCCGCGGGCGCGGCAGCCGCCACCTGGGTCGCTACTTCCGAGCTTGAGAACATTTCAAGCTCGGAAGCGGCATCTTCGGCGAAAGAGAAAGCGGGGCGCAGTACAAAACCCAGCACGGCAATCAAGAAAAATTTTCTCATAAATTATCCCGAAAAACACTAAAAATCCCAGGCGATTTTAAACAGCCTTATTGCTGCCTGCGTCTTCCGGCTTGTGACCTGTGACTGGTGACTTGTAACCAGCCCGCTCCGGGCTATTTGCTGAGATTCTCCAGGTGCGCCTTTGTGAAAATGCTGTCGTCCAGCCTGCCCGGGACGATATTGGCTATTTCCACTATGGTCTTGTTGCCTTTTTCGAACTCGTCTATGAACAGCTGCTTCACCGGCACGTAGCGCCCCTCTATCTCGGTGAATTTAAGGAAATAGGCGGTCTGCATAAGCGTGCCGGAAAGCGAATAGGACGCCTGTTTCAGAAGCAGGTTATTGTCCCGGCGCGTCCAGAAGATCTGCCCGGGGTAGTCCACGTCGTTGACCTTGGCCTTGAGCTCGAATTTATGGACCGGCACCTTGCCCAGCATCTCCTCCGAAAATTTCTCGGCGCCGGAAGAATCCGTGACCGGCCCGTAAAGCTCGTCCAGCTTTCTGGTCTCGAAATCGTCCCCGTGCGCGTCGGAGCCGCCTATGCTCTCGTCCCGGTTTACATGCTGGAAGGTCCGGGTGTTCTTACGGTACATCCAGAAATTGTCGCCGACGCGCAGGTAGCCGTTGCCCTTCTCGTTCTCAGGCGCGCTCATCACTATAAGGAAAGCGTCGTCGGAGTCGCGGCGGAAATATGCCATGTCTATTATCTTGGTGCCCTGCCCGGCCTTCTGCTGCGTCAGCGTAACGGCGGCCCTGATGTCCTTTTTCATCTTATAATTCGCGTCTATGGCCTTCAGTATCGGCACCCCCCGGCCGGCGCAAACCCCCTGCGCGGCGAACAAACCCAGTGCAATAACAATCGTCAGACCCGTTTTAACCATATTAACTTTATTTTACCGTATTGCCCTCTTTAAAACCACTCTTTAAAACCAAGTGTCGCGAAAAAGTTAAAGTGTCATGATCCAGAAAAGTAGAAATGTCATGGTCAAAGTGTTAAAACCTCTCTTGAAGGCATATAGCCGGGAGGTTTATGGAGCAAACACTAACCATGAGCAATCAGGAAATAGACAGGTTG
>JAHJSU010000023.1 GCA_018829985.1 Elusimicrobiota bacterium | reverse complement strand
GACTTTGTGGCTGGATTAAACGATTTCTTATCTGATTGCCTTCGTGCCTTTGTGACTTTGTGGCTGGATTAAACGATTTCTTATCTGATTGCCTTCGTGCCTTTGTGACTTTGTGGCTGAGTGGTAACGATACAATGCGAAAACACCTTTACCTGATTCTCCCTACGCTTGGGGCCTGCGCGCTGTTTTTCGCCGGCACCTGGGCGTTCAAAAGCTACAGTTCGCCGTTCCCGCCGGCCAATCTTATAAAGGAAGTCAGGGCCAGCGCCGCCGAAGACGCCCTGGCGCTTTCGCTCGGCTTAAGAAGGCTGGCGGCCGATGTCTGGTTCGTGCGGATGATGCAGTATTACGGCACGTCCGAGCTTGAAATGGAATTTGATATCGGCGAAGAACCGCACGGGCATAAAGCGGGCGTGCATTACCATAAGGGCCACCGCTGCGAAGGCATACATTTCGGCGAGGGCAGGTATCCCCAATTCCTGGGCTACGCAAGACATATTTTGTCGCTTGATCCTTATTTTTTGAACGCGGGGCTTTACGCCGCCGCCTCGCTCGCCTTTAATCTGTCAAGGCCGGAGGAAGCGATAAGCCTTGTGAACTGGGCGCTTATCTATACGCCGAAGGAATGGAAATATGTGCGCATACTGGCCGCGATCGGCTACAGCAAGGCGAAAAATCCGGCTAAGGTGGCGCAGCTTATAGCGCCGCTCCTGGAGGAGCCGGACTGCCCCGTCATGATACGCCAGCTTGCGGCTTTCCTGAATAAAAAAGCCGGCAATCACGCGGCAGCCTATAAAATATATAAGAGCATTCTTGGCGCGACGCGGGACCCTTTTTATATTGAAAACGCTAAAAAAGAGATAGCGAAACTTGAACGCGGCGAACTATTGTACAGATAGTGGAGAGTAAATAACACAAGTCGAGGGTGGAGCGAAGCGACACAATTCAACCGTATCTAACAGGTGGAGAGTCTAAAGTAAACAGCTTAATATCTCTACACTTTAGACTCTAGACTTTAGACTGAAGTAATGTAAATATTCGGTAAACCCGTGTATCTTTCGTAGGTTCTTGTCGCCTTATATGTAGTTGCAGAGCTTGCTCTGCGTAAAAGGGCAAAGCAAGCTTTGCCACTACAGGAGCAAATAACGGGTTCACCGAATATTTACGAAGTAATTATGAACATTCTCAATATCCTGGATTCCCGCGACTGGGACATAGTGGCCTATCAGGCCCTGCATATGTCGGTCCAGCTGCAGAAGATAGGCCATAATGTCATCCTGATGTGTCCCGACGATACGAAGCTCTACGGCGAAGCGCAGAAATACAAGCTCGCCGTCAGAGCTTTAAACATCAGGGCGAGGCTTGGCTTCTTTGAAGAGTCGCTTTACGATATAATCCATATCTACGACTGCGCTTCGGCTAATGTCATGCTGTTAAAGAAAGTATCGGCCAGCACAAGAATATTCATGAGCCAGATAAAGCTGGGCGGTCCCAAGACCCTTGAGCGGCTTAAGGTTTTTGAGCCCTATGTCACGAGGTTTATCGCCTCGTGCCCCTCGGTGCAGGATGACTTTTGCAGAGCCGTCATAGCTTCGGCCAGGACTTTTGTCGTGCCGCCCGCCATAAATATCGGCCGCTGGGAAAGCGCCATGCTGATCAAGCCCGCCATGTTCCTGAAAAGGCCGTATAAAGTCGGCGTGATAAGCATGGACCACACGCTTAAAGAGCAGGAGTTCTTTCTCAAAGTGGCCAAAACGGTCCTGGCGGCGCTGCCGGAAACCAATTTTATGGTGGTGGGCTTGCGGGACGATAAAATAAGGGAGATGGCCCGGGGGCTTGGCATCAGTCACAAAGTGGACGTGCTCTGGGAGCGCAACGACATCCCGGAAGTCATGGCCATGATGCATATATTCGTGAAGACTTCCGTCCGCGACGGATTGTCAATGGCCCTTGTCGAGGCCCAGGCCTCGGGTGTGGCCTGCGTCATTCCGCGCGTGCGGGGCCTGAGCGATTACACCGTGCATGAACGCAACGGGCTGCTGGTGGAACCCGGCAACGCCGACGCGTACGTCCAATCAATAATCCATCTTATCGAGAACCCCCAGCTCTGCCATGCCATATCCAAAATGGCGTACGACCATGTAAACTTCAATATGTCGGTGCCGGCCGTCGCCAATCTGCTGGAACGCCTCTATGAAGACTCTCTCAATACGCCGCGTGTAAAACCGGAAGAGTAGGACGGCCGCCGGCCGTTTTCCGCCACACAGCTTCGGCGGACCCCCGCCAATACAACTCGGCGGGCACGGCGCCGGTTGTTTGGCGGAAGGGATGAAAAAGAGGAGTTTTCCCCGCAGGCTTTCATCCTTCATACTTCATCCCTCATACTTCCCGGAAGTTTCAACTGAAACTTCCGGGTTAGTTATTCCGCAAGTTTTTCAAGGCGCTTTAGTATTTTCGTTTTTAAGTTCGCGTCATCGGTTAATTTAAGAGCTTTTTTGTAATTGGTTGCGGCCCAATCCGTGTTGCCGCTTTTTTCCTGGCAATATGCCAGTCCCGAATAAGCGTTAACCACATTTTTGTCTGCAACCTTGAGTTTTTTCGCTATCCTGATCGCGGCGGCGTAAAATCTTTTGGCTCTTTTGCAGTTTTTCCTCTTTATCAGCGTTAAACCCTGTCTTTCCAGAATATACACTTGCCTTTCATCATCCACGGAAATGGATTTCGAGGCATTACCGTATTGAATAAAAGCGTTTTCATAATCTCTTTGACTGAGATAATCTTCCGCGTATTCCATGTAAGCGTCATAGGTTCCGGGTTCCGAAGCCGCCAAAGCGGTTTGAGCGGCTTTGGGGGAGGAAGCATAGGCGCTTTGTTCAATTTCCGGCTCCTGATAGGTTTCAACGGGTTTTGACCTGAATTCGGAGGAATTGTATTTTACTGCAGAGACGCCGTCTCTGTTTTCCCCGAACCTTAAACCGAAAGTAATCCTGTGAACGCTTCCAAAATCTCCAAAAGGGGAAAACGCGTAATCAAGGGCGAATTTCAGCGCTTTGAAACCAAGCCCCGCCGAAATCCCGGAACCCGTGTTTTCCGAGCGTCCGCTATTATAGCCGCAGCGAATATAACCTTTAGCGCTTCGGCTTAAATCGAATTCTCCTTCCGCTCCGAAGGCGACGGAAACCGCTTCTCCGCCGGCGACTTCTCCGGCAAACCAGTATTTATGCATAAATCTATACGCCCAGCCGGCTTTATATGTCAGCGGCAGTTTAAACTCTTCGTCATGCATTTTCATTTTAGTTCCCAGATTTTGAATCGACAGTCCGAACCTGGAATCTTCGTCATTCTTCATAAGCCCCAAATCTCCGGCAAAAGCCATTCCCTTTTCATCATACGCTTCCTGTGTTATGACTTTTATGAAAAAAGCCCTGATAATATTTTTTCCGGTTGAAGACGCTCCCAATCCGAACATTCTGTCCACGGCGTTAAAGGAACCCGTTTTATTGCCGCCGGAATCATAGCTGTTCATCGCCGGACTGAAAAGAGTCGAAAAACCCGCGAAGCATGCGAGTTTTTCCGAAACCGGATGAACATAGGATATATGCTCGGTGTTTAATTCTTCTATCCATTGATTATGGGAAAGAAACAATTCGGCGTTTTTCATTAAACCCGCGCCCGCCGGATTATAAAAAATGGAAGAAGCGTCGTCGGCTATCGCGGTAAAAGCTCCGCCCAGTGCGGCGGCTCTGGCTCCCGCGTCTATTTTCAGGAAAGGCGCCGCTTCCGCGCCGACGGAAGCCGTAAGCGTTTTCGCAGCCGGTAAAAGTATTGAAAACAACAAGAATAATATTTTTAATACCACCCCGAAAGCCGGGCGCCGCTTCCGAGGCGGCTGCAAAACAGCCGGGTGCGGCGCATCAAAGGACTCCCCGGAAGCGAGTTTAGGGGCGGAAACTTGATAAAATTGTCCGTTCAAGACGGATAAGCCGCCAAAAACCGCCTGAATAATTTTATCTATGCCTTTCATCATAACGCAATTTTTTATAAGATTACCAAAAAACATAAACCTTGCCGCTTCCCTTGCCGTAATTTCCGGTTTTAACCAGGTAAATATAAAGCCCGCTCGCAACTTTCTCGTTATTCTCGTTCTTCCCGTCCCAGTAAGCGGTGTTTCCGGGAACAATTCCGGGAATATCTAAAATCTCTTTCAACGTTTTAACCAATTCCCCCGCCACATTGTAGATATATACTTTCGGCGCCGTGGCGCCGGCGGGTATGCCGGCAATGGTAAGATAAGAGGAATTAAAATAACAAGGATTCGGATAGGCTTTGAGTCCTTTTAATTTCACGCCGCCGTCGCCGTATGGCTTAATATTGAGAACGGCGTCGAGTACAACATTGAATCCAACCAACCCATCGGGAAGAATATACCACGCATCCGAAGCGCCGTTCCAGCCAAAATTTAAATGATACTCTCCCGCGGAAGAATCATAACCGTCGCAAACTATCGAATGACCGCCGGAAGCGCCCGAAATGCCAAGTTGAGCGGGTTGTCCGTTTTTCATGTTTATTTGAAGCGTTGGATAAAAATCGGGAACGCCCGAGGGTTTATAATCCGCCGAAAAGTAGCCGAATTTTTTCTTGAATGCGACCGCTGAATAAATGTGATACGTCCCCGATTCACTGCTGGTATAATCCATTTTGGCCGCCACTCCGCAGGCATAAGACAATTCCGCTTTGCCGGTATCCGTGGCAACCGGATAACTCATGTTTGAAAAATTCGCCGTCGGAGCGCTAAGATCTATGCCTCTTGTATCGGTGGTATAATTGTCTTCCGCGGTAAAGGTAACGGCGCCTGGATATTGGAAATAATTCACTATCTGGGCCATTGAAGTCGCTGCGCAGCCCGTAACGCTTCTTAAACTTGTATCCGGGTCTATCGGACAATTATTATTATACGGAGCAGACTGTTCCCACGTGGTGGATATTAGCGGACCATAAATCGCCAGTACTGCCGCTCCGGCCGGCAGAAAATTCTTTCCCTCCAGATATTTATCCCATAACGCATTGTTTTTATCTTTCACGTCCTCGGAAGTAAGAGGAACGGCTTTAAGGCGATTTTGCATATCCCAACTGACCATATGAAGCAAAATATTATTTGGCGAATCTTCCATCACAAAATTGCTGTTAAAAGAGTAAGCGATAACGGGAGTAATGTCCGTGTCGGGAGAAATTACCGCATAGCCTTTGGGGTCTAAATCCAATACATACGCCAAAATCCGCCTGGTATCCTTATCAATTAATTCTTTTGCCCGCTTTATGGAATAGTTCGCATGTAAAGCGTTTGATTTTCCCCGTGGGGATTTTAACGTTTTATTTTTTTTACGGGATATTTGGGTTTGAGCCGCTTTTTGAGCGTTATCTATAGAGACAGGTTTCGCGTTGGCAATTGAAAAACAAAAGCCGGTTAAAAATATCGAGAATATTTTTTTTGCGCTTCTTGTGACTTTCATGTTTTTAATTATTTTCTGTGATTCAGACAGTAAAAATGTCAATACTTGCGTAGGCGCCGTATCAGGGCCTATGGCCTTCAGACGGCCAAATCAAACCACAGATGAACACAGGTAAACACAGTTAAATTACAAATCCTTTATATTGCAACTATTGTAGCTGTGTTCATCTGTGTTTGCCTGTGGTTTCATATTATTTTTACAAGCCTATGGCAGTGCCGTAACAAGAGCTATGCTCATCAAACGGCCGATACTTCCCTTTATGGACTTCCACTACTGTCTGAATCACACGGATTATATCCAAGTTCTCCCGCCGGTTGTTTGGCGGAAAGTTTTCTTTGACTCGTAACTCATAATTCATAACTCAAAACTCCCGTCCGCCTTAGGCGGACGGGTTAGAACTCGCTCCACCAGCGGCCTTTTTCGTCCCTGTGGGCGCAATCAATGAAAACGGTTCCGAAATCCCGGCTTTTGGGGTCGTTGACATAGCCCCAGCCGCCGGTGTCAGTAGTCTGAAGGACCGGGGCGGGCCTGACTTTTGACGAGGCTCCGTGCCATTTAAGTTTCAGTTTCAGCGGCGCCTCGAGGCTGCCGCTTGTGACGACGTCGTAAAAATTCACGGGCGCGGAACCCTTTGAAAGCCGGAAAAGCGCCACGGCCGTGCGCATGCCGGCAAGCCTGCGGACAACCTCGGCCGCGTCCATCGAATTCAGATAATAGCGCAAAATGCCGAGGGCCGCAAAGGCCAGCGCCGCGGAGAGAATGAGGTTTTTTCCGGTTGCAGGAGACATAAAGCCTGTTATCGCGGGTGCGAAGCACAATTTCCGCCATACATACCGGCGGACCCCCGCCAATACAACCCGGCGGGCACGGCGCCGTGCTGTTTTGCGCCAAACATCCCGGGCCAGGCGGCTTATTTAAAAACTTTCACTTGCGGGTCCACACAATAATTCGCGCTCTCAAACCAGTATTTTTCCTCGGCAAATTCCGCCTCCCTGGGTTTTACCAAATAGACCCTGAGCTCTTGTTCGGTTGATTTTGCCAAAGCGGCCAATAATTCATCCTGCGCATTCGTCCACCGGCCATATTCGCTTTTAAATTCATCAACAAAGCATAGCCCCAGTTTTACGGGTTTTTCCGTGCCGGCCGGATAATTTTTATTCATTTCCATCAGCTGTCCGTAAACCAGGGCCTGCCCCAGCGCAGGGCCGATGTTAAAAGCAGGATGATTCCAACCCGTACACTCTATCAGCTCATAATAGTTCCCGCGGTCTATGATAAAATCGGCGGAAATTTTCACCTTTATCCTGCCCTGGTCTAATTCTCTTGTTTCAATTGAAAACTCGCGATGGATTTTATTCCGGGGGATTTTTTCCACCTCGACAAAATAATTATTCAGAACCGCATATTGTATCTCCTCTTCCCAGCGGCCTTGCAGCATATTTTATTCCTCCGATGAAATGTCCCGCGCCGTTATATCCGTAAGACGAAGGTGCGGCGTTAACTCTGCGGGAAACATAAAGGCTATAATACCAAAAAGACGGCCGGAGAGTCAGTCTAATAAGGTTTTTGGCAATGCCATAAAACCAATACCTTCAACCTCTCATAAAATGCTGAAAATCAAGACCCTTTCGCGTGCTTTCGCCTTTCGCTTTCGCTGGAAAACCCGCCTGACTGCCCTCCCGGCCGCCCTTTTTGCGGTTATATTGCATTATATTGTATTGTATTACCTTGCGTGTGTAAAAAGGCATTTCGCCAAAGGGCGGATCGGTTTCCGCGGGTTAAATTACAATAGTAAGCGTTATGCTTCCGATTACAGGTTTAAGGGCATAAGAGCGGGGAAGATTTTTGAAGGTTCCCGCACCGCGGCGATTCAGGGGCAATATGGAAACACAAATCCGGTACGGCGACTATATCAGGGAGATCGCGATCAATCATAGCGAGATCAGCTATAAGAATCTCACGCCCAAACTTGCGGTTGACGCGCAGGGCAGGCAGCAGCCGTATCAGCCTCCTAAACTTAAGCTCCAGGCCATGGACGTATACCGGCTTTTAACTCCTTACGTGAGCGTCAGATTCATCGAGCAGGCCAAGGCGGTCGTGCCGCTGGCGGTCTATTTGGGGCTGTTTCAGTATTTCGTGTTGAACCAGAAGGTGTCTGACGCCGCCATAGTCGGCGGCGGCCTGCTGGCGGTCATGATCGGCCTTATGCTGTTCATGGAGGGCTTAAAGCTCGGCCTGATGCCCTTTGGGGAAACTATCGGAAACACACTGCCCAAAAAAACATCCCTGCCCGTGGTTCTGACGATCGCGTTCCTGCTCGGCGTGGGCGTGACGTTCGCGGAGCCTGCGATCGGCGCCCTGCAGATCGCGGGCAGCACCGTGGATCCGGCAAAAGCCCCCTATCTGTTCAGCCTGCTGACGACCTATTCCGGGTATTTGGTCCTGGTGGTCGGCGCCGGGGTCGGACTTGCCGCCGTATTGGGGACTCTGCGTTTCATTTACGGCTGGAGCCTTAAACCCATGATCTACTATAGCCTCATCCCTACGCTGCTCATCAGCGCGGCGGCCCAGGCGCATCCCGAGTTGCATAAGATTATAGGCCTTGCCTGGGATTGCGGCGGCGTGACAACCGGACCCGTGACCGTGCCGCTCGTCCTTGCGCTTGGAATAGGCGTCGCGTCGGCGGTCGGCAAGGGGGATTCCTCTCTCTCCGGCTTCGGGATCGTGACGCTGGCCTCCCTGTTCCCGATCCTGGGAGTGCTGATCCTCGCGTTTATCCTGTCGTGCACGGTTTCTCCGGCCGACATCCTGGAAGCCGCCCGGGCCGCTAAAACAGCAGCGGCGAACATGCCGGTTCAATGGTATAATACGACCCCCGGGGCGGAAATAGTAACGGGCGTCAGAGCTATAGTCCCCCTCGTAATATTCCTTCTAGGGGTTTTAGCTTTTGTTTTAAAGGAGAAAATGAGGGACGCCGGAACTGTCCGGTACGGGATCGGATTGGCGGTAATAGGCATGGTCGTTTTTAATCTGGGGCTCACCTATGGACTGGCCAAGCTTGGGGGCCAATCGGGCGGCCTGGTCCCGGGCGCGTTTACCCAGATAGAAAAAATCGCGGGATCGCCGCTTTACGGAGCGGTTCTGGGGATTTCAATCGCGGTCGCCTTCGCGTGGGCCCTCGGCTTCGGGGCCACACTGGCGGAACCGGCGCTGAACGCGCTGGGCCTTACCGTCGAGAATTTAACCAACGGGGCTTTCAAAAAATCGCTGCTGATGTATTCCGTCGCGATCGGCGTGGGCTTCGGGATCGCGGCCGGCGTCGCCAAGATCATCTATACGATCCCGCTCACATATATCCTGATCCCGGGCTACGGCGCGGCCGTGGCGCTGACTTACATGAATTCGGAAGAGTTCGTGAACATAGCCTGGGACAGCGCCGGAGTGACGACCGGCCCGGTCACCGTTCCGCTGGTCCTGGCCATGGGGCTCGGTTTCGGGAACGCCGTAGGCGCGATAGAAGGTTTTGGAATTATTGCGGCGGCCTCGCTTTTTCCGATACTTGCGGTTCTGTCCTGCGGAGCGTACGTTCAGCGGAAAGCGGAAAAAACGGCCCAAAATCCGTCTGAGCAGCAGGCCGGCGCCCAGGAGGTTATACTATGAGTCGCCGTAATCTAACGGTTCTTACTGATGTGTCTCTGATCACCTGCATTGTGCAGCGGGGCGTGGCGGACGCGATCGTCAAGGCCGCCCGGGACGCCGGAGCGCAGGGCGCGACGGTGTACTTCGCCCGCGGGACCGGCGTCCGGGAGCGGCTCGGGGTCCTCGGCGTAGCGGTCGAGGTGGAGAAGGAAGTTATCAATATCGTCGTCGCCACGGACCAGGTGGACTATGTCTTCGAGAAAATGTTCCTGGCCGGGAAACTGGATACTCCGGGCATGGGGTTTATTTACTCGGCCCCGCTGGATAAGGCGGCTACGTATATTCCGCAGGCCCTCCTGGAGAAGCTTCAGGCCGGGGCGGGCCGGGGAAAAAGCCCGGGCTCTTCGCACGGGGGCGGGGCGCAGGGGGAGCGATGAAGGCCGGCGCGGGGCATAAAGCGATCGTTCTGAATACATTTCCCGGAAAAGGGATGCCGCTTGTGGAGAGCCTTTTTTCGCGGGGGCTTAAAATGGTGGACCTTCAGCATGCCCGGGGCTCCTTTCCGGGAGGGCCCGTCGATCGAAAGGGAGACCCGGTGCAGACAGAGATCGAAATCGTAACGTGCGTCGTGGAGGAAAGCGTCTCCGGCGGGATTTTTTCCCTGATCCATGAACTCGCCGGGCTGGATAAACAATGCGGCGGATTCATGTATATGCGCACCCTTAACGCAAGCACCACTTTAAACCTTCCGGATAAATCCGCAATAGAGAGCAGGCCTTGACTTTTGGTTTCCGGATTACGGAGTCGTCGGCGCTTCGGCCTTTGGGTTTTCGGTCACGGTGAATACGGCCGCGGCCAGAACCGCGCCGTTCTCATCGGTGACTTCCACTTTCCAATTGCCGGGGCGGACGTTCTTGGCGCTCCAGACTCTCCAGGGGCTGCCGCCGATCTGAAGCTCCACTTCGGCCGCTTTTTTTTCATTAAAATAGTAAACGTGCCATATCTTTGCCGGAGTGGCCGCGGCGGTGATTTTTGTCCAGGTATAGACCTTTACCGTGTCTTTGTCAAAGGCCGAGGTCTCGTCGACCGGCTCTTTGTTCTCCACCGACGCTGCGGTGACTATTTTTTCCACTTTTATGCCGGAGGCCGGAGCCGGGGCCGCTTTAGTTTCGACGGCCGGGGCCTGGGCATAAACATAGCCCGAAACCGCCGCCAGTATCCCTGCAATAAGCAATTTTTTCATATGGTTCTTTCCCTCCTTCTCGTTTCCCGCTATGCTTATTATACTTAAAAATGCCTTTATTCGCGCCGGTCTTATTTGTTAGAATTTTTGTAATGAAATTGCGCAAGATGCTGCTGCTGGGTATCCCCGCGATCGTGGTTTGGGTAATGGGCATATTCGTTCTGGGTGTTTTCCTTATAAAATGGTTCTGGATGTGGACTATCCCGGAATTATTGCCCGGAGCGGTAGCCGCGGGACACGTGGCCGCTAAGATCTCCTGGTGGACGGCGCTGAAGCTTTCCGTCCTTGTTGCGCTGCTCGCGGCGATAACGAACATTTCAAAAGATTAGGTAACTGCCCAGGTTCCAGGTTCACAGTTCAGCGGTTCAACGGTTGAAAATCAGGGAACATAAAAAGATTATGAAAAAATAACCCTGAACCCTGAACCTTAAACCCTGAACCTTGAACCTGATAACCTGAACAGTTACGAATTACGGCAAAAACCAAGAGTATGGGAAAATCAAGGGTTTGGCCAAAGTTTCCACCGCTATTCGCTATTCGCTATTCGCTATTCGCTCTCCTCTTGCTTCTGTCCGCCTGCTCGCGGCCGAAGCCGCTTTCCGATGCCGCTTCCATAGTCCTGTGGGAGCAGGAAGACGCCCAGGTAGCCCCCTATATAGATTCCGTTCTCGACGCCTTCAAAAAACTTCCGGAAAACGCGGGCCTGGAAATAACCCGGACCCATTACCAGACCGAAGATCTGCGCTCTCAGTTCCAGGCTGCGTCGCTGGCCGGCGTTCCGCCGGACCTGCTGATGGGGCCTTCGGACACAGCCGGGCTTTACGCCGTTTCCGGTTTCATCAGCCACGTGGACGGGTTAATGGACATGTCCAGGTACAACAAGGCCGTGGTCCAGGCCATAAGCCTGGACGGCCATGTCTGGGGCGTGCCGGTCTCGAACGGCAACCACCTGATGTTTTTTTATAATAAAAAATTCGTCAAATCCCCGCCGAAAGATACCGACGAACTTTTTAATTTCTGCGCCAGGGAGGCGCCTAAGTATAAACTTGATTTCTGCATGGCCTTCGACCTGGGCGAACCCTTCTGGCTCGCGCCCTGGCTCGGCGCTTTCGGCGGCTGGCCCATTGACAATAAGACCCCCACGCTGGATACCCCGGCCATGCGTTCGGCCATAAATTTCTACCTGGACCTTAAATACGCCAAAAAATACGTGCCGCCGGAATGCGATTATAACTGCATGGACTCGCTTTTTAAGGAAGGCAAGACCGCTTTTATAATAAACGGAGATTGGGCGCTGTCCGGCTATCAGCAGCATTTTAAAACAAATTTCGGTCTGGCCCTCATTCCAAAACTCTCAAAGACCGGCCTCTATCCCTCGCCCATGGTAAGCGGAAAGTATTTCATGGTCAGCTCCGGCGTGAAACCCGGGAAACTTGAGCTGATAAAGCGGCTTATGGAATTTTACACCAACCGGGAAAACCAGATAAGACAGTTCAAGGAGCTTCAGCGCCTGCCGGCTCTGACCGAGGCCTCCAAAGCGCCGGAAATAACGGCTACGGAGGTGTCCAGGGTGTCCATGGATGAGATCTCCAAAGGCAGGCCCATGTCCATGGCCACCGAAATGCGCGCGGTTTGGGATTCGGCCCGCAATTACCTGGGCCTGGCCATGTCAAGGAAACTGAGCGTTGAGGACGCCACGCGCAAAATGCAGGAGAACGCCGACTCCAGGATCGCGGAGATGAATCGCTGAAGTAGGTTGTAGATAGTAGGTAGTAGGTGGGGAACAGATATTTAAGAACCTCAACTCCGCATTCCCCTATCTACTACCTACACACTACTAGCTAGTTAGTCCTGAAAAACTTAAGGACTAACTATGATTACGGTGATTTTAAATAAAGAGATTACAGTGATAAACCAACACGATTACAGTGATACGGCAATAATTCGGTAATCTGATATTCCTTACTATCACCGTCATCTCTTTCTCATTACTGTAATCGTTTCTGTTATCACTGTAATCATTAGTTGCGACTTTTTCAGGAGCAACTATCTGCTTTTTTTATATGGATATCCTTTATTCTATATACGAAGTGCTGTGGTTCGTCCTGATAGTGGCCGCCGGCATAGCGGCCATAGAAGGCTATTTCTATTATCACTTCAAATTACACGACAGAAAATGGTTTATGGCCGTTTCGGCGGTTTTTTTCCCGCTTGCCGCGGTTCTTCTGTGCCGCTATGTCGGCCTTGTCCAGGGCGCCGGCAGCGGCGAGCTCTGGGCCTGGTTCTTTATAACGCAGGTTATCATAAATCTGTTTTTCAAACATATTATAAAGGGCCGGTTCTCCCTCCCTTACATGCTGCTTGCCCCCGCCTTCGTGGGCCTGGCGCTGCTTTTGGTTTATCCATTCGTTTTTCAGATCTATCTTTCCTTCCACGACCTGAAACTGACCACCATTATGGCCTGGAAGAATACCGGCCATCTGCCCTTCGTCGGCATCCAGCAGTATATAAACGTCTTCACCACCTCCCCCCTGTCGGAAGTGTCTTTCTGGGCTCTTCTTTTGCGCACGGTCTGGTGGACCTTTATAAACGTGTTCTTCCATGTGACCGGCGGTTTCGCCCTGGCCCTGCTGTTGAACAATAATATAAGGTTCAAGGGTATTTACCGGACGCTTTTGGTGATACCATGGGCAATGCCGCAGGTCGTGGCCGTGCTGGCCATGCGCGGAGAATTTCACTCACAGTACGGGTTCGTTAATATCATGCTGGGTAAACTCGCCGTAGCTTTCCCCGCTCTGGCCGCGATGGGGTTTGGTCCCGTTCAGTGGCTGAGCGATCATCCGCTTGCTACCTGCACGCTGATAAACATCTGGCTTGGCATACCGTTCATGATGGTGGTAATACTCGGCGGCCTGCAATCAATATCCTCCTCCTATTACGATGCCGCCGATATAGACGGCGCCTCTTATTTTCAGAAATTGCGCTATATAACCGTACCGCTTATCAGGCCGGTGCTGATGCCCGCGGTGACGCTGGGCACGGTCTGGACATTCAACAACATCAACGTTATTTACCTGGTGACCGGGCAGTCCGGGGGCACCGAGCGGGCGGATATTCTGGTTTCGGCCTTGTATAAAGCGGCTTTTACCTATAACCGGTACAGTTATTCAGCGGCTTTCGCCATAGTGATATTCGCCATTTTATTCTTCATTTCGGTGTTCTATCTGAAGACTTTCGACGCGGCGAAGGACGAACGGTAACAGCAGTGGATAGTGAATAGTGGCTAGTGGTTAGTGTATGGCAAAAACTTATAAATTATGAACAAAGAAGCCGCGGTTTACAGAAGAAAGAAACTTTTGAAATACCTGCTGATCCACGCGGTCATTATCACCGTCGTGGTGGTCTGCGTTTATCCGCTTTTGCGCATCTTGTCTATCTCTATCAGGCCGGGTGACAGGGTGATCTCCACCGACCTGTCGCTTATCCCGTCAGGGGCCGATTTCGCCGCGTATCTGAGGCTGTTAAAAGACACGATGTTCCTGCGCTGGCTCTGGAATTCGCTTATAATAACCGTCGTCACGTCCTTTATCGGGGTAAGCCTGGCCTCCACCGCCGCCTACGCGTTCTCGCGGTTCAAGTTCCCGGGCAAAAAGTCCGGGATGATACTCCTGCTCTCCACGCAGATGATACCGGCCGGCATGCTGATACTGCCCCTTTTCCTGATGATAATGAAGCTGGGCCTGATGAATACCTACCTCGGCATGATAATCGCGTATTCGGTGTCTTCTTTGCCGTTCAGCATCTGGATACTCAAAGGCTATTACGATACCATCCCCCGCTCGCTCGAGGAGGCCGCGCTGGTGGACGGAACCAGCCAGATAGGGGCGTTCTACCGCATCATCCTGCCGCTTTCCACCCCGGCCCTGAGCATAGCTTTCCTGTTCAATTTTACCACCGCCTGGAACGAATATCTGGTGGCCCGGGTGGTGCTTTTCAGCGCCAAGCAGTACACCTGGACCCTGGGACTTTTTGAGCTGCAGGGCCAGTATATAACGCAATGGGGCATGTTCGCCGCCGGCTCCATGCTGGTGACCGTGCCGGTGCTGATGGTGTTTTTATATTCGTCCAAATGGCTGCTGTCGGGGCTGACGCTGGGCAGCGTTAAAGGATAATGCAAAAACGGCTGCTTGGCGGCTGGGCAGCTGGACAGCTAGAC
Source organism: Elusimicrobiota bacterium (assembly GCA_018829985.1). Taxonomy (GTDB): domain Bacteria; phylum Elusimicrobiota; class Elusimicrobia; order Elusimicrobiales; family UBA9959; genus JAHJSU01. The sequence continues at coordinate 19,068 of JAHJSU010000023.1, read as the reverse complement.
GGCTTTTTAAGGTTTGCAGACCTTATGGCTGCCAAGCCGTCTAGCCGCCTGGCAGTCAAGCCGCCCAGCATAACAAAGGAGTTCTTTTATGGCTGACGTCAAATTTTTAAAGGTCACAAAAAAATTCAACGAAAACGTGATTCTGAACGGCGTGAGCGTGGAAATAAAAGACCATGAATTCGTGGTGATAGTCGGACCTTCGGGCTGCGGCAAGACGACTCTGCTGCGGATGCTTGCCGGCCTTGAAGAAATAACGGCCGGCGATATCCACATAGATAATATCCTCGTCAACAACATACACCCCAGCAAACGCCAGATAGCCATGGTTTTCCAGGATTACGCCCTTTACCCCCATATGACCGTGGAAGAGAACATGAGCTTCGCGCTGCGCCTGATGAAGATGGACAAGCGCGAGATCTCCGCCAGGGTGCATGAGGCGGCGGCCATACTGCAGCTGACGAAACTCCTCAAACGGATGCCCAAGCAGCTTTCCGGCGGTCAGCGCCAGCGCGTAGCCATAGGCCGCGCGATAGTCAGAAAGCCGAAGGTTTTTCTTTTCGACGAGCCGCTTTCGAATCTGGACGCCAAGCTCAGGGAAGAGATGCGCGTCGAGATAGCCAAGCTCTATCAGCGCCTGAACGCCACTATCATCTATGTCACCCATGACCAGGTGGAGGCCATGACGCTCGCCGGCAGGATAGTGGTGATGAACCACGGGATCATCCAGCAGACAGGGACGCCCATAGAAGTTTACCGCAAGCCCGATAATCTTTTCGTCGCGGGCTTTATCGGCAGCCCAACCATGAATTTTCTGCACGGCAAGCTGTCCGCGGAAGGCGAAAAGCTGTTTTTAAAAAATGACTCCCTTACCCTGTACATTCCCCCGTTCCTTCTGGCGGACGGCGCCAGGAACGCCGGGCGGGAGGTGGTGCTGGGAATCAGGCCCGACGATGTGCTGGTCGGTTCCGGGACCAGGGAGAACTGCTCCGAAAAGATAGAGGGCGTCCTGGAAGTCAGCGAATTGCTGGGCCACAGGGAAAACCTCTATATCAAAGCGGGCGAAAACCGGGTCCTGGCCACCGTGGAGGCCTTCTTCAACCAAAGCCCGGGCAGCAAGGTGTCCGTCAGGTTCAATTACCGGAATATGCATGTCTTTGACAAAAAAACGCAGCAACGGATCAATAACTAAACAGGCAGAGGTCAGTGATAGAAGTATGCTTCCTTACCTCCTGCCTCTTACTTCTGATTTCTGACCTCTTTAATTTTAAGTCTCACCTTTACTGCTTCGGAGGAAACCGCCAAGAACGCAAAGGGTTTACGCTAAGAACGCAAAGGTTATCCGCCTGAGGCGGACCCGCCGTTTGGCGGGCAAGCCGTTAACGTAAACTCTCTTATAGTGTAATCTCTTCAATTTATCGCTGTAATCTCTCCAAACAGATTCACTCTGTGTCCTTTGCGTTTGCTTTGCGTTCTTTGCGGTTAAAATCAAGATCAACCGTATACGGAAGCTGAGCAGTTACAATTTTAGGTATAATTTAGACAGGTGAAAAATTTAGCGGTTCCTGAACCGGAGGTAAAAATGAAAGCTGTTATCGATGCCGAAGCGTGCATAGGCTGCGGGCTTTGCGCCAGCGACTGCCCTGAAGTGTTCGAACAGAAAGACGAAAAAGCCGTGGTGATAGGCGATTCCGTTCCCGCCGGCAAAGAAGAGGCCTGCACAACGGCGGCCACCAATTGTCCGGTGACCTGCATTAAGTTAGAATAGCAGACTGACTTTTAAAAATTTTTGCCGCAAAAATTTTTACCTGGGGCAAGAGGGAGTTTGGCCGTCTGATCCGAAAAATTCGTCCCCCCAAGCTTGGGGGGACGAATTTTTCGGGCTAACGTATGAATGTCAAAAACGCCAATACCGCTAAACTGCACGTGGTGAAGCTTTCCGTGGTTTCCAACACGGTCCTGGTGATATTCAAGCTGATAGCGGGGCTTGTCATCGGTTCCGTGTCGGTGCTCTCGGAGGCCATACATTCCGGCATAGACCTTGTCGCGGCGCTTATCGCGTATGTCGCGGTGCGTTCCTCCGCCAAGCCGGCCGACAAAGACCACCATTACGGCCACGGCAAGTTCGAGAACATCTCCGGGTTCATAGAGGCGGTCCTGATCTTCCTGGCGGCCGCCTGGATAATTTACGAAGCGGTTAAAAAGCTCATCCACCCCCAGGCTATAGAACTGATAGGCTGGGGCATCCTGGTCATGGGGCTTTCCGCTTTTGTCAATATGGTGGTTTCGCAGATGCTTTTTAAAGTGGGCAACGCCACCGATTCCATAGCCATAAAGGCCGACGCCTGGCATTTGAGGACCGACGTTTATACTTCCCTGGGCGTCATGGCCGGGCTGTTCCTTATCTGGCTTATAGAGCTCGTCTGGGTGGGACACCATGTCCACTGGATAGACCCGGTCATAGCCATCCTGGTGGCTCTTTTGATAATAAAAGCGGCGTATAACCTTACGGCGCAGTCCATGGGCGACCTGCTTGACGGTTCGCTGCCGAAAGAGGACAACACGAAGATAGAGGGGCTTATAAGCGCGCAGAAAGGCGTGATAAGCTTTAAAAATTTAAAGACAAGAAAAGCCGGAGCGACCCGGTTCATAGAGTCCGAGATACTGGTGGATTCAGGAATGTCGGTGGTAGACGCCCACGCTCTGACCGATTACATCATAGCGGATATAGGGCGGGCATTTGCCGACGCAAAGGTCACCATCCATATAGAGCCCTGCGAGAAGAAGTGTCCCGAAGAGTGCCTGCCCAACTGCGCCGAACCGAAAACTTCAGTTGATAGAGTAGGAAACGACAGTTGATAAAGTTGATCGGTTTTATCCCATACGGTATCAACTCTATCAACTTCCGGTTTATTCCTCGTCCTTTATCGGCAGCTTAAAAATGACTAATATCCCCGGGATGGTCAGGAAGCACACGGCCAGGAAAAAGTGCCTGTAGCCCAGCGCTTCCTGGAGCTTTCCGCTTATCATGCCCGGCACCATCATGCCGAGCGCCATGATGCCGGTTGAGATGGCAAAATGCGCGGTCTTGTATTTCCCCCTGCAGATCATCATCAGGTACACCATGAAGGCCGTCATGCCCGCACCGTAGCCGAATTGTTCCACCGCTACCAGCAGCGGTATCGTGCCGGCGGGTATCTGGAAACCGGCCCCGGCTGCATGCGCCAGCCATTCGCCCGCAAGCGGCAGATTCGCAAGCCAGCCCAGGCTGAGGGTAACCTTCTGCAGCTCCGGCTGGGCGTATGCCATGTAAAGATAGAACACGTCGGGCGCGTTGAGCGCAAACACCATCGGCCACAGGCAGCGGCGGAAGCCGTATTTTGAAATAAGCCAGCCGCCCAGCACTCCCCCCGTGATAAGGGCTATCATGCCTGTAGTGCCGTATATTATGCCCACCTCCGAAGTCGGAATGCCCAGCCCGCCCTTGTTCACCGCGTCAAGCAAAAAAGGCTGGGTGAGCTTTAAAAACATGGCCTCGGCCAGGCGGTATAAAAGGATGAAGGCCACGATATAGCCTATGCCGTCCTGGGTAAAATAAGAAATAAACGCCTCGTTGAAAGAGCTTCCCTCCTCCGCCATTTTAAACTTCAAATATGGGAACAGGTATTTGCGGCATATGACGACCAGCGCCGTCACAAGCAGCGCGGCCGCGCCGAGCTTTTGCCATACGCCGTGCAGGCTGGTGAACAGCCAGATAAGCAGTCCGGCCGCGGCAAGGTAGCCTCCCAGCGTGACAATTGAACGCAATATCACGCCGGGCCCGGCTTTCGCTTTAGGAACGTCTTCTGCGGGATAAGGGAGGATGAACTTGTGATATATGAACAGCGCCAGGAAGAACGCCGCCGAGATCGTCAGCATCGTTCCCCAGCTGGCGGCGGCGCCGGCGCCGGCTTCCTGCATTTTGCCGGCCCGGAACACTAAGAAGCCCGTGCCGAATATCATAGCGAAGCGGTAGAACATGGAGCGGATCCCCACGAAAAAGGCCTGGTTTTCCCTGGTCAGCGCCAGCATGTAGAAACCGTCGGTGGCGATGTCATGCGTGGCGGAGATGAACGCGCCCACGGCGAAGGTAAGCAGCGATATCGCGAAAAAGCGCTCCCCGCTCAGCGAGAGCGCGGCCGCGGCCAGGCAGCAGGCCATGATAAGCTGGGTGTAGATCACCCAACTGCGGCGCGTGCCGTACATATCCACCATCGGGCCCCAGAGCATTTTTATAACCCACGGCAGATAGAGCCAACTGGTCCAGAAGGCTATTTCGGCGTTTGAAACGCCCATGTTCTTGTAAAGTATGACGGAAACCGAGTTTATCAGGATGTAAGGCAGGCCCTCGGCGAAATAAGCGCTGGGCACGAAAAGCCAGGGGTTGCGGGCTTCTGTTCTGGAAGGCATAGTCCTCCGTTAACCCGAAAAATTCGTCCGCCTTAGGCGGACGCCCGCTGCCTGTCTGCCGGTAGGCAGGAAATAGCGGACGAATTTTTCGGGAAGGCTTAAGGATAAAGGATAAGGGCTAAAGGACGGAAAATTTTCCGGATTTTCTGTTTTTTTTCTCATCTTTTAGTCTTCCGAAAATTGCGCGGATATTCGCCTAAGACGGACGATTTTAACCGCGATTTTCGGGTTAGTAACCCGTTCATTCCTCGGGCGGAACCTGCCAGGAGTTAAGCAGGGCCAGCAGCATGGCGGCCACTATGGGGCCGAAAATTACGCCGAGTATGCCGAACATCCGGATGCCCGCGAAGATGGAGATAAGGGCCAGCAGCGGGTGCATATCCCCGTGGCCTTTCAGGACTATCGGCCGCACCACGTTGTCCATCAGGCCGGCGACTATCGCGACAACGCCCATAAGCGCCAGCTTGATCATCGAACCGTTGAAATAAAGGTAAATCCCGCCCGCCAGGCAGACCGGCAGGCTGCCCAGTATCGGTATCCAGGCGAAGATAAAGGTCGCGCCCCCGGCGAGAAAAACGGCCGGCAGGCCCAGCAGCAGGAAGCCCAGCATCACGACCAGCGCCTGGGCGGCCGCGGCAGCGGAGGTGGCCCAGACGGTGGAAGCGGCCGTGGCCCGGAAAGAGGCTGTAAGGCGGACGCGCAGGCCGGATTCCATCGGGACCTTTGACATAAGCCATTTGAGGAACTCCTCCCCCTCGAAAAGCAGGAAGAACCAGGTAAGAAGCGAGATCACCAGCTTAAGGGCCAAATCTGGCAGGGCGGCCGCCTGCACCAGTATGATGCGGCTGAGCGCGCCGCCCGCGCTCTGGGCGAACTCCAGGCCCTTGGCCTGCAGGTCCGCCGGACTATCGATGACCCAGCGCACCGGCTTTAAAGCGGTGAGCGTCGCGACCGCTGCGCGGATGAAATCAGTTCCCCGCTCGTCCGCCAGGTAGGCGGCAAGCGCTATCGCCTGTTTTACCGCCGTGACGGCAAAGCCGGTCAAAGGCGCGATTATGGCCAGCAAGATAACGGCCATTGATACCCCGGCGGCGGTCCGGCGCCCCAGGCCGCGGCTGGAGAGCAGTTCGTAAAGCGGCCGGCTGAGTATGGCAAGCAACAGGCCCATCAGGATGGATATCAGGTAAGGCCGGATCATGGCCAGGAAGAGCGATAAAAAAACAGCCAGCAGTATCAGCAGCGTCGCGCCGGGGCCTGTTTTTTCATTTGTCATATTGAATCATTTTACCACTTTTAGCCGGACAAAGGCTGCCGGAAAAAGCTGCCGGATTAGTGAGTCTTCCGGGGGAGGACGGCGGGGCAAGCCTGCATTTTGCTAAAATTAAGGCATGGACATGTTCCCGGCGCAGGTCATGGTCCTGGCGTTCATTAAATGATGGTAACTACTCAGGTAGCTAGGCGGCTAGACAGCGAGACAGCTTGGCGGCTAGACAGCTTGGCGGCAGGACAGCTAGGCAGCGAGACGGCTAGACGGCGAAGCAGGCTAAGATACAGAACTCCTTAAAAAGCTGCCCAGCCGCCTAGCTGCCCAGCGGTTGAGCGGTCTAGCTGCCCAGCCGCCTCGCCGCCTCGCCATCTGGGCAGTTTACAAATAATGGCAGACATAATCGCAAATATTTTTCTCGTGATCACCCTGGGCTGGGCCTTCCGCAAATACGGCCTTGTCCCGGAAAGCGCCGAAAAAGCGTTCAACCGGTATCTTTATTACGCCGCCCTTCCGGCCCTTACTTTCGTTAAAATAATAGATACTCCGCTTAAAGACCTCGGGACGGATTTTCTGCTGGTCAACACCCTCCCTATAGCCGCGCTGATGGCGTTGATAGTCTTTCTTTGGCTTACCCGCGTCCTGGACTGGCGGTTCGCCCGCCTGCTGGTGATAACGGCGGCGCTGGGCAATACGGTTTATCTCGGTTTTCCGGTGGTTTCCATGCGGCTGGGGGAATGGGCTATCGGCTATGCCGCCGTGGCGTCGTCGGTGCAGAACATCCTGATATTCACGCTGGGATTTTTGCTGATAAACGTTATATGCGAGGGGAGCTGCCCCGTGAAGGCCGGCTTAAAGCGGCTGGTCCTTCGCAACTTCGTGCTTTGGGCTTCCATAGCCGGGCTTGCGATGTCATGGTTCGCGGCGCCTTTGCCGGGGCTGCTGCGGACGGCGCTTGCGGATATAGGGAAGACGGCGCTGCCGCTCGCGCTGTTTACCATCGGCGTCAGTCTTTACGGCAAAAGCGTGGGCGGGAACGCCGGGAAGCTTTCGTTCATAGCGGCGATGAAGCTTTTTGTCCTGCCTTTGTTCTATCTGCTGCTGGCGTCGTTGCTGGATTTTGAGGGCGGCGCGGCGCGGGCGGGGTATCTTGAGGCGTGTATGCCGGTGGCGGTGATGAATTACGTGCTTGCGAAGGAGTTCGATTTTGACGCGGACCTCGTCTCCCAATCCATAGTGTTCACCACTCTCATATTCTTCCCCCTCCTCTACCTTTACGATTGGGCCATGACCCTGGTGCTTTAAATTGCCAGGCCTTTGGGCCCTTGCGGAAAGCGACTCCGTACTGTAGACTATATTGTTATACTTAACTGCGATTCAGACAGTAGCTGTCAGTGAGTGCCCGTTCTTATTTTCCTTCCCCCCTTGTGGGGGAAGGTTAGGATGGGGGGATAGGCTGGCGGATCTGCCTGCCGATGTTTCCCCCCACCTAAATCCTCCCCCACAAGGGGGGAGGAACTGGTGAGCCTCCGTCGGATGCTCCGTACTGTCTGAATCGCAGATACTTAAGGGTAATATTATGCGACGCATTACATCCTATAGCGCCCTTGCGGTTCTATTGCTGGCCGGGCCTTGTTTCGGCGCCAAGCCGGCTGCCGGGAGTAAGACTACGGCGGCAAAAACCGGAACGGAAAAAAATGCCGGCGCTGAAAAAACCCCCCCGCAATGCACCAAATTTATCGGAGAGCTGAATAAACGGATACCAGCGCTGGAACGGCAGTTAAAGACTTGCAATGCGACTAAACCGGCTAAAGAATGCGCAACGATCAAGCGCAAATTAAACCGCGCAAAACAGACTCTGAAATCGGTAACTCGTGTGTGCTCGTTTGCGCAGGGGCTTAAGTCGTCTTTTTCAGGCTTGAACACCGGGTCCGACAAAGATGCCGGCATAGACCTGAAGAATAGTAAATCCGGCGTGGTTTCCAACCTCAACTCATCTAAAACGCCGTCCGTCTCCAATTCAGCGCTGCCGGCCGTGCCGTCCACGGGGCAAGCGGCGAAAGCCGGCGGTGATACCGCTAAAAGCGGTTGGGGCGGATTCCTGTCGCGCATCTCTGAAGCGGGACGGACCGCGCTTAACACCGGCAAGGGGATAGTCGGGGATGTCGTCGGCGTAGTGAAGGACGTCCCTGCCGGCATAGTCCGGGACCTGGGCAGCGCGGGCAAAAACCTCCTTAAGGGGAATTTTAAAGACGCCGCCAAGGACGCGGGCGGGGCCGTTGTAAACGCCGCTACGCGAACAGCGGGCGGCGTGGTAGACTCCGTGGCCAAGGTCGTCCTCGGAGCGGTGGATATAGTGGATACGACGCTGCTCGGGAAACCCCTGCCGCGCGCGCTGACCGCGGAGGAAAAAAAACTGCTGAGCGGCGTCTATAAGGGCTCCGTCGACCTGGACAAGGTACGCGTCCGCCAGGACAGTTCGTCGCACCTGTTCCTCCCGGCGCATGTGATCGGGAACACTATCTATTTTAAGGATAAACTCGGCCCGCTGACGAACGCCGACGGCACTCTGACATACGACGGAAACACGCTGATCCATGAAACCGGCCATGTCTGGCAGAGCCAGCACGGGGGCGGGGACTACCTGCACAAAGCTTTATTTGCCAATGTGAAAGCCGCCATTTTCGAGGGCAGCCGCAACAAGGCCTACGAATGGAAGCCGCAGGCCGCCCGGGGCGTTCCGTTCGCGGACCTCAATCCCGAACAACAGGCCACGGTGATAGACAATCTCGCGGCCGACGAGTTGCGCCCGGCGGGCAAAAAGTGGCTTACCCCGGAGGAAACGGCATATGCGCGGGCGGCGCTGGAACTGGTCCGCGCCGGTCAAGGAGCCCCATGACAAAGACGATCCGGGCCGCGGCCATTATCGCGGGCTTCTGCCTGCTCCTGCCTTCCGCGGGCTGCAGGTATAACGACGCTTTCGAACCGAACGACACCTACGAAACCGCCACGCCTGTAATGGCCGGCGTGGAAATACTGGCCACGGTGGGCCAGGACAATCCCGATGTCTTTTCCATTGAAGCGCCCGCCGGAAAGACCATTATCTTCAAGCTGAGCCACCGCGGACACGAGGACTGCCCGGAATTCACCGTGCAGGGTCCCAACGAGACGACGCTCTACCAGGAACAGCATGGATTCTGCGGAGACCCCCCCTGGATGGCGGAAACCCAGGCGAAAGGGGTTTTAGTTTCGGGGAAACGGGGTTCAGGCTATGAACTGCGCATCCCGGCCGGGGAAGCGGGGAAGTATTACCTCAGGATCCAGGAGCGCAAGCAGGCCGACAACCTTTTCTCTTACAGCTGGGATTACAGCCTCACCGCCCTGATAGAGTAGCTATTGCGTCGGTGTCAGCATTCCATATCCCTACAGCCGGCGGTCTATTACATTCCCAAAAGCCTGATGATTTCAGGCAGGCTCCTTACCGCCTGGCCGTGCCCTTCGTGGATGTAAATACCCGGCTGGGCTATCAGCGAATAAGCCAGCGCAAACTGCGCCGGCGCCCAGCCCGCTATGGTGAACTGGCTTATGCTTAAAACCCCTATGCCGAACTGCGAGATGGTAATGATTCCCGCCGCGAATTGTCCTATGGCGATAAACCCTGTCAACGGGGACGATTTCTATGGGAAGCGTGTCAATGATTTCCATAATTTTCCCGGCGGCGGCATTGCCGGACGCCCTGGCGGCTGTATAAAGCGCTTCCCCCCGGTTCACGGCGGTCAATAACAGGGGTTTATCCCTGCCCGCTTCCGGGAGTCGGTTATGAAACGCGCATGTGGGCGGCGTCGCGACTGTAGCGGACCTTTATAATTTCCGCCATCACGGACACCGCTATCTCGCCGGGGGTTTTCCCGCCGAGATTCAGGCCTATGGGTGCGTGTACGCGCCGGTCTTTTGCCGGGAAAATTTTCTTCCCGCCCATTATGCGGAAAACTTCCTTCACTTTTTGGGCGCTGCCTATCATGCCTATGTAGGCAGCCGGCGTTTTCATCGCTTCCTCAAGGCTTTCCCTGTCCAGCGCGTGGCCGCGCGTGACTATGACTACATAGGTGTCCTTGTCCACCCCCGCCGCCCGCACCGCCTTATCCGGCCTTTCCATTATTATCCGGGAAGCACAGGGGAAACGCTCCGCGTTGGCGAATTCCGCGCGGTCGTCCACCACCGCGTAAGGGTAACCCGCCAGGCGCGCGGCCTCGGCTATCTTCATCCCCACGTGGCCGGCCCCTATTATCAGCAGCTTTACGGCGTCCTTATAAACGTCCACGAAAATTTCCACCCTGCCCATGCAGATCATGCCTGTGTTTCCCTTGGGCGTCAGGTCGAAAACGAATTTGCCGCCCTCACCTTTTTTCAGGCAGTCCAACGACTGTTTCATGGAAAGCGCTTCCAGCATTCCTCCGCCCACGGTCCCGCTTATGGAGCCGTCCTCGAAGACCAGCATTTTTGCCCCGGTTTCGCGCGGGGTAGAGCCATCCGCCGATATTACCGTCACGAAAGCCGCCGCGCGGCCTTCATCTATTGCTTTTGATAGTTCCTTTATCACGTTCTCAGCTTCGCGCATAAGTTCTCCTAATTCTACTTCTACTCCGCACATGCCGCGGGTAAAAGCGCAGCGGGACTTACCAACCCTTGGCCGATATCCTGGTGCTGGCGCGGCAGCCGCAAAGGTAAGGGATAAAATCAGCGCAGGTCCTGCAGTCCGGTTAATAACGAAGCATTCCTTTTTCTATCTTTTCCGCCCAGGCGTCTATGCCGCCCTTGAGCACGTAAATATTTTTAAAACCTTTTTCCCGGAGGGCGCGGAAGGCCGTTGTGGATTTGCTCTGGCCCTTACAGTAAACCACAAGCTCGTCGTCCGGCTGGAACCCCGCGCCGTTCTTTATAAGCTCGTCGAAATCCACCCAGGCGTCGCCCTTGATGTGGGCCAGGTCGTGCTCCCAGGCGTAGCGCAGGTCCAGCACGCGCGGCAGGCCTGCGCAGTCCAGCCGCGCCTTCAGCTCTTCCGGCGTGATAAATTCTACGGCGAGCGAGTTTATAAATCTTTTATCCAGCCGCGCCTTGGCGCCGCAGGCGGGACAGTCCTCCCGCTTTTTTAGTTCTATGACGGTGAAATCCGCCAGCCGGAAGTCCAGCATTGCGAATTTGCCTTTCAGGTTTTCAAAGCCCAGTATCAGCTTCAGGACTTCCAGTGCCTGCATAGACGCCACGGCGCCGGCGGCGGGGCCCATCACTCCGGCTTCGGCGCAGGCCTGGTTTTCCATGGACTCCACGTCCGGGACCAGGCAGCCAAGGCAGGGCCCGCCGCGCGGGTCGAAGACCGCCAGCTGCCCCTCGAACTGATAAACCGCTCCGTACACATATGTCTTCCCGAGCTCCAGGCAGGCTTTATTTATGGCGGCGCGGGTTATGAAATTGTCGGTACAGTCGGCGATGTAGTCATAGCCCTCCAGCGCGCCCCTGATGTTCTCCGCAGTCAAAATACCTTCGTTCGCGTTCACCTTGATGTCCGGGTTAATTTCCAGCAGGCGTTGTTTCGCCAGCTCCGTCTTAAGCTTGCCTATATCCCCGGTCCTGTAAATAAGCTGCCGGTGCAGGTTGGAAAGTTCCAGCGGGCCGAAGTCAAATACACCTATCTCCCCCGCCCCGGCCCCCGCCAGATAGCCGAGCACTAATGTCCCAAGCCCGCCCGCGCCTATAACCGCCACTTTCGCAGCTTTGAGCTTTTCCTGCCCGACGGGCCCCAACTCCGGGATGACAAGCTGTCGGGAATAGCGGATGAGTTCGTTCCTGGATAATGTCATTCTATTTCACGTTCTCAAACAGCCACGTGGAGAGGTACCGTTCCCCTGTGTCGGGCAGGACAGTGACGATGGTTTTACCCCGGGCCTCCGGCCGTTTGGCCACGATTAAGGACGCCCACAGGGCCGCCCCGCTGGAGATGCCGACGAAAAGGCCCTCCTCTTTGGATAATTGCCGGGCGGTTTCTCCCGCGTCCGGGTTGGACACGACGATGATCTCGTCGATGACCTTGCGGTTGAGCACCTCGGGGATGAACCCCGCTCCAATGCCCTGGATCTTGTGGGGCCCCGGTTTCCCGCCGGAAAGCACCGGCGAATCCGCCGGCTCCACTGCAACAATCTTTACGGCGGAGTTGCGGGACTTCAAAACCTCGCCCACGCCGGTGATAGTCCCTCCCGTGCCCACCCCCGACACGAAGTAATCCACCTTGCCCCCCGTGTCCGCCCAGATTTCCTCCGCCGTAGTGCGGCGGTGTATCTCGGGGTTGGCGGGATTGGAAAACTGCCCCGCGATGATACTGTTGGGGATAGTTTTATGAAGTTCCTCGGCCTTTTCCAGAGCCCCTTTCATACCCTTGGGGCCCTCGGTCAGCGCCAGTTCGGCGCCCAGCGCCTTAAGAATCTGGCGCCGTTCTACGCTCATGGTGTCGGGCATGGTCAGGACCAGGCGGTACTTCCGCGCAGCGCACACAAAAGCCAGCGACACCCCCGTATTGCCGCTGGTAGGCTCGATGATGGTGGTGCCCTCCTTGATCAAGCCCCGTTTCTCAGCGTCGTCGATAATGGCCACGCCGATGCGGTCCTTGACGCTGGAGAGCGGGTTGAAGGCCTCCACCTTTGCCAGGATGGTCGCGCCCAGCCCGATGCCCAGCCGGTTGATGCGGACCAGGGGCGTACGGCCTGTGGTCCGGCTGATGTCAGTGTAAACCTGGCCCATAAAAAGCCTCCTTTTATTTCTAGATTTGAAAAAATAATGCTCCGGTCTTCTGATCCTGTCGGGCCAGGATCTCAGACAAGGGGACATCCAAGGCCTCCCTTGCGGCGACCTCAGCCCGGCTATAAATATCCTTTACAACATCTTCCTCCGCCCGGCCTTTAGTCATTTCCATTGGGCCTTCCAACGCCTCCATTACATCCAGGAAACTCGTCTCCCGGGGATTACGGGCAAGGGCATACCCCCCCTGCTGGCCGCGAAAAGCCCGGACCAGGCCCGCGTGAGTGAGGCGGTTGAATAGCTGAACGAGGTAGGGCGCCGGGATGCCATGACGCTCGGCTATTTCCTTAATCTGAACGAGTCCGTCGCCGTAGCGACGGGCTAAGTCCAGGACAGCGTCAACACCGTAACCTGATTTTGTTGTAAGTGTGAACATGTTATATGAGTAAGTGTATCTACTTAGTCATATTAAAGCAGAATAAAAAGCGAATGTCAAGCTTTTTCTTACCTGACATAGCGGTTCTTTAATCGCTACTGAAGCAGTTTAAGTGGAGCCGCCAAAGGGCCCGCGCGCTAATTTTTAACTCCGGAGTCTTAATAGCTACATGGTCATTAAAGGTCGCTTTTTTCCACCAGGCCCATGCCGCACTTGGGGCACTTGCCGGGCTTGTCGGATTGGGCGCAGCCCATCGGGCAGACATATAGGTTGGCCTTGGGCGCCTGCTTTTTTTTCAAATACTTCCCAGGGTCTGCGATGAAAGATTTGTTGCAACCGGGGCAGCAGAAGTAATAAACCTTGCCCTTATAAGTGGCCGAGACCGTCTCTTTGGTTACTTTGAACTTTTCACCGGTTACGGGACAAACCGCCTCCTTTCCCGCCGCTTCCTTGTTCTCTACCAGGTTCATGCCGCACTTGGGGCACTTGCCGGGCTTGTCGGATTGCGCGCAGCCCATCGGGCAGACATACTTCGCCTGCTTTTTTGCCGCCGCCTTTACCCCGCATTTTTTACCGGACGCTTTTTTATGCCCGGCGCAGTTGTGGGCTTTGGCGGCTTTGGCCTGTATTTTTTTTACCAGCTTCGGAGTCTTTCCGGTGATAATCACCTTAACGCCGTTTTCAAGATTTTCCACTTTAACTTCGGCGCCTTTGGGCACGCATTTGCAGTTTTTGCCGCCGCCTGCGTAATGCTCCGCGGCCGCCGCCTGTACCTTTTCTATTGTTTCCTTGTCGCCGGCGGTCATAGTTAGTTCCAGGCCGTCAGGCAGCTTCTTTTTTGCGGTTTCAACACCCGCTACGCGCTCGGGGCAGAGCTTTTCAGACTTGGCTCCCTCCCCGCCGCCCGGACAGCATGATTTTGCAGCGGCCGGCATAGCGGCCAGCAGGAAACCTGCCGAAGCCATTAATAACGCACTTACCAGTTTTTTCATGACACTCTCCTTTACTTAATAATAGTTTTTGTTTCCCCGCAGTTCAGCATGGCTTTGCCGAAATAGGGGTTTTTGATCTCTTTATCCAGGCTGATCCAGTCCGCGCCTTTATTGCCATTCGCCATGGGGCAATGTTGAATATATAAAAACCTGTTAAAGGGGTTTAATGCTCTGGTCAGAGCGATCATTGCCTCAGACGCTTTAAGGAAAGCCGTTCGCACTTCTTCTATTGTTGTGTAGTGCGGAACATGCTGCAGAGCATTCTTCAGCTCACTGCTGTATTCCATCCAGGAATTATGAGATTCCCCCGCAAAAACCGACATCTTTATTTTGGCAAGCGCCGTCTGCATTTCACCTGCCGCTTTTTGGGCTTCCGCTAAATTATCCGCCACCAGGGCATCCTTGAAGTTCAGGTATTCTGCATAAAGGGGCTGTAAGGCCTCCTTGGCTTTCCGGCTTATAGCTGCAGGTTTAGCGGCCGCTGGCGAAGTTTTACCTGCTGAGGCCGGCGCCTCCGTGCCGCCATGCTTGTGGCCTGTCATGGCCGGGCCGCCTGCCTGGTTCATCATGCTGGGTTTTCCGGCCAGTTGCGCTGCCGCGTCAATGCTGAAAGTGCCGTTTACCGCTATTTCCTCACCTTTCTGTAAGCCTCTTTCTATGACAAAACTTTCTCCCAGCGCGGGTCCCAGGGTTACCTCGCGCATCACAAAATTAACACCTTTATCTGAAGCGCTTTTTACGTAGACCACCGAACGCTTTCCCGTCCACATCACGGCGGTTTTGGGAACAACTATCCTGGCGGACTTTCTGGGCAATCTGGCCGCTACCGTACCGGAGGCGAACATTTCCGGCTTGAGCTTTAGACCGCTGTCAACGGCTTCCACCCGTGCCTTGGCTACCCGTGTTTTGGGGTCAAGTACCGGGTCGAGGAAAGAAATGGTCCCCTTAAAGGTTTCGCCCGGAATGGAGGCGACGGTAAAGCTTATCTGATCTCCTTTTTTAATCCAGGCTATGTCCGACTCGTAGACGTCAAAAAGCGCCCACACCGTTGAAAGGTCGGCGATTTCGTAAATAGCCTGCCCTTTACGGAGGTAGTCGCCAAGGTTTACCTTTTTTTGCGTGACATACCCTGAAACATCCGCATGAACGTCAAATTCGTCTTTGGACGTCCCTGTTTGCAGCATTTGTTCGATCTGGCTATCAGAGAACTTCCAGTTTTTCAGCTTTTCTTTGGCGGCATTGAAAAGCTCCGGCTGCGTATCCTTGATCTTCCGGGCTTCGAATAATTCTTCCTGGGCGGCAACCAGATCCGGGGAGTACACGGACGCGATCACCTGCCCCTTAGTTATAAATTCACCTGTAAAATTCACCATCAGTTTTTCTACCCTGCCGGGGATGTGCGAGGATTGGGAGAAAACGAGGCGTTCGTCCGCCTGCACCTTGCCGTTTAAGCGGACTGATTTTACGGGAGCCATAGACCCTGCCAAGGCAGTGCTGACGTTTGCCAGCTGCCTGGCGGTGGGAGACATGCTGATTGCCATAGGGTCAATTTCGCTGTCCTGTCCTGTTTCAAGCGGGATCAGCTCCATTCCGCAAAGGGGGCAATCGCCGGGTTCGTTCATGCGGATCTGCGGGTGCATGGAGCAGGTCCAGATCGTTTCACCCGCCATTTTCGTATCATGCGGGTGTCCACCGGCCGTTTTACTTCCCGAACGCCCGAAAATCAGCCAGCCCAGCAATAAACCCGCCGCCAATGCGGCTGCTGCCATGCTTATCCTTTTAATATTCGTATTCATTTTAGTGTGTCCTCGCGGTCAGGTAGCCGAGTCTGGCGATAGCTATACGATATCCGACTTCCGCCGTGGCTTTCATTTTCTCGTGTTTGAGCAGCAGTTGCTGCATGCGCAGCACTTCTTCGAACTCCTTCCCTGAATTGCCGTAAGCGGTAAACAAAAGATTAAGGGCCTGGTTTGTTTCCTGGATCTGCCGGGTGTGCAGCCGGAGAAGTTCCAGCTGTTGCCGAACTTCAAACCAGGCCAGTTCGTAACCGGAATCAAGTGAGTTCGCGTATTCTTTTTTTTGCAGGGAATAGACCTCTCGCGTTAATTGCGCCTCTTTTACCGAAGCTTTGTACTTGCCCCGGAAAAGCGGGAGGCTTAACGAAACCATCGGCATTAAAACATCCCTTCCGTTGTCAGGCAAGGTCATCCCCGTCCGCCTCCCTACCGCCACGTACTCCAGCCCGAGGCCGAGCCTGGGAAATCCCTGTCTGCGGGCCGCAAGGCGGGTCGCTTCGGCGGATTTTATTTTCAGTTCCAGTTCCTTCAGCAAAGGGTTGCCGGCCAGCAGGGAGTCTTTTCGGAAGTTTTCGGGCAAGGATTCCGTAGCCAGGGAATCGCCTATTGTTACCGCTTCGGCTTCATCCCTGTCGAGCAGTTTGTTGAAAGCGGAGAGCAGCGGTTTTTCCTTCAGGTCAAGGATGCTGAGATTCGTGACCGCATCTTTCAGCATAATGTCCACCCGCAGCACATCCACCATGGGACTTGCCCCGCTTTTAAATTTGGAATTAGCGATGGCTTTGTAAGATTGCAGGATGTCGACATTTTCCTGTTCAATCACCAGCCACCGGTTCAGTTCGTATAAGGGATAGTAAGCTGCCGCCACCTGGTAATATAATTTGTTGCGCGCATCCAGAAAGGACTGGTATTTCGCTTCCGCCATTAAAGCCGCGGCGTTCCCCTGCGCCTTAAGCGTCCCGAACCAGGGGAACATCTGGGTCAGCGAAAATTTCGCCCTCTGCGGGCCCAGCCGTGTTTCCACCGGAGAAATGAAATAGCCGAAAGAAAGTGCGGGGTCCGGCAGGGCGCTCACCTGGGGCGCCTTTTGGAGCGCGGCTTCAAATTCTTTGTATTTGGCCTGGAGGCCGGGGTTGTTTTTGGCCGCTGTCTTAAAATAGTCATCCGGGATCTGGGCATAGCCCGTTGCTAATCCCAGAATTATGACAGCTATGGTATTTATAATAAGTTTCATGATTGTTTCTTTTCTAATTTTCTCTCTTCCCTCAGACAATACAGCACAGGGACAATGAAAATACTCACCAGGGCAAAGGCCATTCCGCCGAACGACGGGATAGCCATAGGCGCCATAACATCGGCTCCGCGCCCGGTAGAGGTCAGCACGGGCAGCAGGGCGATCATGGTGGTGGCTACTGTCATCAGCGCCGGCCGTATCCTTCTCAGCCCGGCCTGGACCACCGCTTCCCTGACTTCTTTTAAATTGCCGGGCCTGTTCCGTACAAAACTCTGGTCCAGATAAGTGGCGATCAATACCCCGTCGTCGGTAGCGATGCCAAAGAGCGCGATAAAGCCCACCCAGACGGCCACGCTCAGATTGACGGTATGCATCTGGAACAGCTCCCGCATGTTGGCGCCGAATATGGAGACATCGGCGAACCAGCCCTGGCCGTAAAGCCATAACATGAGAAAGCCGCCGCTGAACGCCATGGCGACGCCGGAAAATACCATCAGGGAGGTGGTGACCGACTTGAACTGGAAATACAGGATGAGAAAGATAACCGCCAGGACCAGCGGAACGATGAGGGAGAGGCGCTTCTCGGCGCGCACCTGGTTTTCATAACTGCCTGAGAACTTATAACTGATCCCGGCCGGAACGCTTAATTCGCCGGAATCAATTTTGTCCTGGATGGTCTTTTGAGCGTCATTAACCACGCCCACCTCCGAAAAGCCGCCTCTTTTATCGAACAAGACATAGCCCACCAGGAAGGTCTCTTCACTTTTGATAGCCTGGGGCCCCCGTAAATATTCAAAATCAACCACCTGGCTGAGGGGGATCTGCGCCCCCGTGGGAGTCGGCATCAGGATTTTTCCCAGTGAGTCGGGATCGTCACGGAGCTCTCGGGGGTAGCGGACCCTGACCGGGAACCGCTCACGGCCTTCCACGGTGGAGGTGATCTTCATGCCTCCGATAGCCGTTTCTATGGTCTGCTGCACGTCCTCTACGCTTAAGCCGTAGCGGGAGATCTCATCACGGTTTATATTGAGGTGAAGATACGGTTTTCCGACTATCCGGTCGGCAAACACCGCTTCGGCTTTTACCGAAGGGACCTCTTTGAGGATCTCCTCCAATTGGAGCCCGAAGCGCTCGATGGTTTTGAGGTCGGGGCCATACACTTTTATCCCCATAGGCGCGCGCATGCCGGTCTGGAGCATTACCAGCCGGGTTTCGATAGGCTGCAGCTTAGGGGCGGAGGTAACGCCCGGAATTTTACTCACCCGCACTATTTCCTCCCAGATCTCATCCGGCGATTTGATGTGCGGGCGCCAATTGCGGAAATAATTCCCGTTATCCGACGGTATCAGTTCCCGGCTGGTGACGCCCCGCTTCAGGGCTTCTTCATTTGAAACGGCCTCCCCGGTGTTAAGTATAAAGTGATCCTTTCTGTTCACCTTAAACCGGACGCGATGCCCCTTGTCGTTAAGCATATATTCCGGCCTGTAATTAATTACGTTTTCATACATGGAGATAGGCGCGGGGTCGAGCGCGGACTCCACTCTTCCTAATTTCCCCACTGCAAGTTCCACTTCCGGAATATTGGTCAGCAGCATATCCAGTTGCCCCAGCACTTTCCGGTTGTATTCAAGACCCGAATGCGGCATGGAAGTGGGCATCAGCAGGAAGCTGCCTTCATTGAGCGAAGGCATAAATTCCTTCCCGATACCCGGGAATGTGCGGGTTAACCCGGACCAGATTCCGGTAGTGCGGATATTCCAGCCCGCAATATCAAACCCTCTGGCTGCAAAGCCAAAAACAGAGTTAAACCCGAGCCAGGTGGTTGCTCCGAGAAGAATTAAAAGAGCAGGAATCAAAAGGAAAGCGGCCTTATTATCCAGACACCATTTCAGTATGGGTTTGTAGAAATGCTCCAGCAGCGAGAACACCCCTAAAATAAGGCCCACCAGCATGGTGACAAATACCGCATTGAGCAGGAGGCTTCTGCCAGCCCCCAGGGGAAGCCAGTATTTGGCCAACAGCCAGAGCACGCCAATGACGACAATAAGTATTTCTGCGTGCCCGAGCGCCCACTGTGCCGCCGACTCTATTCTTTGACGCGCAAGCGGATT
>JAHJSU010000236.1 GCA_018829985.1 Elusimicrobiota bacterium | reverse complement strand
ACGAGGTAATATTCGGTGAACCCATGTCTCTTTCACGTATCTGCGTAGTTGCAGAGCTTGCTCTGCGTAAAAGGCAAAGCAAGCTTTGCCACTACAGAAGCAAAGTGCGGCTGTAGAACTACTCACCACAGAGGCACGGAGCGCACGGAGTTTCACGGAGTTCTTTCCTCCATATTTCTCCGTGTTTCTCTGTGTCCTCTGTGTCTCCGTGGTTCTTGCTGCTGAGTAGTTGCTAATATTCTATAATAATAAAAATGAACTTCGTATTTCTTTCGCCGTCGTTCCCTCCCAACTATTATCGTTTTTGCGCGAACCTCAAAGAAGAAGGCGCCAACGCGCTGGGTATCGGAGAATCGCCGTTCCAGGAGCTCCGGCCGGAGCTGAGAACCTCATTGGCCTGGTATTACCAGGTCGGGAACATGCACGATTACGGACAACTGGCCGGGGCCATGCGCTTTTTTACCGCGCGCTTCGGGAAAATAGACAGGATAGACTCCCTGAACGAATATTGGCTTGAAGCGGAGGCGAAGCTCAGGACCGAGTTCGGCATTGCCGGAATTCAGGCGGCGGACGTGGCGGAGATACGCCGGAAATCACTGATGAAAAAGATCTTCGCGCAGACGGGCATACCTCACGCGCGGGGGATGGTGGTTTCCAACGCAGGCCAGGCCCGCGAACTGATCGCGGGCTTCAACTTTCCGGTGATCGTAAAACCGGACGACGGTATGGGCGCGGAACTTACCTACCGGCTTGATTCTCCGTCCGATGCGGACCGGTTCTTCGCGAATAAGCCGGACAGGGTTTTTATCCTGGAGGAATTCATAGCCGGCGACATCGTCACCTTTGACGGGCTGGCCGGCCCGGCCGGAGAGCTCATTTTCTGCACTTCCCATGTGTACGGGGAAGGCGTTATGGAGTCCGTCCTCGCGGATTCGCACATACACTATTACTCCCTGAGGGAGCTCCCGCCGGACCTGGAGGACGCGGGCAAAAAATTGTTGAACGGTTTCCGCGTCAAAGAAAGGTTCTTCCATCTTGAGTTTTTCCGGCGCAAAGACGGCTCGCTCTGCGCGCTGGAGGTGAACATCCGGCCGCCGGGCGGCATGACGCTGGACATGTTCAATTTCGCCTGCGATAGAAACATATACGGGGTCTGGGCTAAAATGATGGTTCACGGGGAGGCCCGGCTGGAATACGACAGAAAATACCACTGCGCCTATATCAGCAGAAAGAACAGGCTCAAATACCGCCGTTCCCACGAAGAGATACTGGCCCGCCTGGGCAGCATGGTCGTGCATCACGAGGGGCTTCCCCCGGTCCTGGCCAGGGCGATGGGCGATTACGGCTACATCGTGCGCTCCGCATACGCGTCCGTCATAAGCGACGCGGTAAAATTTATACAGGAACTAGCCTGAAAAATTCAATTGAATTTTTCAGGAAGGCTAAAGGATGAGGGATAAAGGCTAAAGGGCAGAAAAAAACCTTGTATTTACAGTATCTTTTCCAATACCTGCGTAGGTGCCGTATCAGGACCGCGCCCGCCGCGATGTATTGGCGGGGCTATGCTCAGACGGCCTTCATCCTTAAGCCTTTATCCTTTAGCCTTCCGAAAATTGCCTGCAATTTTCGGCTTAGTCGGTTTCCATCAGCTGGCGGTAGATTTCTTTAAAATCGGGGGCTTTCTTTAAGGCGCGTTTACCGTATTTCCGCGAATCCCAGAAATTGTCGCGCCGCATGACCATCCGATAGTCCCTCACCGCGTCCCCCCTTTTCCCAAGCAGGTCCATGGCCTGGCCGCGCCGCAGGTAACAATAGGTGACCCAGCCTTTTTGCGGAAAAGCCGTCAGTGCTATCCCGTCGGTGAACCGCCTGGCCGCCTCCTCCGGCTTGTTAAGGGCCAGCCAGGCGTCCCCGGCCGACAGATAAACGAGCGAAAGCTGCTGGGCCAGTCCCGGCGGCGACAGCCTTTTATAATCCTCCAGGAATCTGCCGCATTCCTCTATAACCTTCTGCCAGGCCTCGCCGTGGACAAGGGTCAGTATCTCGCCCAGCCTGAAGAACATATTGGACGGGTCCGTGGCTTTCAGCTTTTCCACCTCGTCAAGCGCAGCCTTTAGATTTTTCTCGTGCCGGGTTAGTATCTCTATCAGGAAAAGCCTGGCTTCAAGCGAAAAGAACCGCCCTTTTTCCAGGGCGAGCCTTACCTCCGACAGCCCCCTGGCCTTGTCGCCTCTGAGAAAAAGGAGCGCGGGTATTTTCAGTATCTCAGGCAGGGCGTCGGCGAAATAATCGAATATGCCCAGACCCAGGTAAGCGTCGTAAAGGCCCGGGTTCAGTTTCACACTCTTCCTGAGCAGCTTCCTGCCTTTGTTGCCGCGAAGATAAGCCCTGAACCAGTTCTTCTGTACGGCGTGCCACCTGCCTTCGATGCCATAGGCGCTGCCCATGAAAAAATAGGCGTGGTCCGGGGCAAGCCCGCGCTTTAGGCCTGCTTTGGAAACCTTGATCGTGTTCTCGGCGTTGCGCATGAATTCGTCTTCAAGCCCCTTGAAATCAGCCTGGACGTCGAAATTCTGGGAATATCTCCACCACGAAAGCGCCGCGAGCGCGAAGTAGCCGGCGGGATTGGCGGTATCCAGTTTTATAATGTCGCGAAATTCCAACTCGGCCTTGTCGAATTCCAGCCGGTACATGAACGCTATGCCTCTGTCATACCTCTCATCCACGGCCGGCCCCAGCGAAAACGGCGGCAGAGCCGCGGCGCTTGAGACGGACGCGGCTTCCGGAGCCGCGTCCTGGAGGCTCCCGGCGGCGGGTTCGTCCGCAAGCCTGGCCTCTTCCGTGTCCGGCGGCTCACCCCCCCCAGCGGCGGGGGGGGCGCAATCAGCGGTAAAACCGGAAAAAAGCAAAAAAAACGGCAGGATCAGCACGGCGGAACGGAACTTCTTCATATAGGATTATTCTACTAAAAAAGGGTAACTACTCAGCAGCAAGAAAACCACGGAGACACAGAGAACACAGAGAAACACAGAGGAAAAAACTCCGTGAAACTCCGTGCTCTCTGTGCCTCTGTGGTGAGTAGTTCTACAGCCGCACTTTGCTTCTGTAGTGGCAAAGCTTGCTTTGCCTTTTACGCAGAGCAAGCTCTGCAACTACGCAGATACGTGAAAAAGACATGGGTTCACCGAATATTACCTCGTAAAGTGCGGCTGTAGAAGTAGTTACAAAAAATCGTCAGGCTATATCGAGGAGCGCTTTGCGGAATTCTTCGGCGGTCTTAAACCTGTTGTCGGGTTCGGGGTCCAGAACTTTGGAGATCAGCCCGTCAAGGCCCGCCGGCAGGCCGGACAACGTGGCGCTGAGCGGCTGGTAAAGCCTGTGGACTTTCTGGTAGTGAAAATCCGGGCCTCTGAAGGGCATATCGCCGGTAAGAGTTTCGTAAAGGCATACCCCCAGCGAATATATGTCGGACTCCCTTGAAGACACGCCCAGTTCCTGCTCGGGCGCCATATAGGCCGGGCTGCCGACGACTTCGCTGTTGGACGACCTGGCTAGGGATTCCTGCGCATGGCGGGCCAGGCCGAAATCCATCACTTTAACCTCATTATCGGGAGAGATCATTATATTGGAGAGCTTGAGGTCCCTGTGCACGACGTTCTTTGAATGGGCGTAGGAAAGGGCTTTGGCCGCTTCGTCAAATATTGGGCGGGTCCGGTCCCAGGTCAGGCGCACTTCTTTATCCAGCATCCTGTCCAGGGTAAGGCCGTCGATATGCTCGAACACCAGGTAAATATTGTCCTCTTCCTCAAAAATGGTGTATATCTCCACGATATTGGGATGATGCAGCAGGGCCACGGTGCGGGCTTCTTCAAGGAAGCGCTGTTTTTCGCGCTCGTTCAGCTTTATCTCGTCGTGCATCTTCTTGATGGCGACTTTGCGCCCTAACGACTGATCAACGGCTTCATAGACCACGCCCATGCCGCCCGAACCGATCTTTTTCTCTATCGTGTACTTGCCGGTGGCCACGCCCTCATAGAAGACGGAAGGGGAGAGCACGTCCGGATGGGTTGTCTTATCTTTCCGGGCGGCCGCGCCTTTGGAGGAAGTTACTATATGCATAAGCCCCAGCGCTATAAGCAGGCCGCCGGTAAGAGTGAAGATCAGCAGTACCGCGAACCTTTTCATGCCGGCGGCGCCGGAAGACCGTTTATCCGGAGGCCGGCCCCCCGCCGGGTAGGCGCCGGCTTTGGGGTATGAGAAATTGGGCACACGGTTGGCATACTGGGCCACGGCGTCCTGGAAGCGGGCGCCATAGGCGCTGTTTAAAGCGGCGGCCTGGCCGAAATCATCGAGCATAGCCTTGTAATTGCCCTGTTTTTCATAGGCCAGCGCCCGGTTGAACCAGGCATCCGCGAACCCGGGATTCAAGCCTATGACCTTATTGGCGTCCGCCTCGGCGTCCTTGGGCCGGCCTTTGCGGTTCAGCGCCCAGGCCCGCATATTGAGAGCCTGCGTGTTCGACGGAGCGCGCTCTATGACGAATGAAGTGTCTTTTATGGCTTCATCGTAAAGGCCCAGGAAATTATTGGCGTTGGCCCTTTCAAGCCGGGCGTCAAGATTGCCCGGATTTTTTTCTATGGCGAGACCCGCGTATTTGACGGCCGATTCATAATCGCCCAGGCGGTTTTTTGCCATGGCGGTTTTAAGATAGATGTTGGATTTTGAATAATCAGGCGAGGAAACCTCGGTCCAGCGGCCGTCCGCTCCGCCTTCGCCGGCCTGAGGCAGACTGAATCCGGCGCGCGGATCGCTGAAAGCCATGGCGTCCTTGTTCACAACCCCGGCCTTATCAACCGCGCCGAACGCCTTTTTCATCTCTTCCAGCGAAGAAAGAGATCTTAAACTGGACACTTCCTTTTTGCTCTCTATAAGGGCGGAGAGTATCCTGGCTGATTCGTCCTGCGGGTCCATCTTCATGGCTTTTTTAACGTCTTCTATGGCGCCTTTCCTGTCCTGGAGGGCCGCCCTTGCCATGGCCCTCGTCTTATAGGCATCCGGGTTTTCAGGATCCAGTTTTATGGCGGCGGTGGCTGTTTTTGCCGCCATACCGTAATTTTCCATCTCGTTATAATACCCCGCCAGGGCCGCCTGCACTCCGGAACTGTCGGGATAATCGTTCTCGAGCCGGCTGAGCGATTCATTCGTCTTCTCCGTGTCGCCGGACTCCAGCGTGCGGTGCGCGTCCACAAGATCGTCTATCGGATTTTTCAGTTCGTCTTTCCGGTCATGCCGGTCGTCCCGATTATTCCGGTCAATCCCGGCGTCTTTGCCGGTTCCGGGGCCTTGAGCCGGTCCGGGAGACCTATCCGTCCGGTCGCCTCTGATAGACCGGCCCAAGATGGTGTTTATATTGAACGGGGCCAGTTCCGCTGTTATATTTTGATAATTTTCCGGCGGCAGACGGTTGGCGGCCGCCAGCTTATCCAGTCTGTCAAGCATGGCGGCTATCAAGCGGTAATTTCTGCTCTTAAATTCCTGAGCCCTCGCCGTGTCCGGGCCGAACTTGTTAAGCACGGTGATGAACGCCCTGGCCGCTATCTCCGGATTGTCCCAGGCGTTATCCTTGAAAGTCCGGATATCGTCGTCCCGATCATGCTGGTGGTGCGCGCCGGTTAAAAGGAGCGGATTCGGATGCTCGCCCGATGGCTTGGGAGCCGGCAGAACTGCCGGGGCGGCCGCCTCCGTCCCGTTATTATCAGCCGGAGTTTTAGCGCCGCATAAAGCGGCCGGGCCCGTAAATATAAGGGTAAACGGCAACACATAAAGAATTGAGAATAATCTGCCCATAATAAGGGTTTCCTTATCCTACCCATAGGATAAAACGAAACTGGAGTTTTGTCAAGGGCCTTCCGGCCTT
>JAHJSU010000235.1 GCA_018829985.1 Elusimicrobiota bacterium | reverse complement strand
GTATCTTTGGACTACACGAACGGGCAGGCGGCGAGCGCTGTGAACAAAGGCTTCCTGACGTCCGCCGACTGGAGCACGTTCAACGGCAAGCTGGGCGCGGGCGCCAACACCTTTACCGGCGTCCAGACTTACGACACAGGCGCGTCGATAACCGCGGCGGCCAATATAAATGAAGTGCTTATAACCACTTCCGTAGTGATAACGCAGGGTGGAATTACGGCGTCCAGCGCCACGATCAAGGGGAATGCCATGGTCACGGGAGTTATAACGGCCGGGAGCGCCCCGACTACGATAACATTGGCTGACGGCTCGCTGGATGCAAGTAAACTTTCCGGCGCTATTCCGGAGGTTGTGGTTGTTTACAGCAACGCGGTCTGCGATTCTCTTACGCCGGCGGCTCTGGGCCGGTTCTGTTACGATACAGGGGCGAACCTTTTAAGCGTTTCCACGAGTACCCTGGTGGGAGGCTATGCCTCATTAACACTGGGTGCATGGTAACAGGGTTTAAGGAAATCGCGAAGAAAGGGGAACGTGGATATTGCCCCCCGGCGGCTGGTAACGGTAGGAAAGGAGAGATGGAAAGCTTTTTTATGAAATATAAAAGCGTTGGTCTGGCGGCGGGGATGGCGCTTGCGTTCGGCGGCATGAGCGCCTTGGCGGCCGATATGATGGAGACCGGGGCCTTTACCACCGGCCTTGCCGTCTCCAACAGCGGGGGCAAGAAAAGATGAGAAACTTATATGGAAGGAACGAGTTTTAATTCAGGATTGATGATACGGGAGGCAGGCATAGGCGCCAGTTCCTTTATCGTTACAAAAACGACGGGTTGTTCTTCTTCCCGGCCTGAACGGGCGAGTGCAATATTCCGTTCATTAAAATCAGGGTCATTTTCTATAAGTAAAACTACCATTGCCCCATCGGGAATCTTTTCATCAATTTCCGGATGCTCTAGTACATATTTAGAAAACTCGCTTGAAACAACAGAAAGTTTTTCAAAAAAATCTCTATCAGTCATTTTTTGCCTCCTCAAGAAATCGTTTCATGTAAAGTTGCCAGTTTATTTTAATATCTGCATCAGCAAAATTAAGAGCATCATTGTAATTATTCACAAACAAAGGGGTCTTATCAACCGTGCCGTCAAAGTGGATAATATCCCTGTGAGCAAATCCATGTGCGGTATCATAGCGAACTATTGGGCGCCATTTATTTTTGACAAATACTTCAAGTTGAACTTTAAACTCCGCTATTTTGTTTTTAATCCTGATATGGTAATGTCTCTTGCGGCAATTTTCAGGGTAGAGGATGACAAATTCCTTTTTTCTAATCACAATACAAGTATAACAAAAATAAAAGATCTTGCAAAAGAAATTAAGGGTGTTTCATGGCCGGTGAGTGAGGCCCGGCGGTGGCAGGCGGTCAGTTGCCGTTGATAAAAGCGGGATGGCTTTTTATGAAATATAAAAGCGTTGGTCTGGCGGCGGGGATGGCGCTGGTGTGCGGCGGGTTTCCCGCCGTGGCGGCCAATATGATGGAGACTAAGGCCTTCACTTCGGGCCTGGCCGTCTCTAACAGCGGCGGCTACAAGCTGGAGTCCACCGTCGGGGAGGTCTCCGGTTCCACCATGGCGGCTTCCGGCAAGGGGCTGCGCGCGGGCCATTCCGGCGCCAGCCACAGTCCAGGCGTGGTTTATGACCTTTCCGCCTCCACCACCTCCGGGACCGAGGCTCTCTTGCAGTGGACCAGCGTGGGCTCCGAGGGCCTCTTCGGCCAGGCCAGCGCTGTGGAAATTAAAATAGCCACCTTCCCGGTGACCTATGCCAATTATTCCACTATAAATTCCTCCCTTACCCTGTCCGCCCTGACCGCCGGCACTGTTGACCAGCGCCTGTATTCCGGCCTTGAGACCGGCAAAACCTATTACGTGGCCATAAGGGTGCGCGACAGTTCTAACATGTACGGCCGCCTGTCGGCCAACGCCACCTTCGGCACCGCGCCTGTAAAGCCGCGCGCGCCTGTCATCCGCGGCGTGCTGGCCGGCGGCAACTTCACCATCTCCTGGGACCCTGTGCAGTATAATACAGGGGGCAGCACTATCGCGCTTAAAAATTACGAGGTATATTCCAGCACCGCCCTTACCGGTACCGTTTCGGCGGCCGTAACCCTTTCAAGCTCTACGCTTTCATACACCGTGGGCGCCCTGCCGGTAAAGTGGTATTTTGTAAAAACCCTGGACAGCAACAGCGTGCGCAGCGAATCTTCCATCTGGCTCAGCAATGCCGACGATGTGATCCGCACCGTGGCCGACGACCAGCGCGCCGTTGTGGACATGCCGCCGTACGTAAGCGATTTCCTGCGCGCGGCCGGCCTTGTGCCGGTTATGGAGAGCAAGCCCGAATTTGAGACCGGTTCCACCGTGGTCTCCTATAAATTCTTCCTTAGGGACGCGGCCAACAATGAGGTGGCCCGCAAACTTGAGGATGACGTTACGCTTACCATGCCGCTTTCAAAAACCGGCTCGTTCAGCGTAAGCGCGTTCTCGCCGTCGGTTTCCTACAGCGCCTATGATTACGCCGTTTACTACTACAACGGCGTGGAAGACATTAATATAGGCGGCAACGTTAACCCGGATGACGGCACCGTGTCCGTGGTCACCAGGAGGACAGGCCTCTTCAAGGTCAAGCAGGTCATAAGGGCACAGAGCTTCCGTATAAAGCAGACCGAGCCGCGCAAGATCTTTACGCCCAACGGCGACGGCAAATGGGACGAGTTTACCATATACTACGCGAACCCCGAGGACCTTGTCATCGGCGCCGCCAAGGTGTACGACCTGTCCGGCGCGGAAATAGCTAACCTCAAGAAGGCGGGCTCTTCCAAGGATGGGATGCTGGCCTGGGACGGGAAAAAGAAGGGAGGGGAAAAAGCCTCTGCCGGCATCTACATTTACCAGTTTAAGGCCGGCGACAAATACTACAACGGCACAATGGTGCTGGCGAGATAGGGTAGAGGGCAGAGGCAGTAACCAGTAATCGGTAACCGGTTACCGGTAACTGAATACCGGATACCGCAGTAACAGGGCGGCAATTATGAAACGGAAATTTAATCACAGAGAAAAACCCACTTCTATCCCCCTTTACAAAAGGGGGAAAGAGGGGGATTGTTCAGACAGTAATGGAGAGATTACAGTGATAATGAAGAGATTAACTGCCTTTTTATGCGGCCTGATTGCGGCGTTTAATCTTATCAACGGAACAAACGCCTCGGCCGCTTTTGACGATATAGGACTCGGGGCCCGCGCCGCGGCCATGGGACAGGCTTTTTCCGCCGTTTCAAACGACGCCAACGCCATAAACACGAATCCGGCCGGCCTGGTCCTTCTGAAGAGCCCGGAGCTTGCCGCGTCCTACGGCAAACTTTATACCGGCCTGTGGGACGATTCCGCGATCGGCCAGGGGTATTTCAGCCTGGCGTTCCCGGTAAAAAAACATATTCCCGGCTTTATGGGCGTGAGCTGGGACGAGCTGCGTCTCTCGGACGCGTATTGCGAGACGGTTTTCAGCGGCGCCTACGCAACTACGGTCTCTACGGCCTTGAGCGTCGGCGCGAGCCTTAAATATCTGAGGAAGAGTTATGTTTCCGACATCTATACTGAAAGCGACCCGCTGTTTATAAGGAACGGTTATTCCAAATCGGGTCTGGGGATTGATCTGGGCGGGCTTTACAGGGTGAACGACAAATACACCCTTGCGCTGGTGTTGAAGAACATTAATCAGCCCGATATGGGCCTGGGCGGGACAGACCGGCTCCCCGTGCAGATCAGGACCGGGATCGCCTACTGGCTTAAGAAAAGCCTGGTGGACCTGGATATTTCCTTTAAAGGCGGCGGCTATGACGTTTCTATCGGGGCCGAGCGCGTTTTTCAGCGGAAATACCTGTTCAGGCTGGGTTTCCTTGCCGGGAACGATTCGAAAAGGAACGTAGCGCTGGGTCTCGGCAGCCGGTTCGGCGCCGTTAATTTTGACTATTCATTCACGTTGCCGATAGGCGGTATATCCGGCACGACGGGCTCCCACCGGCTCGCATTCGGTTTCAAATTCGGAGCGGCGGAGCAGGCCGAGGAAGAAGCCCGGCGGGCGGATGTGGAAGCCATAAGGAACGCGCAGACGCGCCTGTCGGAGCAGGAAAAGCAGATCGAAGCGCTTGAGAGAAAGATCAAGGCGCAGGAAGAGTTGTCCGAAAAGGCCGCAGCGGCGGCTGCCGTTCCGCAGCCCGCAGTGAGCCCGGAGGCGGTAAAGGTTATCGCTCCCGAGCCGGCTAAAGCGGCGCCCGCCATAGACGCTGATTTGGAGCTTTTGAAGGCCGAACTGGAGAGGTCCAGGAAAGAAGCCGATAGTTTCAAGGAAAGGCTTATATCACTTGAAAAAAAAGGCAAGGAGAGGACGGTCGTCCGGCCGTCCGCCGTTCAGGCGCCGGAAGGGAGGATAAAAGCGTATCTGGTCCAGGAAGGGGACACGCTTGAGAGCATAGCGGGGAAGGTGTACGGCGAGGCCTCAAAGTGGCCGGCGATCTATAAAGCCAACGCCGGCGCTCTGGGCAGGGGCGGCGAGGTGAAACCGGGGCAGACGCTGGTAATACCGTAACTGGGCTATTAGGCAACCAGGCAACTGGGCTATTAGGCTTACTCACCACAGAGGCACGGAGAGCACGGAGTTTTTTTTCCTCTATGTTTCTCTGTGTCTTCGTGGTTTTCTTGCTGCTGGACAGCTATCTTGTTCACCGGTTCAAGGCCGGCGGCAAATATTAGGGAACAACAGCGTTGATATGTTTATACGCAAATATGTGAAAACCTGTCCGTGTCAACTTATCAACGTATCTACATGACTACGCCGTTTCTTATTAGCCGACTGTTAGCAAGATTTTTATTTTTGGTTAACATTTATGAAACACTTAAAGGTTAAAATTGGTATGAAGCGGCTAGGCGGCTGGACAGCTGGGCGGCTGGACAGCTGGGCGGCTGGACAGCTGGGCGGCTGGACGGCTAGGCAGCTGGACGGCTAGGCAGCTAGACAGCTAGACAGCAAAGCCGAGTAACAATCCTCACTTCTGATTCTGGCGGTCCAGCCACCCAGCCGCCTAGCCGATATGACAAGCAGGTCGGGAATCTCCTGGAGGTCTTGAAACTTTACGGAACCGACATATGGAACATCAATTCGACGAATCGTCCCTTAACGAGACTGCGATAAACGACGTGGAAACCGCGCGGCTCGCTTTGCGCTGGGCGCTGGACAAAATAAGGACACTGCAGGAGGAATCTTTGCGCGGCGCGGCTAACCTGCAGGAGAAGTCCGCCCAGCTTTCCTTTCTTGAAAATCAGCTTAAAGGCAAAAACTCCGAGATAGAAAAGATCCTCCGCTCCCACGACGAGGAGATGAAATCCAAGCAGGATTCGCTGGAATACCAGTTTAAAGCCAAGCTTGAGCGGCTGGGCGAGCGCGAAAAGGAAGTGGAAGACAAAATTGCCAGGCAGGAAGACGTGTTAAAGCAGAAAGAGACAAAAATCCTCGACGATTACCAGAAGAAGTCAGACGAACTCCGCGGACGCTGGGCCCAGATAGAGTCGGAACTATGGCAGCTTAGGCAGGAACAGATGCTTAAGCAGCAGGAATTTGAAAAGATATACGCCGTCCGCCTTGCTGAGGAGCGGGAAAAAGCCGCGGTGGAGATAGAAACCTCAAGGGCGTCCCTTGAGAAAGCCCACGCAACCAGGATAGAAGAGCTTGAAAAAAGGGAACACTCCACCGGCGAGGAGCTTAAAAAGCAGGAAGCGGTGCTTAAATGGGCCAGGGACAGTTTTCAGCAGGACGCGGGCGAACGCGAAAAAGCGCTGAAGAGTAAAGACCTTGAGATAGACAAGAAGCTCTTGGAGAAAAACCAGGAGATAGACGATTACAAGGTCAAATTGGGTCTGCTTGAAAAACAGCTCAAAGATCTGCCCGAAGCCGTCAGAAAGCGCGATGAGGACCTGGAGCGCTATAAACAAGCCATGGAAAGCCTTGAAAGCGTTATACGCACGCTTGAGGACGAGAAAAAGCGCTTCCAGCAGGATGCCGAGGCCAAACTGGTCCGCCTGAATGAAAACATTGAAGTCGAAAAGAACAGGTACAGGGAGATGGAGGCGGAAATCCCCAAACGCCTTAAGATAGCCATAGAGCATGAGCGCAACCGTTTTGCCGAGAAACTGGGAGAAGCGGAGACCAATTATAAAGAAGATCTGCGCAAGCGGGCCGAGGAAACCGATTTCCTCGAAAAGAATCTCAAGACTTTCGAAGGAACCATAAATGTCCTGCAGAGGGAAAGGGAATCGCTCGCCGGTAAAGTGGAACAGCTCCAGTCCCAGCACAGCGTAAAGACCGAAGAATTCGCTTTCAGGGAAAAACAGCTCCAGGCCGAATACGATGTCAGGCTGAAAGTGGAGCTGGAAAAGCATACCGCCGTCCTGAAAAACGAAGTCGACTCCGCGCAGCGGCTATATGAAGACAGCCTGCGGCTTAAAGTGAAGGAAATAGCGCATTTGCACGTGGAACTTGAAACGTCCGGGACGGAAAAGATCAATTTGTCCGGGACCGTGAACGAGCTCAGGCGTAATGCCTGCGCCCTTAAGGAAAAACACGCCGCTGAATTAGACGCGTTTAAAGTCCAGTCCAGGAATGTTTACGACACTCAGCTTTCCGCCGGGCTCGAAGAGGCCGCCAGGCGCTACACCGCGGAAAAACAAAAGCTCTCGGCCTCCTATGAGGAACAGCTCAATAATCTGGGCCTCGTGATCGCGAAAAAAGACGAGGAGACGGCCAGGCTCAGAACCGAGCTCCAAAAGCTGGAAGAAGACAAGAGATTCTCCGCGGAAACGGCGCGGCAGAAAAGCAGGGACGAACTTGAGGCGCAGGCCGCCTCTTTCAGGGACTCGGTCAAGCTTTACGAGGACAACATCCTCCAGCTGAATAAGGCCATAGACGGGCTTAAGCTGGAACGGGAAGAGATCATCCTGCTTGAGCGCGAGCGCCTTGAGCGCCTCTACTGCGAAAAGGAGAAGGATTTTGACGAGCAGCTTGCCAGGAAAGAACAGGAGACGGCGAGGTTAAGGGAAGAGCTCATCAGGATAAACAACAGCAAAGATAACGTCTCCAGGGAGCTGGACGCCGTTACGCTGGCCAAGGAAAGCCAGGATAGCGCTTACCGCCGGTCGTTGGAGGATTTCCGCGCCAAACTGGGCGAGGCCGTGGGCAAACTTGAAGGCGTAAAGAACGCGGCCGAAGAGAAACAGGCCCGCATAGCGGAGCTTCAGACAGGGCTGGCGGAAAACAAGAACCGGTTCAAGAATGAGATCGCGGCCTTGTCCGACAGGCTTTTATACAAGGAAAGGCAGTACGGGGACATGAGAGCCGAATATGAGAACCAGAGGATCAATTTTGACAACAGCGTCCGGGACGCTTCAAAAAAGCTTAACGATGCGCTGATGAAACTCAAAAATACGGAGGAACAGAAAGCGGCCGGGGAAAAACTCCTGGACGAGGCCAGGAGGGAAACAGAGCTGTGGAAAGCGCAGGCGGCCAAAAAAGAAGACGCGATAGTGAAACAGCGCGGCGAGGAGGAAAACCTGCGGGCCCAGGCCGCCAGGTTACTTGAGGAAAATAAAAATAACGCCGCGGTTTACAGGAAAAAGATAGAGCTGCTTGAGGACGATCTGCGCGGCAAAGACGAGCTGCTGGGCGGGCTCACCGACGCCGTAAAAGGCAGGAACGCGGAAATCCTCAGGCTTGAGTCCGAGAAAAGCAAACTGGAAGCCGAGCTGGGCGAGAAGGTCTCGCAATTTGCGGCCCTGCTGGAAGGCGAAAGAAAGGAATTCAGATTTTCCCAGGAGAAGCTGGCCAGGGATTTCGCCGACAGGGAAAAAGCTCTGACAGGCGAGATAAATTCGCTTAAAGAAGCCCTGAATGCCCGGGAGCTGGCCGCTGAAAACATGAAGCAGGAACTGAAGGTCATGGGCGACAAGGTCTCACAATCCAAGGCGCTGCTGGACGGCGAAAGAGCGGAAATCCTCAGGCTTGAGTCCGAGAAAAGCAGACTGGAAACCGAGCTGGGCGAGAAGGTTGCGCAATTTGCGGCCCTGCTGGAAGGCGAAAGAAAGGAATTCAGATTTTCCCAGGAGAAGCTGGCCAGGGATTTCGCCGACAGGGAAAAAGCTCTGATAGGCGAGATAAATTCGTTTAAAGAAGCCCTGAATGCCCGGGAGCTGGCCGCTGAAAACATGAAGCAGGAACTGAAGGTCGTCGGCGAAAAGGTCTCGCAATTCAAGGCCCTGCTGGAAGGCGAAAGAAAGGAGTTCGGATTTTCCCGGGAGAAGCTGGCCAGGGATTTCGCCGACAGGGAAAAAGCCCTGACAGGCGAAATAAATTCGCTTAAAGAAGCCCTGAATGCCCGGGAGCTGGCCGCTGAAAACATGAAGCAGGAACTGAAGGTCGTCGGCGGCAACTACCAGTCCGCCAGGACGGCGCTTGACG
>JAHJSU010000234.1 GCA_018829985.1 Elusimicrobiota bacterium | reverse complement strand
CCCGGCTTCTATGCAGCTCTCCCGGCGGCTCAGGTCCTCAACCAGCCGTTCCTTTTCTTTCTGGAAAGAATCCTGCAGGGCGCGGATCTCGTCCATATTGTCCTTCTGGAGCTTGAACATCCCTTCCTCGGCCAGGTACAGTTTCTCGCCCAGCGACTCGGTGGCTTTGGCCAGCGTCTCACCGGCCCTGTCTTCCGTTTCTTTGAGCCTGGCTTCGTACGAGTTTTTGACCGCTTCAAGCCGCTGGGCGGCCTCATGCTCCGCCTTCTCCTGGCGGGCCTGGTCCTCCCGGATAAGAGCCTTGAATTTATCTTCCCGTTCGGCAAGCCTGCCGTGCAGCTCAACGGCGGAGTCCTGCCGGTACCTCGTCATTTCGTTTTCCAGCTGCGCGATCTTTATGTCCCCGGCTTCTATGCAGCTCTCCCGGCGGCTCAGGTCCTCAACCAGCCGTTCCTTTTCTTTCTGGAAAGAATCCTGCATGGCGCGGATTTCGTCCATATTGTCCTTTTGAAGCTTTAACATCCCTTCCTCGGCAAAGTACAATTTTTCAGAAAGCGCTTCGCTGGCTTTGGCGACGGCCTCGCCCGTCCTTAAATTGAGCTCGGAGAGGTGGTCCTCTTTGAGCTTTCTGGTTTCGTCCTGATGCGCGCGCGTCAGCGCCGCCAGCTCGTTAAAAGCCGATTCGGCCTTCATATTGGTTTCGTATGCTTCTTTGCGCATGTTCATCACAAGGCTTTTAAGGTTCTCATTCTCCAGGGCCGCCTGCCTGCTTATAACCTCGTAGTTCCCGGCGAGCTCCGCGCGCATGGCCTGGTATTCTTTGTCGAGCGTTCCCTTCATTTCCGCCGTTTCGGAGTCAAGGCGCTCCTTTTTCGCTTTATAGGCCGTCTCAAGTTCGGCTAGTTTTTCTGATATGGCCAGGTTCCCGGTGGTCATCAGCCTACTTTCGAACTGGCGGGCTCTGCCGGCCATTTCGGCGTTGAGCCGGTCTATCTCCCCGTCCCTGGCCCCTATGAGCGCGGAGGCTTCTTCGTTTCTCCGTTTGGCGGCCTCAAGGGCTTCCAGCAGGTGCGCGGTCCGCGCTTCCACCGTGTCTTTCACCCGCAGGTTGAGCTCTTTTTCATAATTGGCCTTAATCCCCACCATCTCCCTGTTGAACACGGCTTCCTTATCCAGCAGTTGTTCGCTGAGCTGGCGGTTCCGGGCGGACAGTTCCGCTATTTCTTTCTGAGCGCGCTTAAAATCTTCCCCGGTTTTGGCGAGCATGGCCTCAAGGCGGCCGCTTTGGGCCTGCCAGGCGGTCCGTTCGAATTCCACGCGGGCTGCGGCCTCCTTGTTAAGGGCCGCTTCCCTGGCGGAGAATTCCGCGCCCAGCGCTTCGCGGCGGGCCGCGTAATCGGCTTCAAGAGCGGCCTCTTTAGTCCTGAAAGCGTCTTCTTTTTCCAGCATTTTGGCCATAAGTTCGGCCTGGAGCCGTTCTTTGTCGGCAAGCAAGGCGTTGTCTTTGCCCCTGGCTTCATCCGCCATGCGGGCCATGACCTTCTGATATTCGCCCTTTTCAGCCTCAAATTCCTGGAGCTTGGCCCTGAAAGCCTCTTCTTTTTTGTTTATTGCCTCCATCAGTTCGCCGTGATGTTTTTCCTGCTGCGCCGCGAGCCCGGCCTCCAGAGCGGCTATTTCGGCCTGGGCATTTTTAGAGTGCTCGTCCCTGATGCGCTGCTCCTCCAGCAGGCGCGCGCGCTCCATGTTCCAGCTCTTTTCAAGCGATTTCACCTGGACGGCATGTTCGCCGTCAAGGGAACGCACCCGATCGTCCAGATTGGCTTCAAGCAGGCTTTTTAGTTTGAGGTGATTTTCCTCAATTTCGTTCTTTTTGGCTATAAATTCGGCTTCAAGCTCCTTCTTCCGGCCTTCCAGCCTGCCTTCGCCTGATTTGACCGAGGTTTCAAGGAGCTTTATTCTTTCCACCAGTTCTTTTTCCTTCTGCTGATAGGACTTCTCCAGGGCGCCAAGCCGGCCCTGGTAATCGGCTTCCAGCCCGCTGCGCAAAGAATCATATTTATTCTGGGCCTCGGACAGCCTTTTGGCGTACTGCCCCTCCACGTCCAGCAGGCGCTGGTTCCATCTTGCGATGACCGAGCTCTGGGTTTTATCCAGCTCCGAAAATTTGTCCTGGTATTCGTCTTCCAGCTCTTTTCTCAAATGGTCGAGCTTGGCCTCTTTTTTGAGCAGTTGCTGTATATCCAGCTTGCCTTCCCCCAAAAGCGCCATCGTGGCCTCAAGTTTATCGTAAAAATCCTCTTTCTCGTCCAGGGTCTTGCTGCGGCTTGTAACCGATTCATTCAGGGACCGGACTTTTATTTCAAGCCCTTTTCCGGTCTCCTCGGCGATAGTGAGATTCTTCTTCAGCTCGGCTTTTTCTTTTTCTACGGAGTTGAGGCGTTCAAGCGCCCAGCGGAGCGTCATCCTGGCCGTGTCTATGTTGGTTACATCATTTACAAGCTGTTCAAGTTCGTTATATTCTTTTGCCATAATCCTCGTAACTCAGGTTGTTTAGGCTGTAGGCTATTAGGCTGTTAGTCAAACCTGATTCTTACCTAATAGTCTAACCGCCTACCGCCTATCCACCTAATCAGTTGCCCTACACCCTAGTGTAATACACAAACCGCCCATAGTCAATATAAGGAATGTTGAATGATTGTGAATAGATTGTTACGGGATGAAAAAATAATGGGCCATTCGTAAATAATTACGAAAGAACCAAAATAATTCTTGTTTTTGCCTCATCCTTCATCTCTCATCTTTCTATCCTTCTAGGTCCTTTGGGGAATTGCGCGGTGGGTCTTTTTGCTCTTGAAACGTAACTACTCAGGTTCTCCGTATTTTTCACGTATTTTTATTGGGTAGGAGGCGGGCGATTATTTCACCCGCCGTCCTCCCACACCACCGTACGTACCGTTCGGTATACGGCGGTTCGGAAGTCTTCAGAGACCGACTCCGGTTTCCCGGTTTCGGTCTCTTGGCTTTTGAAGCTGACACCACCATCGGCGATTCGACACTTACGCAGGCCATCGGGGTTCCACCCCTGCTTCCCGCATCAAGCTCCGGTTTCCCGGACTTCTGCCGCATGTCGCCTCCGAGATATCAGGCTACTCACCTTCCTCCGTTCGGCCCTTCTCCGCCTTAGGCGGATACTATGGCTTCTGCTGACTTCTGACAGTTCACCCGCGCGTCGCCGCGCGGCTTGCCGCTTTGAAATTTATCTCTGCGGCCTGCTGTCAGACCTCCGCGGGTAAGCTCGCACGCTTTCATCCCATATACCCGCCGCATATACCCGACAAGCCTCGGATAGATTCGGACTTTGTTTTGCACAGCAAACTCGTCCGGCTTGTCAGGCCTCTCTTGCGGTTCGTGTTCCTCGGGCCGGGACTTTGCCTCCGGCTTCCTTCAGATTCCACCTCGCGATGGACACCCTTGCCCTTGGCTAACGGTTGGCT
>JAHJSU010000233.1 GCA_018829985.1 Elusimicrobiota bacterium | reverse complement strand
GCCTTCCGAAAATAATATCCGCACCCCCGAACCTAAAAGCCGGTCTTTAAGGGAGGCGCAGATTTCAACAGGGTCGACAGTCGCGGTCGTCGGAGAATAAAGCGCTTTTTTAAAGGTCTTCGCGTTAGGTTCTATCTCCGCGAGCTCTTTTTCATCAATAAGCCTGACATCCACGCCGTTGGCCTTGCCGCGTTTTTCAAGTTCGCAAAGGGCCCCAAGTTCCGTTTCGTCGCAGGCCACGACCACCTTGCCGCACTCGTTAAGCGCAAGGCAGTTGTCCCGGCAGTATTTTTTGAGCGCAAGATTGCCGTTCCGGGTGAAACGGGCCTTCAGCGAATCCGGCGTGTAATAAAACCCCGCGTGCAGGACGCCGCTGTTCCTGCCGCTGCTGTGGGCTGCGACATCGGCTTCCTTTTCAAGCAGCAGGAGCTTTTTGCCCGGCATTTTTTCCCGGAGCTGCCTGGCAAGCGAAAGGCCTATTATGCCGGCGCCTATTATAAGATAGTCGGTTTTTTCGGTCTGCATCAGTAACCGCCTCCCGCTCCGTCAGACCCGAGCCGCCGCTCACGGCCGCCGTGTTCATTCGGACGCGCGCGGTTCTGTTTCATTATACCTAATAATTTCCGCCATAAAATAAGAAAAAAACAAGAAAACGCTTACATTTGCGCTCACAATCTTGTATCATGTATATAACACGTAAAAGTGCGCGTGTTGAAGTTAAAATGCAAGCAAAAAGGAAATGTAAACAAATGACGAAAGGAAAAGTAAAATGGTTTAACGATAAAAAAGGTTACGGCTTCATCACCCCGGACGAAGGCGGGGCGGAGCTTTTTGTGCACCATCAGGACATACAGGGTGATGGTTTCAAAACGCTTGCCGAGGGACAGTCGGTGGAGTTTGAAGTGGCCCAGGGCGAAAAGGGTCCCAAGGCCGTTAAAGTCGTTAAACAGTAAAGTCCGGTTTGAACAAATAAAAAACCCGCTTAACTGCGGGTTTTTTATTTCCGTCCGATTTTTGTTAAACCACCAAGGACACAAAGCATAGAACGGAAAGTGAAGATAATATCAACTTTGCGGCCTTTGCGGTTAAATTATCCTTTCAGTGCCGGGATCACAGTTCGTGGAATTGGATCTCGTGGCTCTTAAGGTAATCAAAGGCGTTCCTGGCGGCCGCCTGCTGGGCTTCTTTCTTGTTCTTGCCGGCGCCGACGCCCAGGATTTTTCGGCCTATCCTCACCCTTACCGTGAACACTTTCTCGTGTTCGGGCCCCTCGGTGTGCATTATTTCGTATTCCGGCGGCTTTTTATGCCGTTTCTGTATCAGTTCCTGCAGGGTGCTTTTATAATCGGTCTCGACGCGGGCCGCGTCCGGGCGGTCCAGCCAGCGCGAGACGAAAGCGAAAGCCTTTTCGATCCCCCCGTCCAGGTAGACAGCCCCTATCAGCGCTTCAAGGGAATTGGCCAGTATGCTGGCGCGCTTCATGCCCCCGGTCTGGGACTCCCCGACCCCCAGAAAGACGTACGCGCCGAGGTTCAGGTCCTTTGCCCAGCGCGCGAGGCTGGTCCTGGAGACCAGCGCCGATTTCACCTTGGACAGGTACCCCTCATCCTCGCCGGGATATTTCGTGAACAGGTGGTATGATACGATCAGGCCGAGAACGCTGTCGCCCAGGAATTCCATCCGTTCATTGAAGCCGGCCTGGCCCCGTTCGGTGGAATAGGACTTGTGGGTCAGGGCTTGGGCAAGCAGTTCCTTGTCCTTGAAGCTGTACCCTGTTACTTCTTCGATAGAAGCCATTATTATCGGCCGCTGGCAGACGCATATGCCGCTAACCCGAAAAATTCAGTTGAATTTTTCGGGAAGGATAAAGGATCAAGGATAAAGGCTAAGGGGCGGAAAAATCCCTCTGTTCCGCCGCATCTTTCCTTCATCCTTTAGCCTTTATCCTTTAGCCTTCCGAAAATTGCCGTGGATATTTTTATCCGGAAGCTTGTTAATCAAAACCGACTTCAACTGCCTGCCCGCCAAATTGCTGAATAAACTGAAGACATGGAACACTTGGCAGGCGGGCAATTTTCGGGTTGGCATACCGCGTTCTCAGTCTTTTTTGGGCAGCTTTTCCTTGATATAGTTCACGGCTTCGCCGACGGTCTTTATTTTTTCGGCGTCTTCATCGGGAATTTCGATGTCGAATTCCTCTTCAAGCGCCATCACCAGTTCCACGGTGTCCAGGGAATCCGCTCCCAGGTCCTGCACGAACTGCGCGGACGGGTTGATCTCCGAGGCGTCAACCGCAAGCTGCGACACGATTATTTTTTTCACCCTTTCTTCCAGGTTTTCTGCTACAGCCATTATAGTCCTCCTAAACTACGCAGAGGTAACGGAGAGCAACAAATGCGGAATCAACGCGGATATTATACATGATAATCCGTGTTTTCACATTTTTGGCGATCTGCGCGTTTTCATCTGCGATAATCTGTATTCTTTTCATCGGTGCTTGTCTGCGTTTTACATGTATATCCCGCCGTTGACTGCCAGGACCTGGCCGGTAATATAGGCCGAATCATCGCCGGCAAGGAACATGACGGCGCGGGCCACGTCCGCGCCGGTGCCGAAACGTTCCAGCGGTATCATCTCAAGGAGCCCGGCTTTCGTTTCATCCTTGAGGGCGTCCGTCATCCGGGTCTGTATAAAACCCGGCGCTACGGCGTTGACCAGGACCTGCCGGGGGGCGAACTCCCGCGCCAGGGATTTGGTCAGGCCGATGAGACCGGCTTTTGAGGCCGAATAACCGGCCTGGCCGGCGTTGCCCATCTGGCCGACCACGGACGCGATATTGATGATGCGGCCGCCCCGCTCGCGGAGCATGCTTCTTGAAGCCGCTTTGGCCATCAGGAACGCGCCTTTAAGGTTCACATCAAGCACCGCCTGAAAATCTTCCTCTTTCATCCTGAGCACCAGGTTGTCCCTGGTTATGCCGGCGTTATTGACCAGTATGTCCAGCTTTTTAAAGGTCTTGAGCGTTTCTTCAATGACCCGCTCACAGTCGGCGTACTTTGAAACATCGGCGGCGAGCGCCAGGGTTTTGGCGCTTGTCTCTTTTTCAATGCTGGCGGCGGCCTGTTGCACGCCGTCGCCGTTTACGTCCGTCATGACGACCGAGGCGCCCTGGAACGCGAAAGCGCCGGCTATGTCATAACCTATGCCGCGCTGGGCGCCTGTCACAAGTACGGTCTTTCCAACAAACAGTTTCACTTCCGCTCCTCCAGCCCTTTAACGTTCACCTGTGCCGTTTTGGCCTCGGTTATCCGGCTGTTAACCTTGGCCAGGTGCTTTTTGATCTGGTCCACCATCCCGGACCTTGAAAGGTCGCCCGCGGCCGCTATCGCATTGCAGATGGCTTTGGGCGTGGCTTTGCCGTGGCAGACGAGCACCACGCCGTTTACGCCCAGAAGCGGGGCCCCTCCGTATTCATCGGGGTTCATCTTCTTCCTTAAATCGGCGAAAACTTTTTTCATCAGCATGGCGCCTATTTTATAGGTGAACTTGCCCATGATCCGGTCTTTGAGCATTTTAAATATGACTTTCGCCAGCCCCTCGGAGAGCTTGAGCGTCACGTTGCCCGTGAACCCGTCGGTCACGACCACGTCGGTAATGCCTTCGGGAAGGTCGCGGCCTTCCACGGGACCGTAAAAATTTATGTCCACATTCTTCAGCAGCGGTATGCTCTCGATGACGAGAAGGCTGCCCTTTGTTTCCTCTTCTCCGACGGACATGAGCCCAACCCTCGGGTTCTCAATGCCGAACCTCACGCGCATATAGACGGACCCCATGACGGCGAACTGGGCCAGGTGCCATGACTTTGAATCCATATTGGCGCCGGCGTCTATCAGAAGCGCCATGCCTTTAAGCGTCGGATAGGGGGCGGCCAGGGCCGGGCGTATGATGCCGGGAATGCGCTTGAGCCTCAAAAGGGCCGCCACCATGACGGCGCCGGAATTGCCGGCCGATATTAGGGCGTCGGCTTTGCAGTCGCGCACCAGGTCCACGCCGACCATAAGCGAGGAATTGGGCTTTAAGCGGCATTCCTCCACCGGCTCCCTGGCCATTTCCACCACCTGCGGGGCGTGCACCACCCGGATCTTCGCGTTATGCGCCGCGCCAAGCCTCCGCAGTTCTTCCCGTATTTCCGGGTCCCTGCCCACAAGTATTACCTCGTGGTCAAGCTGGGCGGCGGCCAGGATCGCCCCTTCAACGTTGGGTTTCAGGCCCAAATCGCCGCCGTGAGCGTCAAGCGCTATTTTCATAAATGGGTAGTGTAAAGGCTAAAGTCGA
Organism: Elusimicrobiota bacterium; assembly: GCA_018829985.1. Taxonomy (GTDB): domain Bacteria; phylum Elusimicrobiota; class Elusimicrobia; order Elusimicrobiales; family UBA9959; genus JAHJSU01. Next base: position 7,313 of record JAHJSU010000233.1, on the reverse strand, counting down.
AAGTGCAGGGATAATATGGAGAGTCCTCGTTTATTTCGGTTTCTGTCCTTCGTCTTTTTTACTTTCTTTTTTAGGCGCCTCTATTTTGCCGTTATAAACGCCGCAGGCCGGGCAGACTCTGTGCGGGAGGCGCAGCGCTCCGCACTGGGGGCATGAAGAAAGAGATTTTACTTCAAGTTTCCAGTTCGCCGCTCTTCTGGAATCTCTTCTGGCCGGGGTATGTTTTCTTTTAGGGTTAGGCATGGTTGCTCCTTGGTAATCTGCGCGTTAAACAGGTTAAGGTTAAGGTTAAGGTTTAGGTTGAGTAACTACAACATTCTTACTTAACCTCAATCTTAGTCTTAACCTGCTGTTATTTCGGTCTTTATTTCTTGTCCTTTTTCTCCTTAAAGCGCTTCAGCGCCATGAAAGAGCTTGTTTTTTCAGTTTCCTCCGGCGCGCCGGGCTCCGCTTTGCAGCCGCAGGTCATCCGGTTCAGATCGCAGCCGCATACCGGACAGAGCCCTTTGCAGCCGGCGGCACAGAGCGGTTTCATGGGGGCCATCAGCGCGACCGCCTCGAGCGCCGGCCCGCGCACGTCTATAGATTCTACCGTATCTTCATATACTTCGTCAAAGGGCTCTGTGAATTCGGCGGAGAAAATTCCGCCGCAGCGCGCGCATTCAAGGTCCAGTTCCGCCGAAGCCCTGGCGTTAAGGATGATGGAGCGGCCTTTACCGCAGTCTTGCGTCGCCCCTGGACACAATTTCCGCCATACCTCCTGGCGGGGGCGGACAGTAGACAAGTCGCCGCCGACCGAGAAGACCAGCTCCACGGACGCGCTTTTCACGGCGGAAGGCTTGTCCAGGATGCCCGCGTAAGAGGCGGGATCAAGCGGCTTGGCGGCATACAGCCCGCCTTTTTCGCGGATCTCGGCCGCGCTGAAGAGAAGTCCGCTTCCGGTTTCCATAAGACCAATAAGATATCAATTATAGTGGTTTTTTTCAACCGGCTGCCGCGAAATGTCGCGAAAAACCATAGGCAATTCAAGATATTTTAAAAAACGCTGCAAGCAAAAGCGATGAAAAAAACGGAAAGCCCCCCAAAAAAGCTTGGAGGGGCCGAAGGACTTTAAAGCGGTTTCGAGCGCGCGTTCAGCCGCAAGGAAATTTACCGGGCGGCCTGCCAGAAACAGCAATTTCCCCGAAGCGGCGAAAGCCCGGATTATTTCCGGGCTTTCAGCGCCTGCAGTTCCGCCTTAAGTTTCTTGTCTTCGGGAAAACGCGCCGAGGCCAGTTCGCCGTACCTGGCGGCTTCTTTATTCCTGCCAAGCTTGCGGTAAACGTAGAACAGGTTGCGGTACTCGCTGCCCGGGTCCGCGTCCAGCCCGGCCGCTTTTTCAAGCAGCGCGGCGGCCTCTTTAGCCCTGCCTAGCTGGAACAGGAGCCTGCCGTGATTATTATAAAGCATCGCGGATTCCGGATAAATGTCGCTTCCCAGCTTATAAAGTTCAAGGGCGTCGCCGGACCGGCCCAGGCTCTGCAGCGAGAGCGCCGCGCCGGAGATGACCGGCGCGTTGAGGCTCTCCGGCGCCAGGCGCGCCGCCTCCCGGAAGGCCTTAAGCGCCTTCTTGTGCCGGCCGAGCTCGGAATAGATCGCAGTCAGCTGTCCCCAGGCGGAGGCCTCGGAGAATTTCATGTCCAGCGGAAGAGGCACAAGGCACAGCAGGATGAGCGGCGAAGCGTAGAGGCACGGCTTCAGCAGGGGTTGAAGTTCCAGGCTGCGAGCCGCGGCAGCCAGCCGCTCAAGCGCGCCGCCCGCCAGCGGGAGCAAAAACACCAGCGCCGGCAGGCGGTACCGGTCGCAGATCCAGAAGGGAAGCAGTGAGACGAGGTACGCGTGGAAAAGCAGCGGCAGCGAGCCGGAGGGCTCTCTGAGCCGGCACAGGAAAAGCCCGACGGCGCCGAGGCTTCCGACAAGGGCGAAAGACGCCAGCGGCAGCTTCAGGACGGTGTTGAATTTTCCCCGGATGAACTGCAGGTCGTAATTGTCGGGAAATTCGTAACTGTTCCAGAAGAACCAGAATTTTTGCAGGGTCAGGCCGAACCATTTCAGGGGGTGGGCGGCTATGAACGCGGCGCCTTTCCGGGCCCAGAACGAAGAGACTTCGGAGGGCTTAAGCGCCCTGCCGGCGGCCTTTTCGGCCATGGCCGCCGCTTCCTTCTCCTCCAGCAGCGGGTCGGTGCTTATGCCCAGCGGGTAGGTCCCGAACGCCGTCGCCTCCGGATTGTTGCCGATGAAAAAATCGAAGCCGCCGGTGTAATTGACGAAGACCAGGTCGCGGCCGGCGACGAGATTGTGGAGCGTGGCCGGCAGGAGCGGCAGCAGGGTCCCCAGCAGCAGCGGGAAAACGGCCCCCTTCAGGAAGCCCCGGCCGGCGGCCGGCAGCGGCCCGCTCCGCGCGCGCAGCCAAAGCCAGAGCAAACCCGCCGGGGCCAGCAATAAGGCGTTCGGGCGCAAAAGGAGGCACCAGCCCGCCGCCAGCCCGCACAGGAAATAGCGGCGCGGCCTCCCGTCCTCCCCGGCGCGCAGCAGCGCGATAAGGAACAGCGCCAGGGCGAAGATCACGAACGTTTCCTTCGTCAGCAGAGCCGTGTTGAAAATGAGCGGCCGGTAGACCGCCGCTAGCAGGCCGGCGGCCAGGCCGGCGCGCGCCCCGAAGCAGAGTTCGCCGGCGCGCATCAGAAGGACGCAGCTGCAGGAGTCGATGAAGGCCTGGACCCAGAGGACGCCCTGGGGATGGTGGCCGAAAAGCTTGTAGAACGCGGCCAGGAAATAGGGATAAAAAGGCGACTGGTAGAAAGCGGTATCCCTTACCAGGTGTCCGTGCAGGATATCGAGCGCCCACCTGTCGCAGGCCCAGGCGTCCGCGGCCAGGGAGCCTATGTACGGAAGGTCCGCCCACTGCGCCGCGAAAACGGCGCGCAGCGCGAACGCCGGCAGGAACACCGCCAATGCCCGCCGCCATGAAAATGCCACGTTCAATCCGTCCTCCGTTCCCCGCCCGCCTCCGGCAAACCTTGTTGCTATTATATCCTTTGCCGCGCCGCCCCGGCAAAAAAACCGGGATGATTTTCGGGGCTCTGCTCACGATAACCGCCATTTATGTTGCCTGCAAATCCGAACATTCAATCTTTCAACAATGTCCCCTGCACACAGGACAAACGATAATCCTCCTTGGCGTTTCCTGCAAAATTTGTAACTGCTCAGGTTCTCCGTATTTTTCACGTATTTTTTGTAGTGGCAAAGCTTGCTTTGCCTTTTTGGGCAGAGTAAACTCTGCCACTACGACGACAGACCTGAGTAGTAGTTACCAAAATTTAACATAATGATATAATGATATAAGGAGGCGATAAAAATGGCTGACACAAATGAAGAAGTAAAAACGGCTGACACAAAGGAAGAGTTTAAAGTGAACGGTGAAATGCTCCTGAAAAAAGTCAAGGAACTGATTAAGGAAGGCAACATCCGTAAGATTACTATCAAGGGCAAGGAGGGCAACGAGATCATCTCTTTTCCGCTGACCGTCGGCGTGGTCGGCACGGTTATCGCCCCTGTCCTGGCCGCGGTCGGCGCAGTTGCCGCCCTGGTTACGGAGTGCACGATCTCAGTGGAAAGAAAATAGAAAATTATTCGCAGCGCAAGGCTTCTATCGGGTCCGGTATTGCGGCGCCCCGCAACCGTCAGATCCCAGGGCCGGCCGCCGCGCCGCCAAGCGTCCCGATGTCTATCAAAAATTTTATCACCAGCGCCGCGGCCGCCGCTATTATGATTACGGCTATCATGGCCGAGATTTCCGGGCTGCCGCCCGGCGGGGCCGGCAGGACGAGGTTTTCGTCCCGCTCTTTTACGTAATCGGCGTATATATCGCAGGACGAAATCACGTATATCGGGCGGAGGAAGAGCATGACCACCCCGACGGCCGCCGTTATCGGCACTCCGGCCCAGAAGTAAAACTTGTAAATTTGGCTCTCCACGGGCGCTTTGAAATTGACCAGGTCCGGGAACTTGATAAAGAAAAATATCGTGCCGATGTAAGTCCCCACCCCTAGTATCCAGCACAGCGCCGAATAGCCCGCCCGGAGGATCAGGATGTCCGCGAATTTCTTTCTCACCAGGTCCACCGATCTCTTGGCCGCGTCCACGAGCCCCCTCCCGGTCACCAGGGCGGGCAGGATGCCGATGGTGGCCACTTTCCAGGCGTAATACAGCGCCTCGCTCAGCGCCTTTTGCGCCGGCGTGCGCCTGTCGTTTTTCTTCGGCAGGCGGTCGAGTATGCGGTTCACCGTCCACCAGCCGTCTATCCAGTGAAAGATCCACAGCGGCCAGGCCCTTGGCGCCACCATCTTCAGGCAGCCGTATATCGTCGACTCGCGCCCCAGGCGGTGCTGCACGTGCACCGCGCCCATGCAGCCGGAAAGCATTCCCAGCGGGAAAGCGACGAGCCCTACGCAGACGAACGACCAGAGGAAAAGGATAATGTTGTACAGCCGGTCGGTCTTGTCCTGGGCGGCCTGCCTCCAGGCCTCTTCCGGTATCCAGCCGATCATCTGCACCCAGAGGAAATATCCGGCCGCTATGCAGGCCCACTGCAGCAGCGCGAAGGTGAGGAGCTCCTTCTCCGTCAGCATCAGCTTCACGCTGAACACGGCGCGCCGGAGAAATCCGGCCAGGCCCGCGCCCAGGGACGGTTTTGCGTCCTTTAATTCCGGCAGGGCGTGGACTTCTTTCTGGATCGCTTTCATTTCGCTGAAGTATTGTTTTATATTTATAATAAATTCCGGAACAGTATGCGGAGCGTTACATCTGCAATGGCTATACTGCCGCCGGACCTCCCTGGGATAGTGTATATGAGGTGAGTCCGCTAAAACTCTTTGGTCTCTTTGATGTGGTAGGCCGGCTTGCGGGTGGACCGGTAGTAGGTGCGCACCAGGATCTCGGCCAGGAGCCCCATGAACGCGAACTGCACGCCCACCAGCGCGAAGAAGATCGCCACCAGGAAAAGCGGCTGGTCCTTCACGAAAACGTGTTCGAAGAACTTTTTATAGAGGGTGAAGGCTGCCATCACGGCGGAGGCGCACAGGAGGCCGATGCTAAGCCCGCCGAAGACGTAGATGGGCTTGGTTATGAAATCCCCCATAAACTTCACGGTGAAGAGGTCCAGCGCCACTTTAAAGGTTCTGGCCAGCCCGTACTTGGACCTGCCGCTCTTCCGGGGCCGGTGGTTCACTTCCAGCTCGGCTATGCGCGCGCCCATGTAGCCGAGCAGCGCGGGCAGGAAGCGGTGCATCTCGCCGTAAAGCTCGGCCGCTTTCAGCGGGGCGGCCTTATAGACTTTCAGCGTGCAACCGTAATCGTGCAGGGCCACGCCGGTCACTTTTGAAATGAGGTAATTGGCGGCCGCGGACGGAAGGCGCCTTGAGAAAAAAGGGTCGCGGCGGTCTTTGCGCCAGCCGCTTACCACGTCGTAGCCTTCCAGCGCCTTTTTGAAAAGGGCGCCGATGTCGGCGGGGTCGTTCTGGAGGTCGGCGTCCATGGTCGCTATGTACTCGCCGGAGGCGGCCGCTATGCCGGCGCTTAAGGCCGCGGTCTGGCCGAAGTTCCTGGCGAACCGTATAAGCCTGGCGCCCGGCAGGCCTTTCAGGACGGCCAGCAGCTCCTCGTAAGAGCCATCGGAAGACCCGTCGTCCACCCAGACGCTTTCCCAGGCCGCCGCCTCCAGGCCCGCAAAAGCGGCGGCGAGCTCCGTTACGAGCTCTTTCAGGTTTTCCTTTTCGTTATAGACCGGTATCACCACTGAGATCTTCATAGACTTATTCCTTTTTCTTTTAAAAGTCCGGCGTACAGGGATTCCTGCCGGCGTACCATGGTATCTATGTCGAATTCGACCAGGTCGGAGGCGGCGGCCCGGACGGACATTTTCGCGCGCAGGGCGGGGTCGGAAATAAGCAGCCTGAGCCTGGCTGTCAGCGTCTCGAGGTCGCCGGGCTCCGGCGAGAAGCCGTTCTCGCCGTCCGTGATAAGGTCGGCCACGCCGTCGGTCCTGTAGCAGACCGGCGGCAGGCCGGTTTTCATGGCTTCGACCAGGCTCCGGGGCAGCCCCTCCCAGAGCGAGGTCAGCGTGAAGATGTCGGCCGCGGCCAGTATTTCCGCGGAGTCCCGCCTCCAGCCGGGGAAGAGGCAGAGCTTTTCAAGGCCGAGCGCTTTGACCTGCGCCCGGGTCTCTTCAAGCTTTTTCCCCCCGCCCACGAAGATGAAGACCGCGTCCCTGAATTCCGCCAGCAGCCTTTGCGCCGCCGCGATGAAGTGGGCCGGGTTTTTCTGCGGCTTCAGGTTGCCCAGGCTCGCCACCAGCACCGCGCCCGCGGGCACGCCCAGCTCTTTTCTTTTTGCCGCGCGGTCTACCGCGGCCGGGTAATTTTTAAGCGCGATGCCGCTGCGGATAAGGCGGTATTTTTTTTCCCCGCCTATGCCGCAGGACCGGGCGTAGTCCATGTTGGCCTTCGAGACGAAGATCAGCGCGTCGGAAAAAGCGGCGCAGAGCCGTTCAAGAAAAATAAAAAAGGATCTTTTTAAAAAGTTCTGCCGTTCGTGAAAACCAAAACCGTGAAAGGTGTGAACGATGACCGGCGTTCCGGCCAGCCGCGCGGCCAGCCGCCCCAGAATGCCGGCTTTTGACGAGTGGGTGTGGACTATATCAGGTTTTTCTTTTTTAATAATCCTGAACAGTTCGGCCAGGGCCGCGAGGTCCCTGAACGGGTTTATTTCCCTGCCCAGGCGGCCGGCGAAGATCAGGGAGTCCCGCAAGCCTTCCGGAAGCAGTATGCCCTCCCAAGCTTGGGGGGGCAGGCCGCCGGGGCCTGACACGGCTTTCGCTTCAAAGTGTTTCCTGTCCAGGTTGGCTACGGTGTAAAGGGTGTTGGCCTGCGCGCCGCCGAATTCCAGCTTGGTGATAATATGCAGGACTTTGTGGGGCATAGGGAATTAGCAATTTAGCGACTTAGCAATTTAGCAATTTAGCGATTTAGAACTTAGCACACTAGAATTTAGCGACTTAGCAATTTAGAACTTAGCGTTTTATGAAAGAGGATGCTTATTAAGCTCCAATGTTCCAGGTTCTAAGCTCTAAGTTCTAAAATCTAAGTTCTAAATTGCTATTTTGACAGCTTCTTTACCTTATAATAAGGGAAATAGTGGTTAAGGATGTTCGCCGATTTGGCGCCCGCGTTTTTGACCATGCCGCGGCCGCCCAGTATGCAGTAGCCTTTTCCGCT
>JAHJSU010000232.1 GCA_018829985.1 Elusimicrobiota bacterium | reverse complement strand
TACAGCCGCACTTTACGAGGTAATATTCGGTGAACCCATGTCTCTTTCACGTATCTGCGTAGTTGCAGAGCTTGCTCTGCGTAAAAGGCAAAGCAAGCTTTGCCACTACAGAAGCAAAGTGCGGCTGTAGAAGTAGTTACCAGAGAGGAATAATATTTATGAAAATGATATTAATGAGCGTTATCCTGCTGTTTACGGTCAATTCCGCCTATGCCGCCGAAAGCAAGGGCGGGGGGATGAGCTACTTTCAGAACCTTCTGAAAGGCCTTAAAACCAGGATCCAAAGCAGGCTGGAATCCAAGAACAGGGTTTCCGCCGTAGCCGCCGTCCGGGGCGCAAAACAGAGCATCGATGCGCACGCGCTTTACTGGAAGGGCGGGGTGTCCGAGAAGGCGCAGAAAAAACTTGCCGCGGAAAAAGATCTCCTGACCAAGGCGGTGCAGCTGGTAGTGAACGGCGACACCGCGGAAGGCAAGGCCGCGCTTAAAAAATTCCTGAGGGAAAATTCCGACAGCGTCTACGCGGTTGACGCCAAAGAAGCGCTGTCCAACCTTCCCGAAGAAGAGACGGCTCCGGCGGCGGCCGAAAAACCGGCCAAGCCGGCTCCCGCGGAGGACGATAACGAGTAGAAAGAATTGCGGTTGTCGTTTTAATGAAGCGTCCGCCTAAGGCGGGCGCTTCTTTTTTTAGTCGTCCGTTTCAACCGCCTCTTCGGCGGGGTTTGTGACGGGCGCATCCGGTCGGGGAGAAACTGCCGGCGGCGGCGCGGGCTGCGCGGCCGGAGCGCTTTCCTGAACGGCTTCCGGGACCGCCCCGGAAGCGGGCGCCTGCAGCTTCAGTTTCCCGTAAATGTCCGTGGCGGTCTTCCACAGCATGTTGTTTATCAGTCCGCTTTCTTTCGCGCCGGGGCTGAAGAAGGGGTAAAGCGGGACCAGCAACAGGTGGAAAACGGTCTTGCGTTGGCCTGTTTCCTCCACTTTGGCGGCGCCGGAGGGGGTCTCAAAAGCGGCCGCAAGGCGATAACCGGTTTTAAATGAAGCGGGAACGATAAAAATAAAAGGCGTGTCCACCATAAAACCACGCAGGAGTTCCTTATACGTCCAGCGGTTGATAGAGGTCATCTCAAGCTCTAACGTGCCCGAGCCTTTTTCCGCATTATATAAGCCGGCGTCCGCCAGAACACTTTTCGCGTGCGTCCTGAACCGGTCCAGATCCCCGGCCGGAACGGGCACGGCCCGCTGTTTTGGCGGATTTAAGACCGAGCCTTCTCCAATGGTGTCAATGGGGCTTTTGTAAGGAAAATTTTTCCATGTCACCCTGATGTCCGCGAAAGGCGCGACGGTTTTATCTGAGAGCATTGTTCTAAAGTCGTTCCTGGAGACCCGCGCGTCTCCGGATCGGAAAGCGGCGCAGCCGGAGGCGAATAAAACCGCCGCTAAAACTGCCAGATTATTAAATTTCATCGTTGTTCACCTCATAACAGCAGGGTATAGGGTAGAGGGTATAGGGGATAGGGTTCAACATAGAACGCTGATAACGCTGATTTTTTATGATTAAACATGATTCTATCACTATGCTTGTAAGTATCTGCGTTCATCATATTCGTCTGCGTCATCTGCGTTCTATATATTGCCATAGTTACCTATATTATATAATATAGCAGTTCTGCATACCGGATACCGGCAATAACGGAATAACGGGGGCCGGGAAAATTATGGCGGCAAAAAAAATAGAACAGATAATAAAAACCGAGGGCAAGCCGGATATAGCGATACGGCGGGCCAAAGTGCATGACATGCGGCGCATACAGATGCTTTATGCCGAGGTTTACGGCGGCAATTATTCCATCTCTCTGATCACCGATAAAGACAAGATGCGCCGCGCCATAGAGCACGCCGATTATTACTGGATGGTCGCCGATTGCGAAGGCAGGATAATAGCCAGCCTTGTCTACACGCTGGACCTGGAATACCGCATCTCAAAAGCGTTCGGCGCCGTGGTGTCGCAGGATTACCGGAAGATGGACCTGGCTTACATCATGATGAAGCTCGTCCTTGACGATATAACGCATAATAAAAAACTGGTGGACACGGTCTACGCGACGACCCGCACCGCCAATTACGCGCCGCAGAGGCTCACGGAAAGCCTGGGCTTCATAAAGATAGGCATCTTACCCAATACCCATAAGGTCAGCGAGAACGAGACGCACTGCTTCGCCGCCTATATTACCGAGCAGGCGCTTAAGAAACGGAAAAGCAGGCCCCAGCTTATCCCCGACGTGGAACCCTTCTATAACCTGGTCCGCAGGCAGATAAACCTGGATAAAGCCGTCATCACCCCGGTCAAAAGCCTTTACCAGGAGAACAGGCATCAGATCCCGCCGCTGCACATGGAGACCATTACGGCGCCGGACTTTATAAAGAACCGCTACAAAAGGATAAAAAGCGACGGTTTTTTCGCGCACGCCTACATGCCTTTTCACGAGCCCAATCTGGTATTTATAACTCCCGACCAGTCCACCGAGGTCTATCTGCAGTACAACCAGCGGGATAAATACAGCGTGGTGATAGGCGGCGTCACGAAAGAAAAAAGCGCCACCGTGGTGCTTGAAAGCATTGCGCAGAAATTGAACGAGATGAATATGGCCTATATAGAGATCATCCTGGACGCCTACTCGCCGCAGGTGCAGCGCGAGGCCATGGACGCCCGCTATATACCGAGCGCCTATTTTCCCTGCATGAAAAAAGTGCGCAGCCGGAGATACGACTGCATAGTCTTCACAAGGACCTTTGAAATACTGGATTTCCGCAATGTCAAAATACTTTCGCTTTACAAGAATTTCCTGAGGGAATACCTGAAACTCTGGCGCGAAAGCTACATAGAATCGGCCTTCAGAAATGATTGATCCCGCAATAGAGGACAAACTGCCGCCGTTCCACAGGCCGCTTAAGATACGTTCGGCCCTGGAGCGGCTCATAGAATCGCCGGCTTTCGAGTTCAGCGCCCGGACTTCCCGGCTTTTCTGCCGGGCCATGCGCGAGGCCTTCTCTTTCCAGGCCCGCCGCTCCAAATTCCTCAAAAAATACCTGAAGCAGGAAGATTTTGACCCCGCCTCCGTCAGGACCGAAAAAGACATAGAGCGCATGCCGTTCGTCTTCGTGGCCGCGCTGAAAGAGCGGGACCTGACCACGCTGCCGGAAAGCCAAATAGTGCTGGAATTGAAGTCCAGCGGCACCTCCGGCCAGCGGAGCAGGATGCAGCTGGATATAGGCTCGCTTATGCGCGTGAAGCGGATGGCCTGGAAGGTGTTCGAGGGCCTGGGGCTGACCGACCTTCGGGCCGAGCATGACTATATCTGCTTCACCTACGACCCGGCCGTGGCCAAAGACCTGGGGACGGCCTGGACGGACAAGCTGCTGACCGGCTTTACCAAAAAAGGCGAGATCTTCTACTCCTTTCGCTGGAGCGAACAAAAGAACGATTTTTATTTTGACATGGAAGGCGCCGTCTCGGCCCTGAAAAAAGCCGAGGACACCCAAAAACTGACCCGGCTTATAGGTTTTCCGGCTTTCGCTTTGAAACTGACCGACGAATTCCGGAAGCGCCACGGCCGCAATGTGCGGCTTAACCCCGGCTCCAGCGTCATCACCGGCGGCGGCTGGAAGACTTTAGCCGAAGAAGCCCTGGATAAAAAAATATACAGGGGGATATTGGCCCGGAACCTTGGCATACCGGCGGCCAATGTGCGCGACCTGTTCGGCATGGTGGAGCACGGCGTGCCTTATGTGGACTGCCCGCTCGGCAATTTCCATATACCCAATTACGGCAGGATAATCCCGCGGGACCCGGCCACTTTGAAACCGCTGGGCTTCGGGAAGACCGGGCTTTTACAGTTCATCACGCCGTACCTTACAAGCTACCCGTCCCTCTCTCTTTTATCCGGCGATTTCGGCCGGGTGGAGAAAAAATGCAAGTGCGGCCTGCCGGGGGCGCTGCTGTTCATAAGCGGCCGGGCCGGGGTGAAGAAGCTCAAAGGCTGCGCGATTTCGGCGGCGACAATGCTGTAGCTGCCGAAGGCTGGGCGGCTAGGCGGCGGGACGGCTGGACAGCTTAACAGAAACAGGCGGAAGCTTATTAGTTCGGGATACATTAGAAGCTGTCTAGCCGCCCAGCCGCCTAGCTGCCCAGCAGTTTGGCCGCCTAGCTGCCTCGCTGTCCGGCAATACACTTATGAAAATCCACAACACTTACATTTTCGGCAAATCCCTGAATAAAAGCGATTGGACCGCGCGGGAACTGGCTGAACTCGGCCGGCGCGCCCGGCTCGGCCCGGCGCTTATTAAGAACGCCTCAAGGGACTATATCATAGACACGCTGGCCCGGACCGGACGGCTTTTCTCCGACAAAAGGTCCAAATACCGGGCCGAGGCCCTGGACCACCTGAAGAAAACGATACCTTTTTCCGGCCCGATGATAGAAAAGACCCTGGACATACTGCCGGAAATACTGGACAAGAATTTCCTGCTCAAGCGCATGAGCCTTGAGCTGTTCCTGCCTTACGCCATGGAAACCGCGGTGGAGCGCCGGGGCTATGACGGGCTGGTGCGCGCCGTACCCAAAGGGGTCGTCCTGCATGTGGGCGCCGGCAACGTGTTCCTGGGCATAATAGATTCGCTTATACTCGGCATACTCACAAAAAACGTCAATCTCGTCAAAATGTCCTCCTCCGGCTCCCGCTTCGCCAATATCTTCGTTGAGGCGCTTAAAGAGGCGGATAAAAAAGGCGTCATAGCCGGTTCCATAGCGGTCTTAAACTGGAAAGGCGGCGAGGCGGGCCTGGAAGAAGCGATACTCGCCCAGGTAAACAGCGTGTTCGTGTGGGGCGGCTACGACGCCGTGGCCTCTTACCGGCAGAAAGCCCCCATACACGTCCGGGTGGAAGGTTTCGGGCCGAAGACCAGCATGGGGATAGTGTTCGAAAGCGCCGTTCAGAACGAGGGCTATAACGGAATAGCCCGGAAAGCGGCGATAGATGCCGGGCTCTGGGACCAGGCCGCCTGTTCGTCGCTGCATACGCTTTACCTGGTATGTCCCGACAGGAACAAATTCGATAAAGCGGCCGGCGCATTCCTGGCCGCGGCCAAAAAAGAATTTTCGGATTTCCAGCGCGAGATGCCGCAGGGGCGCCTGTCCCCCGACGAACAGGTCGAGATAACAAAGGCCAGGGAACTGGCCAGGGTGGATAAAGCCCTGGGCGCCGCCCGCTGCGAGAGCTCTTTCCCCAGGACCGATTGGACCGTGATCTATGAAAAAGACCCTGTCTACCGGGTTTCGCCGCTGAACCGGGTGTTGTACGTTAAATGCGTCTCCTCGCTTGCGGAGATAAAAAAGAATATCGGGGCTTTCAAAGGCTATCTCCAGACCGTAGGGGTGGCCGGTAATATTTACGAGCGCAAAAAGGCTCTGGAAGCGCTTTATGAAGCCGGCATAGCCAGGGTGGTGAGGCTGGGCAGGATGCTCGACGGGGCCAACGGCTCGCCGCATGACGGGATATTCCCGATGATGGCCCTTGTGAACTGGATAGGCATAGAGGAGCGGCCTACTCAGCTGGACCGCCTGAACGAGCTGGTGTATTTTGCCAAAGCCCGGAGTTCGTTCTATAGGAAACATTTCAAGAAACTTGGCCGGATAGTCACTTTGGACGATTTTGAAAAGGCGCCGTTCCTGGAGAAGCGGCACATCTACGAGAATACGCCGCCCGAGAGCACGGACATGATGACGGCCCCGGTCCGGCGCGGGATATATTTCGCCAGCGGCGGCTCCACCGGCAGTCCCAAATATGTTTTTTACGACGCGCACGAATACGACCTGACCTGCAGAATGCTTGCCCGCACCATAGAGTACGGGGGGCTGGACGAGCGCGACATCATAGCCAACCTGTTCGTGGCGGGCAACCTGTGGTCCAGCTGGCTGTCGGTTGAAAAAGCGCTGGGTTATACTAAGGCCATCTCGGTGCCGGTGGGCAGCAACCTGCCCGTGGAAAATATAGTCAGGTACCTTGAGGATTTTAAAGTTAACGCCGTGATAGGCCTGCCCTCGTTCCTGATAAAGCTGGCCGAATTCGTGGAGGCCGGTAAAGGGAAGCGCTCGCTTTCAATAAACAAGATATTCTACGGCGGGGAATACGTGGGCTCGGAAATGGTCAAATTCTTCCAGCGGGTCTTCCCCGGGGTCGCGGTCAGGTCCGCGGGTTTCGCCACGGCCGACGCGGGCGTGGTAGGCTTTCAGTGCGCGCACTGTTTAAAAGGGGCCCATCATCTTTTCGACCAAAGCCAGTACCTGGAGTTCGTGGCCCCGGATACTTTGAAACCCGTGAAAAAAGGCGAGGTGGGGGAGATAATCATAACGAGCCTTACCAAGAAACATATGCCCATTATAAGGTTCCGGCTCGGGGACCTGGGCAGGTGGCTGCCCAAGCCCTGCGGGTGCGGACGCAACGAGCCGCTGTTCGAAATCCTGGGGCGCTGCGACGACCGGATACACGCCGGCGGGGCGCACGTGTTCGTGTCGGACATACAGAACGCCATCGGCAAGGTGCCGGAGCTGAGCTTTAATTTCCAGGTGGTCATCGACAAGAAGGGGCATAAGGACACGCTGGCGGTGAAAGTGGAGGCGAAGGACGGAACCCCGCTGACGGACGTCACGCGCGGCAACCTGCAAAAGTGGCTGCTGGACGAGATGGAGAAGAACTGCGAGGATCTCAAGGAAAGCGTAAGGATGAAGTGGCTGGACAAGCCGGGGATAGAGATCCTGAAGCCCAACGCGATAGAGCGGATACTTCGCACCGGCAAAATCCGCAAAGTAATAGACAGGCGGATAAAAATTTAACAAAGGGATACTTGTTTTATGGTAACTACTCAGCAGCAAGAAAACCACGGAGACACAGAGGACACAGAGAAACACAGAGGACAAAACTTCGTGCCCGCCAAACAGCCGGCGGGTCCGCCTGCGCCCGCCAAACAGTCCGGCGGGTCCGCCTTCGGCGGAGAAAACTCCGTGCTCTCCGTGCCGCTGTGGTGAGTAGTTCTACAGCCGCACTTTGCTTCTGTAGTGGCAAAGCTTGCTTTGCCTTTTACGCAGAGCAAGCTCTGCAACTACGCAGATACGTGAAAGAGACATGGGTTCACCGAATATTACCTCGTAAAGTGCGG
>JAHJSU010000231.1 GCA_018829985.1 Elusimicrobiota bacterium | reverse complement strand
TGCGAGGAAGAGTGTCCTATCCGACGCAAGCCGCGCCCTTAAGACCGTCGGTAAGCCGTGTGCGGGAAATCCGCATGCACGGTTTGAAAGGAGGATTTGGAATCGGGCTGAACTAGCCCGCGCCAATTTCTACCAATGAATTTAGTAAGAAACGATATTTGTAACTACTCAGCCGCTAAGACACCAAGGCACAAAGAAAGTTCTTGTGATAAAAGAGGGGATCAAACGATTTGTTGTCTGATTTCCTTCGTGTCTTTGTGACTTTGTGGCTGAATAGTTACCAATATTTGTTATAATTTTTAATAGTTTTGATATGAAAACGAGCATTGTAATTCCCTCGTACAACGAGATAAAGACGCTGCCGGAGATCCTAAAACGCATAGCGGCGCTTGCCATTGACAAGGAAGTGCTGGTGGTGGACGACGGTTCCGTTGACGGCACCAGGGAATGGCTGGATAAAGCCGCGGCGGAGCGCCTCTTCCCGTTCGACCTGAAAGTGATAAAGCACGCCGTTAATAAGGGCAAGGGGGGGGCCCTGCGCACCGGCTTTGAGGCGGCGGCCGGCGACATCGTCATAATCCAGGACGCGGACCTGGAATATGATCCGAAATACATACCGGAAATAGTAAAACCGGTGGCGGAAGGCGTATGCGACGTCGTCTACGGTTCCAGGCTTCTAACGGGAGACGCCAAGCCTTATAATATCGTCTATCTATGGGGCAACCAGTTCCTTACATTCCTGATAGACCTGCTTTTCTTCGCGAAAATAACGGATTCCTACACCTGCTATAAGGCGTTCAGCGCCCCGGTAGTGCGCTCGCTCGGCCTCGTATCCGACGGCTTTGAGATCGAGGCGGAGATCTCCTGCAAGGTCGCTTTCAGAAAGTACAGATTTTCGGAAGTGCCCATCGTCTACGCGTCGCGTTCCCGGCAGGAAGGCAAAAAGATAAATTACAAGGACGCGGTCAAAGGGATGCTTAAGATTCTGGGACTCCGTCTCAAAAGCCTTTTCGGGGGCATATAGGGGAAGGGATGAGGGATGAGGGATGAGGGATGAGGGATGAAGATACTGGTCATCGGGGCTTGCGGGCAGATAGGCAAAGCGGTCGCCGCCGCGGCCGGCGCGCATGGACACCGGGTCTTTGGCGCGGACCTAAAGTCCGCGGGGGCGCGGTTCGCCCTTGACCTGGCGGATATAGGCTCCGCCGTGAAAGTCATGGAAACGGTAAAGCCGGAACTAACGGTGCTTTGCTCCGCGATGACTTACGTGGACGGCTGTGAAAAAACCCCGGACCTGGCCCGGAAGATAAACGCGGAAGCCCCGGGCAGCCTGGCCGCCTTGTGCCTGAACTCGGGTTCAAGGCTCGTATATTTTTCCACCGAATATGTCTTTGACGGAAAGAACGGGCCTTATTCGGAGACCGACCCCGTGAACCCGCTAAGCGTTTACGGCAGGACCAAGTTTGAAGGGGAAATGCGGGTCCTCGGCGGCATGAAGGACGCGCTTTCAATAAGGACCACGGTGGTTTACAGCTTTGACCGGGCGGGCAATAATTTTATCATGCAGTTGATGGACAATTACAGCCGGGGCGTTGAGATGAAAGTGCCGCTGGACCAGTATTCAAATCCCACGCACGCGCCGGAACTGGCCGATTTTATACTGGAGCTCGCGCAGGCCGGCAAAAGCGGCGTTTACAACGTGGCGGGCGCCGACCGGCTGAACCGTTACGAGTTCGCGCTGAAGGCCTGCGAAGCTTTCGGCTTTAAAAAAGATTTTTTGAAGCCGGTAGCCACGGCGGAGCTGAAACAGCCGGCCCCGCGGCCGCTGAACGCCGGGCTTAAGATGGACAAGCTGCTGGCCGCCCTGGGAAGGGCGCCGGCCGGCGCGGAGAAAAATTTAAAAATTATAGCGTTAGCGAAGGGAGCCTTAAAGTGAGCGCGTTAATAGAAAATTTCAGGCTTTATCTGCTGGCTTTCCTTGTGCCGCTGGCCCTTTCGCTCGCCCTGACGCCGTTTTTAAGGTGGCTGGCGCTCAGGTTCGGGCATCTTGACACGCCCACGGCGATAAAAACTCATAAGAGCCCGACGCCGCTGCTCGGCGGGGCGGCTATTTTCCTGGCTTTCTGCGCGGCGCTGGTGTTCATGCGTTTCTACACTTCGTTCCCGACCGGCACGCTGCGCGATCTGCGCGTCATCCTGGCCGGGGGCATCGTTATGTTCGGTCTGGGCCTTATCGACGATTTTAAAAAGCCGCACGGCCTGGGCTTCAAGACAAAGTTTATAATACAGTTCGGCGTCGCTTTTTTTGTGGTCCTCTGCGGCGTAAAGATAAATTTCATAAATCCGCCCTATCTCTCCTTTATCCTGACCATGCTTTGGATAGTCGGGGTGTCTAACGCTCTTAACATTATCGACATTATGGACGGGCTCTCGGCCGGCCAGACGGCCATCGCGGCGCTGGGTTTCCTGCTGATATCCCTGCCTTCCGAGGCCATCTATGTTAATGTGGCTTCGGCGGCTTTGGCCGGAGCGGTTGTAGGTTTTCTGCCGTACAATTTTTCAAAAAAGATGAAGATATTTATGGGCGATTCCGGCAGTCTCCTGTGCGGATTTACGCTGGCGGTGGTGGCTGTCGGCACCCAGTACACGCAGGTAAATCCGCTCGGCGTATACGCTCCGCTGTTCATCCTGGCCGTGCCGATCTACGACACGCTTTTCGTTTCGGTCATGCGCCTCAAGGCGGGGCATTCGCCGTTCCTGGGCAGCAAGGACCATTTTGCTTTGCGGCTCGAGAAGATAGGCTTTTCGAGGGAAAGGATCGTGCTGCTGGCCTGCCTGGCCGCGATACTTTTGTCCGCCTGCGCTTTCCTGGTGACCCAGGTCCCGATGATGTGGGGGGCGCTCATCTACTTCGCCGTCGGCGGGGAATTCCTGCTGGTAAGCATAGCCATCGCAAAAATAAAGATTTAAAAATGAGTCTGAACGGGCCAGGTGGAGAACGGGACAGGCGTGGGGTTGCCCGTTCCGCCGCGTAGGAAACCGCTCGCCAGTTCGGCGAGCGCCCGCTGAAATAGCGGGCGGTTTCCCCCCGAAGCGGGGCCCCCCATCCGCTATGCGGCTACAGGGCAACCCCACGCCTATCCCGTGCTTCCGCTATCAGGCGGGAAAAATGCCCGGGTGAAATAGATTGTTTATAAGGAAATCAGTCGCCGGCGCGGGGTCGTTAATTACTCTGCTTGCTTTTGTTTTTAGACACGGGCAGACGCTTGAGCATGAGGCTTATCTTTTCCGGGAGACGGGCGAGAGCTATTGCCACAGCGACTACTCGGATGACGAGCCTCTCCCCGCTGATATCGGTGAGGCCGGTAAAAAGCCCGTCCGCTTGATGCGGACGGGCTTTTTATGCGGCCTCCGTTTTTATGCTCAGGGCAGCGGTAAAAACACTCTCCCGGTTGCGCCTCCGTTCTTGAAGCTTCCCTTGGACATATTCCCTTTACGCTTGAAACCCCATTCCACAAAATATTTCCGGCCGAACTCAAGAGGCTGCTTGAATTCCAAAGCGTATTTTGAGAAATCTATCCCGTAGACATCAGCGGGAGACAGAATGAATTCTTTCTCAAAGATTACCGGGTCGAACCAGTGGGCTTTTTCCATCTTTAAGGTCGCTTTAATAAGAGTTTTTTCATTCTTTACTTTCCCGTAAACGGCCGCCCACTTATCTTTCAGCGCCAGTTCCAGGCCGCCGGACTGCGCGGAAAGGCCCCAGGAATCCACGGAGATGCCGGCGGGATCGGGCTCGGTCTTCAACTTGCCTTTCGCCACGGCTTCCACCTGGTATTTATCCGGCCCGGCCTTTTTGCCGATTTTATAGCGGTGAGACGCTTCAACCACTTCCACGGTCACGGCCGTGTCTTTCAGGCACACGTCGAACATATCCCTTTCCCAGGGAAGCATGGTCCTGTTGCCGCGCAGCGCCACGGTAACGTTCCTTTTCTCCGTGCGCACCAGTTCGTCGTGGCAATATTGCTTTCCCTGATACTCCACGCACACCGTCTGATACACGGAGCTCTGCAGCAGGCCGGGGGGCGAGACAAGCGGGTCGTCCGCGCGAAACGTGAACAGCTTGCAGTCCCGCGTGGAGCTCAAACTGTTGCGGACAATGACAAACGACGGCCTGCCGGCGGCGCCGTCATGAAGATTCTCCATAACCGCCTTCAGGCCGGCTCCCCGGTCAAAATCTATCGCCGTCTCCGCCGCCGCCGGCAGCGTGAAAGCCGCCGCCAGAAGCGCCGCCAATAAGCCTTTTCTCTCAACTCTCATATTTTTGCCTCCCCTTGATTTTTGCCGTTCAGCGCGTTGAGCTGTAAAAACCATGTAATACATTGTATTATATGCGGCGTTTTTAGTCAAGGGTCAAAAGGCTGAAAGGCCTGGGCCAAAAGGCCCAGGCAATGTTTTCAGGCGGGAAAAATGCACGGGTGAAAGGAGGCGCCAGGCGCCTTTGCCCGCTCAAATTTTGTATCATATACTGGTCCGAAAATCGCATATTGGAATCGTTCGCCTCAGGCAGATCTCCACGGCAATTTTCGGGCTGGTGAATTTATAACCGGTTCTCTCAAAGCGGTATGAGCAAAAGAAGACTCGCAAGGGAAAATTGTCTGCAATCGCTGTATCTGGCCGATATCACCAGGCTTTCGCAGGAGACCATTCTCGGCATGTTCCAGATGCGGGAGTTCGCCGGCGAGCCGAAAGTTTTTGAATTTTACAAGGGTCTTTTCACCGCCACGGTGTCCAACAGCGGCAAAATAGACGAGATCATAACTTCGATCAGCAAAAACTGGAGCCTGGACCGCATGTCGGCCGTAGACCGCTGCGTATTGCGGCTTGCCGTATGCGAAATGATGTTCCTGGCCGACGCGCCGGTCCCCGTTATCATAGACGAGGCCATAGAACTGGCCAAAAAATATTCCACCGAAAATTCGGGCAAATTCGTCAACGGCGTGCTGGACAGCATCGCCAAAAAGCATAATATCCAGATACCAAAATGACCGGCCAGGGTCCTAAAGAGGAAATAGAGCGGCTCCGGCGGGAGATCCGGAGGCACGAACGCCTCTATTACGCCGACGACGCGCCGGAGATCTCCGACGGCGAATTCGACGCGCTGATGAACCGGCTTAAAGCGCTGGAGGCGGCGCACCCGGAACTGGCGGCCCCCGACTCCCCTACGCGGCGCGTCGGCGGGGCGCGGGCCGACGACCTGGCGCCGGTGCCGCACCGCATCCCGATGCTTTCGCTGGAGAACTGCTACTCCCCCGAAGAGTTTCTGGAATGGCACAAGCGCGTCCGGAGCGGCCTGAAGGACGAGCCTTTTGAGCTGGTGATAGAGGCCAAAATAGACGGCCTCTCCTGTTCCATTGAATACGAGAAAGGCCTGCTGGTCAGGGCGTCCACGCGGGGCGACGGCGAGATCGGAGAGGATGTGACCCTTAACGCGCGGACCATCAGGGCGGCGCCGCTGGTCCTCTCGGGAAAAGATATTCCGGATTTTTTTGAGGCGCGCGGCGAAGTTTACATGGAGAAGAAGGATTTCGAGCGTCTTCGGCAGGAAGCGCTGGCCGCCGGCGCCGAACCGTTCGTCAATCCCCGCAACGCCGCCGCCGGCTCGCTCCGGCAGAAGGACCCGCAGGTCACGGCGGCCAGGAACCTCCGCTTTTTCGCCCATTCGCACGGCCGCATAGAAGGTTTCAGGGAGCCGGCCTCCCATTGGGAATACCTGGAGACCTGCAAAGCGCTGGGTTTCCCGGTTTCGGCGGTAAAAAAACTTTGCGCGGGCGCCGACGAGGTCCTGGCGTTTTACGCCGAATATGAAAATAAAAGGTTCTCCCTGCCTTATGAAATAGACGGCCTGGTCGTAAAGGTCAACTCGCTGGAGGCACAGAAGCTGCTGGGTTTCACGTCCAAGAGCCCGCGCTGGGCCATCGCCTTCAAGTATCCCGCCCAGCAGGCTACTACCGCTGTAAATAAGGTGGTCTTTTCAGTGGGGCGCACCGGGGTCATTACCCCGGTCGCGGAGCTGGAACCGGTAAAATGCGGCGGCGTCACCATCTCCAGCGCCACGCTCCATAATTTTGACGAGATAGAACGGCTTGGCCTGAAGCTCGGGGACAGGGTGGTCATTGAGCGGGCCGGGGAAGTCATCCCGAAAGTCGTCAAGGTGATCTTAAGCGCCAGGACCGGCGCCGAGCGCCCCATCCAGCCGCCTGAAAAGTGCCCTTCCTGCGGCGCCGGGCTTTTTAAGGATGAAGAGGAAGTCGCTCTGCGCTGCGTCAATCCGTCCTGCCCGGCCCAATTCAAGCGGGCGCTGCTGCATTTCGCCTCACGCGACGCCATGAACATAGAGGGCCTGGGCGTTTCGGTTACGGAACAGCTGGCGGAAAAAAAACTTATCGGCAGATTTCCGGATATTTACCGGCTTAAAAAAGAGGCGCTTCTCGGGCTGGAGTTGTTCCAGGATAAGAAAGCCGACAACCTGCTTCTGGAAATTGAACAGAGCAGGAAAAGGCCGCTTTCCAGGCTTATCTTCGCCCTTGGCATAAGGCATATAGGCGAGAAGACCGCCCGCGTCCTGGCCGGGCATTTCGCCACGATGAACGCTTTTATGGCCGCCGACGAGAACGCGCTTTCCCGGGTCGGCGAAGTGGGCCCGGTCATTGCCCATGCCGTGTCGGTATTCTTTAAATCCCGGCAAACCCGGGAACTGGTGGTCGAACTTGAAAAGCTGGGGCTGAATATGACGGAGCCGGAACGCAAGACCGCCGGCGCCGGATTTGCGGGTAAAACTTTCGTTTTCACAGGCGAACTCGGCAGCATGTCCCGCGCCGAGGCCCAGGGCCGCGTCAGGGAACTGGGCGGCAAGGAAGTTTTAAGCGTTTCCTCCAAAACTTCCTACGTGGTGGCAGGTTCCGCCCCGGGTTCCAAATACGATAAGGCCAAAAAACTCGGCGTGACGATATTAACCGAAGAAGAATTTATTAAACTAATAGGGAAATACCAGTAATCAGTAACCGGTAACCAGTAACCGGTTTTAAATGTGTATCCGCACTGATTACTGTTTACCGATTACCGGTTACCGCTTTATGGACAAGACCGCGTACTTCAGCGTTTACGACAAGACCGGCATCGTGGATTTTGCCCGCGGGCTGGAAAGCCTCGGTTTTGAGATTTACGCTTCCGGCTCCACTTTCAAGCTCCTCAGGGAATCCGAGGTAGAAGCGGAGGAAATACGCTACTCGCCGCCGGTCCCGGTTTCCATCCTCAAAGCTTTATCCGGCCGCTCCGCCGTCCTTTCGGAAAACGGGGTGGAAGTGCCCGGGTTTTATGTCGTGGCCGCGAACCTCTACCCGATAGCCAATATCGTGGGGCAGGAAGAATTCGCCATAGAGGAACTGTCCAACTACCTGGACCAGGCCAACGCCGCGGTCCTGCGCGCGGCCGCCAAAGATTTTGAGAACGTGATAACGCTCTGCCGGCCCCAGGATTACGGGCCGGTCCTTGAGGCGCTTAAAACGGCGGGGGGGCTTGAGCCCGGGAACAAGAGACAGCTCGCCGCCAGGGCCTGGCAGTATCTGGCGGCCTACGACGCCACGGTCGCGCAGTATCTTTCCGAGACGCGGGACCTGCTGGGCGAAGAAGTGGTTATGAGCCTTAAGAAAGTCATGGACCTCGCTTACGGCGAGAACCGCCATCAGAAAGCGGCTTTTTACGCCTTGAGCGGCGCCAGGCCGCGCGGCCTTAACGCCGCCCGGATACTTTCCGGCGGACAGTTCAATCTGAACCATTATCTGGACCTGAATACGGCCTTTGAACTGGCCGCTGAATTCGAGGAACCGGTTTGCGTCATTTCAAAGCACGCCAAGCCGACCGGCGTCTGTGCGGCCGCAAAGCCGGTCGATTGCTTCAGGGGCGCTTTCAAAGCCGACCCCGCCGGGGCGGCGGGCGGCACGGCCGCCTTCAACCGTCTGGTGGACGAAGACACGGCACGGGCGCTGAAAGAGGTTTTTATTGAAACCCTGACGGCCCCGGATTACAGCAAGGAAGCCCTGGCGCTGCTGCGCGCCAAGGAAGGCCTGAAAGTCATCGCCCTGCCGGCCCCGGTCCTTTCCCCCCGCGAAGTGGAACTTTATTCCGCGGCCGGCGGATTGCTGATAGAGTCCAAGGACCAGGAGGTACTGGGCGCGGAGCTGCAATGCGTTACAAGGCGCAAGCCGTCCGATGAGGAATTGCGTTCTCTGAAGCTGGCCTGGAAGATCTCAAAATACGCCAAAACCTACGCCGTGGCGCTGGCGTCGGGCGGGACTTCGGTTTCCGTGAGCGCGGCGGAAAGTTCAACCTATGACGCGGTCCGGAGCGCGGTTTTAAGGCTTAAGGAGAAGCATCCGATCCTGGAAGGCAAGTCGCCGCTGGTAATGGCCTGCGACGCGGCCCTGCCGCTGAAGACGCTGGAGGCGGCGCTGGCGGCGGGGATAAGCGCGGTGATCCAGCCGGGCGGGTGGCGGGAAGACCTGGTCTGCGCCCAGTTCTGCGATTCCAGGAACGCCGCGATGGTCCTGACCGGCGTCCGGCACTTCAAACACTGATAAAAGCAGGGTATAGGGTAAGGAGTTCTTTATTTCAGAAAGCGAACGGGATAACGACGTGGTTCCCCGGCAGGCGCAATTCGGCGGGATTTGTTATTTTTCCGCGCGCGGATAGCCACAGGTTTTCCGGGCCGGACAGCATTTTTTCCGTTTCCCGGCCGATCAGGGATTTAGGGCGGCTTAATCCTTTATAGGCGATGATAAAGCCCCCGTCCATTTTCCGGCATTGACCGTTCAGGATCGCAAAAAGGAAATTATCCCAGAAGACGATCGGTTTTGACAGCATCGCTTTGCGGGAAGCCGCCGTGAAAGGCATGTGGCGCTTCATCACGTCATATATCAGCTTCCCCTTTTTCACAGTCTCCGCGCACAGGTAAGAGCAGGGATGCCACGGTATTATGGATTCGCGATCCATGCCCTGGTTCAATTTTGAGAAAGCCGCGTATTTCAGCCTGTCCCCGGGGCGGATCAGGCGGGAGTAGTAGTTGAATACATTGTTCATCCAGAACGGGAAAGTCTTTCCCGCGGGCGAGCGGGCGTAGATGTGGCGTATCAGGTCTTCATTTCCGGTTTTGGCGTTCCACGCTATGTATGATTTAACGCAGCATTCGGGATAATCAAGCGCGATTCCCCATTCAAGCGAGAGCACGTTCTTATAGGCTTTTTTGGCGGCTTCCAGTTTTTTGGCGTTTGTGCCTATAAGCACGTCCGTTATCGGGGAGTTGCTGACGCTCTCATTATTTCCCAGGGTCACCTTTTTCAGCTTCAGGTCGGCGCACAGCCGGTCTAAAAGCCGGGCGTCATCGACGCCGTGGACGCTGGTGTAAACCAGCGACTTTACTCCGGCCGCCAGGCTTGCCAGATCGTTGAACTGCAGCCCGTGACAGCGCGGCCTGTTCATATTGTCCGAAAGATGTTTGCCTATATTCATCGAAATATTGTCACAGCTCAAGTAGACAGAATTCAGCAGTCAGAATTCAGAATGCTGGAAACTTTTCGGGTATAGCGCCTTTATTCCGGCTCCTGGCTCCCGACTTCCGGCCTCTGAGTATTGTACGTTATTTCACTTGCACGCTTATATATCTTCCTTCGCCGTTGCGTTCTATATCGAACAGCACGCCTTCGGATAAATTCGCCGCGCCAAAAACCGACGGCAGCCCGGCGGGCGAAGATATCTCGGCCCGGTTCACCGCCTTTATCACATCTCCGCGGCGCAAGTATCCGAACAGCCTGGAGTCGGCGCTTATCCGGTCCACGACCGCGCCTCCTTCTTCAAAGCGCATATCCAGCCCTTCCCAGGTGTAGGCTGATTTCCGGGAGTCCATGTCCGCCCTTTTAGTCCGGCCGGCCGTATAAACCACAGCCGCGTTTTCCGCCGGACGTTCGGCAAGCGTGATCTTCTCTTTTTTCTTCAAACCCTTGCTGAAGCGTGTCAGCTCTGTCACGTCGCCGGGGCGCCTGGTATAGGTCTTGTAAAAAAGGTCATCTTCCGCTTCAACAGGCTCTCCGTCGCATTCCGTTATGACGTCGCCGCGCAGTATTCCGGCCTCGTAAGCCGGCGAGCCTTTTACTACCGCGTTAACGAGCCCGCCGGAGGCGATGTTCAGCCCGAGCCGGGCCGCCATAACCGAGTCCAGCGCGACTATCGAAACGCCGAGCCAGCCCCGCTTCACTTCCCTGCCGGCTACCAGATCGGCAAGGACCCGTTTCACTTCCGCGGCGGGTATGGCGAACCCCATGCCGGCAAAAGTCCCCGACGGCGAAAAAATGGCCGCGTTGACGCCTATTACCCGCCCCTGGAGGTTCAGCAGCGGTCCGCCCGAATTGCCCTGGTTTATGGCGGCGTCGGTCTGTATGAGCTTTTCATATTTCCGCCCTTCCACTTTCATGCCGGCGTTCAGCGCGGAGATTATGCCGGAAGTAACCGTCTGCCTGAACCCGAACGGGTAGCCCACGGCCAGCGCGAAATCCCCGACTTTTACCTTATCCGAGTAATCGAGTTCCAGATACGGAAATTTATCCTGCGACTTTATCTTCAGGACGGCCAGGTCCAGCGCGGGATCGCCGCCGGCGACGGCTGCCATATAGGTTTTTTCCCTTCCGCCCGCGTCCAACAGCGAGACCCGTATGCGGGTCGCGCCTTCCACCACATGATAATTGGTCAGGATATGGCCTTCGGAATCTATTATGAACCCGGAGCCCGCCCCCTGGGTGTTATATCTGTAAGTCCGCTCTCTGGGCACCACGTACCCGAAAAAGAATTCAGGTTCTATAAAGGTCTCGGATTCCTCCCGCACGACCTTCAAGGCTACCACGGCCGGTTTGGCCTTGGCGGCGACCTCGTTAAAAACCCGCTGGACCTTAAGGGCTTCGTCCTGGGCTCCGGCAGCCGCGCAGATAAAAAGCGCGAGGGTCATAAAAATTATTTTTTTCATATGCGGTTCCTCCGTTATAAGAATAATATATAAATTGGCAAATATCTCCGTCAAGCCGTAAAGGAAAGCAACGGAAAGCAAAAGAAGGCAGCGGAAAGTAAAAATCAACTTCTTGACTTTCCCGTAAAAAGTCAATTTTGCTCAAAAATCGCCTTTGTAGCCGTCCGCCTAAGGCGGACGGCTACCGTTTGGGACTTTTTACGAATGAATCAACTTCTTGCTTTCTGCAGCTTTCTGTAGCTTTCAGCTGCTAACAGTAATCGCCGGACACTCCGGGCGCAAAAATATTTTTAATTATGCGAGAAAAATTTAGTAGATTATATTTAAGGCTCATTGTAACTGCTCACCCCCTCCCTTCCCTCCCCCCTCGAGGGGGAGGGTTAGGGTGGGGGGCGCTTTCCAAAGAACCTGAGTAGTAACGGCTTATTAGAGAACGCCGCGTTGATATGTTGATACGCATCATCATATCTACGCCCTTACGTATCAACGCATTTACATATTTACGCCGTTTCTTAAGGCTTTCTTAATTATGACGGACGAGCTTAATTTACCGCCTTCCAGCGACAAAGCCTGGCTGCTTGTAAAAAGCCCGGCCGCTGTTTTTGTGTGCTGGACCCTGGGCAGGGCTAAAACAGAAGCGTTTAAAACCGCGTCTTATGCCCCCAACGTCCTGGTGAGGCTCGTCTCATGCGAGGACAAAACCCTGGCAGTCGAGGCCGAAGTCCGCTGGGACGCGGGCAAGATCTATCTGAAACCTCCGGCCGAAGGCAGGATCTGCTCGGCCGCGGTTTACGCCAGGAAAAAAGACGGCGGCCAGGAAAAGCTGTTGGAAAGTAATGCAGTCGCGGCGCCCGTCTCCAGCCCCCTGGGCGGAGTCTCTTCCGGGTATTCCAGCGCGGAATTTTTCAGGAGGCTGGGATGAGTTCCAAGGGCTCCCTGCTTTTTTTGCTGCACGCGCATCTTCCTTATGTCAATCATCCGGAACATGCGGACTTCCTGGAAGAGAACTGGTTCTTTGAAGGCGTGGTGGAAACCTATATCCCGCTTATCTCCATGCTTGAGAGCCTCGTCAAAGACGGCATAAGGCCCGGCATCGCCGTCTCCATTTCCCCGACGCTGGGCGCCATGCTTGAAAACGAAACGCTTGAAGGCAAACTCGCCCGCTATATAAAGACGCGGCTTGAACTTATAGATAAGGAATTGGTCAGGGTTGAGAACGACCCCGCGCTTTTAAAGATCGTGAGGCTCTATGCCCGGCTTTACGAGGAAGCCGCCGGAATCATCCATACGTACAGCGGCGACCTTATAACTCCTTTAAAACAGCTTCAGCACGCGGGTCACATCGAAATACTTACCACTTCGGCCACGCATTCCATACTGCCGCTTCTGGCCCGGCCTGAGGCCCTTAGAGCCCAGGTGGCGGCGGCGGCCGACGATTACATGGACAGGTTTAATACGAAAGCGGCCGGTTTCTGGCTGCCTGAATGCGCCTATGACCCCAGGCTTCAGACCTGGCTCAAGCTTTCCGGTTTTGAATATATCTTCACGGAATCGCATGCGGTGGAGTTTTCCGAGGCCGCTCCCAGGAACGGGGTCTATTCGGCCTACCGCACGCCGAACGGAATAAATGTTTTCGCCAGGGACGCCGAATCCTCAAAGGAGGTCTGGAGCGCCAAGTTCGGTTATCCGGGCGACCCGGCCTACAGGGAATTCTACCGCGATCTGGGTTATGACGCCGATTACGATTATATAAAGCCTTATTTAAGCGAAGACGGCAAGCGCCGGCCCCTGGGGCTTAAATACCACCGCATCACCGGCGACGTCGATCTGGCCGGCAAGCTTATTTACGATCCGGACGAAGCCCAGCGTGCAGCGGAGCGGCACGCGGCCGATTTCCTGGAGCGCAGGATGCGCCAGGTGGAAGAGATACATTCCTCAAAAGGCATAAAGCCGGTAATAGTGGGCTGTTATGACGCCGAACTCTTCGGCCACTGGTGGTTTGAAGGTCCGACGTTCCTTGAATGCGTCCTGAGAAAGATCAGGCAGGACCGCCTGCCGCTGCAGTTCGTCACGCCAAGCGAATATCTTAACTCCGCCCAGGAACCGCCGGAACTGAATCCGCAGATCTCCTCGTGGGGGGAGAAGGGCTATTTCGACCCGTGGTTGAACGAGAAAAACGATTTTGTCTATCCGGAAGTGCTGGCGGTGACGGACAAGATGATAGAGACCGCCAACCGCTTCCGCAACCATGATCTCAGCCTGCTTGCCGCGCGCGCGCTGAACCAGGCCGCCAGAGAAGTGCTTCTTGCCCAGAGTTCAGACTGGCCGTTCCTGCTCTATATAGGTTCCCACGCGCAGTACGCCGCCGCCCGCGTCGAGGGCCACGTTGCCGGCGCCGCGAGGCTTCTTGCCGAAGTGCTCGAGAAAAAAATAGACGAAAAGGCCCTGGCCGGGCTTGAGAAGAAAAACAACATCTTCCCAAGGCTCGATTTCAGGCTTTTCGCCTCCGTCTCAAAATTTTAGGCGGCGCCGCGACGCGCCGGACAGGGACAATTCCTAAGGAGGATCAGATGAGCGATATATCCGGGATGCGATCCGGGGATAAAAAAGAGGAAAAGAAAAAAGGTTTTCTCGCCTGGCTCCGCTCAAAGCTCGGTTCAGGAAGGCGGAATGCGCTGGGCGGCGCCGGGGAGGGAACAGCCGGCCTGGGGGGCAGGGCCGCGTCCGGCCTGGGCAGGGCGGCTTTCGGCTCGGCCAGGTTCGGCGCTTCGTCAGGGTGGCTGGGCGGCCTGCTGGCCGGCAATAGGGGCCTTATATTCGCCGCCGCGCTCTGCGCCGCGCTCTGCGCCGGTATTTACCTCGGCAGCCGTAACGATCCCGGCAGTTCTTCTGCCTTCAGTTTTAATAAGGAAGGAAGTAATTATGTTCCCGCCATCATGCGAAACCGCAGTAACGTCTCCTCGCTTGATATCTTCAGGGAGGCCAATAAAGGAGGATTGAACGAGCTCGGTGACGATAAAGGCGGCTCCGGAGAGGACGTCTACGATAAGGACGGTTACGACAAGGACGGCTACGATAAGGACGGTTACGACAGGGAAGGCTACGATAAGGACGGTTACGACAGGGAAGGCTATGGCAGGGACGGCTATAATAGGGACGGATACGACAGGGAGGGCAACAAAAGAGGCGACGCCGGACAGGGCCTGATGTCTCAAATTAAAAACAGCCTTTTCGGCAACAGGCTTTTTGGTTCCGCGGCTGGAGGCGGCAATACGAGCGGCTCGGGAAACAGATCCGGGTCCGGCGCCGGGGATTCAAAAGTCAATTTTGGAAAGGTAGGCGCCGGTTTTAAGAACTTGCCCAAATTCGATCAGCGCAAGAAATTGCTGGCCATGAAAGGCTCAGCCAGGCCGGTGACGTCCGGAAAAAGCGGCAGCGGGAAGAATGCGGCGGGTAAAGGCGCGTGGAACCAGTCTAAAGCCATAAGGAACGCGCAGCTGCCTCATCGCGGCACTTACACCCCGGATTCAGAACGATCCACCCAGGATAAGGCCTGGGAAAATACGACCGACCCCGGCAAAACAATCGTGATCCCTGACCCGAGTCCCGGTCCCAGTCCTTCGCCTGATCCTTCGCCCACGCCCAGTCCTTCGCCTGATCCTTCGCCCACGCCTGATCCTTCGCCCACGCCTGATCCTTCGCCCACGCCAGACCCTTCGCCCACGCCTGATCCTTCGCCCACGCCTGATCCTTCGCCCATGCCGCGACCTACGGATGTGAGCCCCTGGGCGAGCCTTGTCATGACGATATTAAAGCTGGTCATACTCTCCGCCATTTTGGCTATCGCCGGCGCCGCGATTATAGCGGCTTCGGGCTGGACGGGCGTAGGGTATGCCGTCGGCATGGCCATGTGCATCGCCGCGGCCGCAGCGGCTGCCTGGGCGTTTGCGCTGTCCACACAACTGATCTCCACCTATCACCAGATGGCGCTCGGCATATGTTATATGCTGGGTTCCGGACTGGCTCTGACAGGAGCGTTATTGGCAATGACCGGCGACGCGGAGGCGCCAGCCACTACCATGGCTATGTGGGCGGCCGCGGCGGGCGGCGTCTGCGCTCTGATGGGTATAATGCTGGGATAACGGCAGGGCCGGTGGCGGCGTTTACCGCTGGTTTTTGTCCTGCTGCTTCAGCCTGGCCCATTCGCGGGTGAATTCCTCCGGCGGCTTTACGCTTAAAAATGCGGTATAATAACCAAGTTAAGGAAACCACAAATTTTTGTATACTCCCATCCAAGGAGGGGAATCAATCATGGATAAAAAGCAAACATATATCGGGCTGGGCTTCGTATGTGTGCTACTCGCAGCTCTCGTGATGTCTGGCTGTGGAAAGAAATTTGTGAGCCAAAAAACCAACAAAGAGGGTGAGGTGATTTTAAAAGATAAGGAAACCAAAGAAGAGGTTATTGTAAAGGTAGTGGACAGAAAGGCGGCCACTCCTTTGCAGAACATCACTGTATCTTACGAGAAGGCGGAAGGTGTTAATGTTTTCACTGCCGTTAACCCCAAGAAGGAATATTTCCCGGAAATAGATTTCTTCCCCCATAACTCAAGCCATATTCTGAAGATGGAAAAAGTTGGCGATAAAACCTACAGTGTCGAGGAAATTACCAGCAGCGGAAAAATCAAACTTATCCAGAAGTGGGCCAGTTCTAAAGGTATCGTATAAATCAGCCTCCGGCTCCAACTGGCAGCCGTCGTCCGGCGGGCCATTAGCCTGATGCGAGTATTTAGTGACAGGCAGGAACCGGGGAAAATCAGTGGGTAGCCCGAAATGCTTTAGCAGTCGTATAAGCTCAAGATCGTTGAATATCACCGCCACCGGCACCAATTCCTTTTTACATTGAGTTGATTTCCTCCACCTCGATCAGACATCCTTCCGCTAAATTGTTTTCGAAGATGATCAGGTTGACTCCGCTCTTGGTAGCTGATGGAACCAGCAGCCCTTGTAAACCGGCCTCTCTAGCCCGAAGACTAATTGCGTGTGTGATCGAGAAATCCGGAGAGATCAAGTCATCTTTCGAGAGACCCGGTTTGGCTAGTATGGCGGCTAGTTTGGCCAGTATGGCGGTTTGCGTCAGGTCCAGCACTTTCTGAAGCTTGACCTTAATTTTGCTGGCAACCAACTCTCCTTGATTGGCGCGGTAGTCGTGACGCTCCATCTCCCGTATCGCCACGTCTAACTTAACAGAAGTGTAGAGAATCCCCGTCTCCCCGGCGACGTGGTAGCGGCCGGGATAGTAACGGTTTCCCTCGGTGGATAGGATTTTATTGCGCGATGCCTCGGGGACAGCCCTGTAAACCAATCCCGAGAAGGGGAGAGAGGGTATTGATGCAAGATTTGGGCGGCTTAACATACGTTAGGAGTAGATCCCCCACTCCAGCATACCCAGAACGTTTCGCACCTGGTCCAAATCACCGCAGCTCAACAGGTCCGCCGGACGCCTGCCACCCAAGGTTTCATTAGGAGCGTGGAACCAAGGTTCCAGAATATCTTTCTTGAGCAGCCGCGCCGCCAGTTGATAAATAACCTCCAACTTCTCCAGAGCACGCAGACCAGCCTCGTTGGGTTGGGCGCCACCTTCTTGCCAGCGTTGGACGGTCTTGGGGTTTACGGCCAAGCAAGAAGCCAAGAGGTTCAAATCTAGGCCTAAGGCCGCGCAATGTTTCAGGATGTGCTTAGGGTCCGTTCTGTCTAAGATTTTAGTCATATCGCCTCCACTATACTAATAGTATAGCAGGCTAATAGACATTTGTCAATACATTTGTCTGGTCCCTAAAATTTTACTATAAAGGGAAGATTCAATAGTGGCGAATAGTTTAAATTTTCTCTTCATTTCCCCCGCTCTACCTTCCCC
The DNA here is from genome assembly GCA_018829985.1 of Elusimicrobiota bacterium. Taxonomy (GTDB): domain Bacteria; phylum Elusimicrobiota; class Elusimicrobia; order Elusimicrobiales; family UBA9959; genus JAHJSU01. The sequence continues at coordinate 2,797 of JAHJSU010000231.1, read as the reverse complement.
CAGTGTCGCAAAACCACTTTGCGACACTGGAAAAGGGGAAAGGGAAATTCTTCGACGAGGCCCGGAACCAACATTCGTGCGTTTAAATGCACTTTGGGGTTAAATTGGTAGGAAACATAAGACAAGATTATCGTGAGTAAGGGCAGAAAAATCAGCCAGGATTTTTTTCGGGGAACAGACATTAAAGGTATAATATCAAAAAAAGCGGCCGTCGGGCTGAGTTGGCCGGTTTTCAGCAATAGCGGGTCGCCGGGGCGGGGAAAAACCCAGGTCAAGGCATGGCGGCGGGGGGAGTTCAGTCCCGCCAACACGGCACGCCTGCCCGCCGCGCTGTATTGGCGGGGCGGGCAGGCGGCCGGGGCGGGGGCGTCTATGAAACTGAAGCCAAGATGCAGACCCGGGTATTGGACCGCATGCTCGGTCCCGGAAAAGCCTTCGCTTTTTTGGAAATGAGCGCCGAAATCACAAACACCGCCGACGAGCAGAGCAAAGACGGTGTGGGCGAACTGCGCAAGACTAAATCTTCGGCGGGTTCCATGGAAGAGGAAGCGGAGCCCATGGGCAAGGAAGAGGATAAAAAGGCGGACAAGGATAAAAAAGCGTTGTCAACGCAGGAACAATCGTCCCGTCAGGTAGATTGTAGGAAACATAATAACATAATCGAGATTATCGACAGTTGTGCGGCCAAAATCGCCTAAAATTTTTTGCCGGGCGCGGTCGTTAATAGGTATAATATCAAAAAAAGCGGCTGGCCGGCAGTACTTGGCGGGTTTCAGCAAAAGTGTGTCAGTCTGGCGGGGAAAAAGTCAGGGAATGCGCTGGCGATCGAAGGGATTTCAGTCGGCCGGGGCGGGGGGATCAATGGAGGGGGATTTTGACAGTTCTGTTGTACAAATCCTGTATTATGGATTCCTTAATAGATCAGGCTCTGCCTCGGTTTAGAGGAGCGGACGGCCCAGCGGAGCTTGGCGCAGGCTGAGCGCGGGTTGCCGCGGTGCTCTTCCGGAGAAGGGCGCATGGGCGCGGCTTCGGAATAAACTCCGGCCGCAACCACCGCGTATTTTTCGGGGTTCAGTTCCTTATATTTTTCAGAAAACCGCCGAGGATGCGTCCCCCCATAGCGCACGCGCCGTTTATGGGGCTGAGGTGTTTCTTCCGGGATATCCATAGTAAATTTCAGCTAGGTCTGTTAAACTATTGGCCGGGGTGGCGGCGGGGGTTTGCCGCTCGCACGCCGGGACCGGCTTTATGGGGAAGCGGCCAAGCCGTTTCCGCCGGCGAAGAACTCATCGCGCACACAGTGCGCGACTCAGACAGTCTTCGCCGCCGCCTAATGATAGCGGTGAAGCTCCAACGGCTTGGCCGAAAGCCAGAAAGGCGTGCGCCAGCAAACCCCCGCCGCCACCCCGGCGGCTAATCAATCAACTTTCCACTTTTTTTAGAATATATCCCACCCTTCAAGATACATCAATCCCCACCCCCAAGGTCGCAGCCACCTTATAACCGCACTCCGATAAGTAAAAAAGCGCCCAACGCCCCCATATATTTATTTTTCACGAACGCAATAAAAAGGCTCCTGCTGCCTTTACCTCAGGTTTGCTATCTCGTCCCTGTTTACCTAAGGAGATGTGATGTAGCTGACGGAGGTCCAATATGCAAACAGACTAACTAATGGATCACAAAATAAACTAGCTAGAAAGACAAGTAAAAATGTAGCTGTTAAATAACCTGCAGTCGATAATATAATGAATTTAAACCAGCCCAGTTGAAGATTTGTGTGTTTTTTGACAAGAATTGTAAATACAATATAACCAAAATAGTAGCCTATCCACCACGGGAGTAAAATTTTTGGACCAATATCTCTAGGCAAAACAATACAGACGGCATAAAGAATAGCAATAATCGGTATATAGCAAGCAAAAACAATGATTAAAAACTTACGCCAGATTAAAAGCCTTTCCCTGTTAAAACGATTAAACAAAGTAATAATGTATGGGGAAATTATTATGATAATGCCCATTACCAAAGAAAACAGAATAAATACCCAGGGATTTGGCTTCATATTTTACCTGTATTGGTTTATTATTTACATTTTTCCGTGAATTTACTCTCTAAAAACTCCAGTTCCGCCTCATATGCAGGAATCTCACGTGCATCTTCGTCATCTTTACATTGTTGTTGATGAACCATTTCATGAACTTTTATGCCGGCTTGAATTTCGGGGTCAAGAGCTTTGAATCCAGCGGAATAGTTTGTCCATGTCCCAATCGGCCACGGCCAACAATGTGTCCAGGCAGTTGTGATGGCAGTTGGATCTATTTGTTTGAGGGTCTTACCTTGTCTATAGCCAGCGAGGAATTTTTCCACCGACTCAATACGCTTTCCAACATGATAACACGTACAACTTTCCGGTATCTTTTTCCCGTCAACGCAGCATTCTGTCTTGGGGTCATAACAATCCCCGTCGCACTTCTTCGCGCCGACCTCAATTTTTCCGTCCGCGCAGCAGTCTGTCTTGGGGTCATAACAAGCTGCGCCGCATTGTTCACCAACCGCCTTGCTGGCTAGGCAGCATTTTGTTTTGGGATTGAAACAATTCTCGCCGCAGTTTGCGGTCTCGCCTTTAATATTGTGCCACAAGTTTTTAATCGGACCAAAAATACCGGAACCGGCTCCACAGGATGAGCTGCATTTCCCATTCACAGTCATGGTTTGCCCTGCAGGACATTCGCATTTCCCATCCGCATTCCGGATTTGCCCTCCCGAACATTTAGGCACGCAGTTATTGTTCACCCAG
>JAHJSU010000230.1 GCA_018829985.1 Elusimicrobiota bacterium | reverse complement strand
ACCCCTATAAGTCAAGGCTTAGGTTAATGCTTATGGGGTGGGGGGGCCTGGTGCCGGGGTCTCTTTTTTGGTGTCCATATATATGGGGTCGCCCCTAACCCAACCCCCCAAGCAGTCCCCCGACGGATATACGCGGTCCTGCCTTTTACCGCCCCCGCCGACGGCAACCGCTTAATAAGGCGGGCGGTAAACGCCAACAGGGCCGCCCAGGGCCGCTTTAGGCGGCGTTCCTGGCTTTGTGTAGGGCGGGTGTTTGTGGACCTGGCCGGCGGCCCCAGAGGCGACTGAACGGACCAAGGACCCAGCCCCAGAACAGGTCTTTCGGCCCTTACCCGGCACGGGAAAGTTTTGTAAGATATATCCATGAAAGACAAAACCCAATTTGAACCGGCCAGCAAAGGCGACTTAACAAATGGTTTAGCAAAACTAGATGTTAAAATTTCAACACTTATTGAAACAGTTACTGGGCTGGCTGAAACAGTTACCCGCTTAGCGATTAATGGCGCAAAAAGCCAGGCGGATATCCGTGAAATTAAAGAGACCCTCGCAACAAAAGTCGCCACTAAAGACGATATAAGCCGCGTAATGAATAATATGGATGTTTTCGCGGGCGAAGCCAGAGACTATAGAAGAAAGGACTTAGATCGCGGCCATATGTTGATGGAGCAGCACGACAAACTTGAAAATCACGAAGGTCGCCTTGTTCTTCTTGAAACCCCAAAATAACATTCCAGTAAAATAAACCGCGCCTGGCTGACGACTGAACCAAACAACACCCCGCCGCCAATAGGGCATGACTTGAGTTGCCCAGTTTTACCCACCCATCAAACCGCTAGGCCAGCACCCTACACCCGGTGACCTTGCAAGAATTTAACGATGCCCAAATATGGCGTTTTCAGCTGAAACACAAAGGTGTCTTGGTGCGTACTTTACAAATAGACAGGAAAACTACCAGCCCGGCTATTTTTAACTGGCCAAAATTCGCGCTAACTGGCGTTGGACTTTGGTTCGGGTGCAGGAAGGGCAACGGGTGCGTATGAGGCAGGCGCAGGCGCGGAGTTCGCGGCTCGGTTGGGGATTGGGAAGGGTGGCGGCGAAGTTGGCGACCATGAATAATAGCAAAAAGCAGTCTGACACCAGTCTGACACAAATGTGTCCAAACCAACATACTGGGTCACACTGCGTCAAACAGTGTCCGACGAGGATTTTAAAAGGGTAAATGTCTCAGAGGGGGATTTTAGGATTAGCAAACCGGTGCCTTCAACCACTCGGCCACCTCTCCATCAACCCGAAAAATTTAGTTAAATTTTTCGGGAAGGCTTAAGGATGAAGGATAAAGGCTAAGGGACAGAAATAATTTCTTTGTTTTTCCGCATCTTTTACCCTAATCCTTCAGTCTTTATCCTTTAGCCTTCCGAAAATTGCCGCGGATATCTTTATCCGGGAGCTTGGCTGTTTGACAGCCATAGTCCCCGTTACGGCACTGCCATAGACTTATCAATCAAAACCGACCTCGAATGCAATTTTCGGGTCAATGTAAAGTATATAAAAGTTTGATGGGCTTTAAAATCAGGAAAATGTTTTCCGGACGCCGTCTTCCAGGCTGGTCCAGCCCGGCCAGGCGGTATCGCGCTCCCATTGCCCCGGGTTCGCGGTCCAGTTGGCGGCCGCGCCTTCCCGGGCCTTGTCCCGGTTGAAGACCGGCTCCGCGCCGCCAAGCAAAGAAACCAGCTCATATATCCAGCCCAGCGCGTAAAGGGCGTGCGCGGGCATGTCCAGCATAGAAGGCGGCTTGACTTTCATGGCCCCGGCCAGCAGTCCGATAAAAGTCCGCCAGTCGTAAGTCCTGTTTTCGGACACGTAATAGGTCCTGCCGTCGGTTGCGGGATTTTCAATGGCCGTGATTATGGCGGAGACCAGGTCTTCCAGATAGATGAAGCTGAATCTGCCGTTCTTTGATCCCGCGTTGACCATAAAGCCTTTTTTGACCCAGTGGGCTATTTTGGATATTCCGGCGTCGTTTTTGCCGTACACTATGGGGGGCCTCAGGATGGTGTAGCGGATAGCTTGGGGTAATTTTTTTACTTCCGTTTCCCCTCCCAGTTTGGTGGCGCCGTAGGCGGACACGGGCGCGTCCGCCATAGCCTCGGTCCTGGGGTTTTCAGGGTCCGGCGCGGGCCCGCCGGCCGCGAGGCTTGAAAGGTAGACGAACTTTTCGGGAGGGCGCTCCAGGCCTGCGACGGCGGCCGCGAGGCTGGCTGTGCCCAGGGTGTTCGCTTTTTCAAATTCTTTTTGCGACCGGCAGAAAAGCGCCGCTGCCAGATGCGCTATGATGTCGGCGCCTTCCGCGCCTTTTTTAAGCGAGTCGAGATCCTCGAACGACACCGCCGAATAATCGGCGCCGTCCAGCTTCCGGTCCGGGATTTTGCGGGTGAATACGCGGACTTTATAGTTTTTGGCCAGCAGCGCTTTGGCAAGGGCACGGCCTATAAAGCCGGTTCCGCCCGTTATAAGGACTGTTTTCATATCCTGTGCTCAGTCTTTTTTCAGTTTTTTCAGTTTTTTCAGCGTTTTATCTATTCCGGAATCCAGAACCTTTGTCCCGTCCTTGAACTGCGCGTCGAATTTAAGGCCGAATCTCGAAAAACCGGCGGCAAGGGATTTTTTGGTGGGGAATTGTTTGTTCTGGAGCTTTACGAAAACACTGGTCTTATCCTTTTGCGGCATGGTAAAGGCTATGGCCAGGGAGATCAGGAGAAAAACGATCAGATAAAGGACGGAGCCAAGGGTCCGGTTTATCAGCTTGAGGAATTTAAGGCCGCCGCCGATAACTATTATAAAGCCCGCCCATAGCGCCAGGGAGAGGCACAGGAAATAATTCCCGTACGGTCCTGTTTCAGGGTAACACACAAAAAAAACAAAATGTACGACGGCTGTCAAGATAAGCCTGAATATTAAAGACATAAATTCAGCGGTTACTCCATCGCCTTGAATTCCACATGCACCGTCAGCAGGTCTTCGTAATAGTCGGCCGGCAGGGGCGGGAACGGGCCGGCGTTCTGCACCGAAGTCTCGGCGGCGTGGTTAAAAAGCCGGTTGCCGGAAGAGCGCTCTATCCCCGCGTCTTTGACGGCGCCGTTCCGCAGGATCTCAAATTTTACCGTGCATTTCAAGAGGCCGCCGGACGGCATTCGCGCGGTCCAGGCCGTCCAGAGGGCTTCGCGCACCTGTGTGATGTACCAGGGATAGGGAAAATTTGAAAAATCCGCCAACACTGGTTCACTGGATTCGTCGTTGTTTTCGGAAGGCGCGTCGGCGTCGGCAAGAAGTTTGCCGGCGCCGTCCAGAACGCTTGGCTTAGGCAGAGGTTTGGCCGCGGGATTAAATGTGTCTTCCTGTTCTTCGGGGGGTTTTGGGGCCGGTTTGGCTTTGTGTTTCTGCGCGCGCTCAGCCGGCGTGTTTGTTTT
>JAHJSU010000022.1 GCA_018829985.1 Elusimicrobiota bacterium | reverse complement strand
TTTTGAAGTCTATTCCGGCGTCAAAGCCTGGATAGACAGGACCGTGGAGGAGGCCAAAATAAAAGGCTCCGTATATACCTTCACGGGCCGCCGCCGGGCGGTGCCGGACATAACCGGCTCCAATCCCGGCATGAGGGCCTTTGCCGAGCGGGTGGCGGTCAATATGCCCATACAGGGCGGCTCCGCCGATATAATAAAGAAAGCTATGATAGACATCCACGCGAAAATAAAAAATTCCGGGGAGATTTCGCTGATCCTGCAGGTGCATGACGAGCTTGTCTTTGAAGTCAAAGACGAATATCTGGCCGAGGCCGCGCGGCTGGTCAAAAGCGGGATGGAAGGGGCGTTCAAACTCGAAGTGCCGCTAAAAGCCGATATAAAATCCGGCAAAAACTGGCAGGATATGGCGCCTGTTCCTTGAACAGTCTCCAGTCATAAATCACAGAACACAAATCACAATTTTTGGTTCATTCGTAAAAAATCCATTTTGTTTGGAAATTGGCCGCTTGATGAGCATAGCTCCTGTTGCGGCACGCCCATAGGTCAGTAGCGGGCACGGTAGCGGGCGACGTAAGTCGCCTATCCGGCGGACTTACGTCCGCCGCTACAGTTTTGGGCCAAAAAGCGACTTTTTACGAACAAGCCAGCAGAAGGTGTGTTTTGTAGGATATAGTAAACAATGTGTTTGTTTTATCATGATAAAGTAAAGTATAATTTTCCTCAATGTACGAACGCGCTCAAAAGCTTGAATTATCAAAAACCGAAACCTGTTTTTTATTCGGTCCGCGTCAGACCGGTAAAAGCACCCTTTTAAAGAAGCTTTTCCCTGAATCAAAGTATTATGACCTTCTGCTCTCCGAAGAATTTGAGCGTTTCAGCAAAAAGCCCGCCCTCCTGCGCGAAGAACTGTTGGCAGCTCCGCCCAAAGCCCCGGTGTTGATAGACGAAATACAGCTTGTGCCGGCCCTGCTTAACGAAGTTCAGTGGCTCATCGTAAATAAAAATATCCGGTTCATCCTGTGCGGCTCAAGCGCCAGGAAGTTGAGGCGGGCCGGGGCCAATCTTTTAGGCGGCCGAGCCGTTCATTATGAGCTTTTCCCGCTGGTTTCAAGCGAGATACTGGAGTTCGACCTGCATAAGGCTTTGAACAACGGCCTGCTCCCGAGACATTATTCGGCGGCCAGGGCCGGAAAGCTTATCCATGCCTATATAGGGGATTACCTTAAAGAAGAAATCTCGGCGGAAGCCGTTTCCCGGAACGTCCCTGTTTTCTCCCGCTTCCTGGAGGCGGCGGCTTTCAGTAACGGCGAAATTGTCAATTACAACAACATAGCCTCGGATTGCGGGGTCAGCGGCCCCACTATCAAGAACTATTTTCAGATACTCTCCGACACGCTGCTGGGGCGGTTTGTGCCGTCGTTCAGGAAAAAACCCAAGCGGCGCGTTATTCTGGCCCCGAAATTCTATTATTTTGATCTTTCGCTCCCTAATTTTCTCCTGAAGCGGACGGAGGTTGTTCCGGGCAACGAAGTCTTCGGCAAAGCCTTCGAGCATTTCATCTTCCAGGAGATAAAAGCGCACAGTCATTATTCCGGCCTTGAGTATGAAACGGCCTACTGGCGCACCGCGTCGCAGCTGGAGGTGGATTTTGTGCTGGGCGGCGGTGAGGCGGCCGTTGAAGTAAAAGGCGTTAAAGAGGTCCTCCCCGGACATCTCAAGGGGCTAAGGGCTTTCGGAGAGGAATATTCTGCCCGGCGAAGGATAGCGGTGTCGCTTGACAGGAGCCCCCGCCTGGTTGACGGCATAGAAATTCTGCCGTGGAAAGTCTTCCTGGAAAAGCTCTGGTCCGGAGAAATAATCCGCTAGACCGGGGCTAAACCCGGCAAATCACAGGCCCGCAAAATCCGCCCCGAGCGGCTGTTTTCCTGTATGTTTCCTGTATTGACAGTCAGCCTTTTGAGGGCTATACTATGCTTTGGCAACCGGGGATACTTCCAGGATTTTCTTCTGAAAGTTGTAAATATGCTTAACCTTAAATCATGGCTGGTGGTTATTCTGCCCTTACTCCTTGCCGCCTGCTCGGGCGCTCCGGCGCGGCGCAATACCTACATTGAAGACATAAACGGCATAAAATCCAAAATTGAAACTGTGGACAGGGAATTGTCCGCCGATATAAAGTTAGCCAGGCCGGAAACCGTGCCAACTCCCGCCGCGTCCCAGCCAGTAAAAACCATCAAAAAAACGCCCGAAGTGTTTGAATTTGAGTCCGAGGGCGAGGGCAACTCCACAAAATACGAGCGGCCGATAGACGCCGAAAAGCGCGCCGAAGAGGACGCGTTGGCCAAGGCTGTGCGGGAATCCGGCGTAAATGTCTATTCCGGCTTCCAGAATGTGATGGAAGAGACCGCTAATACCAGCTACCAGTTCATAGGCAAGTATTTAAGCGTCTGGTCCAATGCGCTGGTGTCTTATGAAAAATCCGGCCCCGCCGCATGCACTTTTGCCGGGGAAACGCACCGCTGTTCCGTAAAAATACGCGGGAAGGTCTATTTTAAAGGCGACCCGGACCCCAACTTTGAATTACAGGCCGCGCTGGGAAAGCCCGCCTATTTTGAAGGGGACAATGTAAACCTGCGCGTGCGCCTTACCAAAGACGCCTATATAACCGTGCTGAATTGCGACGAAGACGGCAATGTCTCCCTTATCTTCCCCAACCGCCACGCCCGCAATAATTTTCTTAAGGCCGGGCACGACCTTAACATCCCGGACGACCTTCCCTTCCAGCTTAAAGCCCTGCTGCCGCAGGGCCGCCCGGAAACCGGCGAAATTCTGCATGTTATAGCCACCAAAACCCAGCCGCTGGTGCTGCTGGACGCGCTCAAAGAAGAAAAGAACGGCGGTTTTATAAGCTATTCCATGGGCGGAGTTAAAGACCTGGTAACCAAACTGTCAAAGTTCAGCCGGTCGGACTGGACCGCGCAGGTAATAATTTACGGAGTAAAAAAGAAATAGGCTCACGACGGGCATTGCGGCTTAATACTGAATTAACCACCAAGCGCACAAAGATAGAACGGAAAGGAAAAACGGCTGTCATCCCCGCAATCTATAGGCGGGGATCCATTGAAAAAAATGTTCTTTCAGTATCAACTTTGTGCCCTTTGTGGTTAACGGTCTATGCGGGTGGATTCGGAAAAATTAAGTAACTACTCAGGTTCTTTGGAAAGCGCCCCCCACCCTAACCCTTCCGCCT
>JAHJSU010000229.1 GCA_018829985.1 Elusimicrobiota bacterium | reverse complement strand
GGGCAGCAGGGCGAGCGCCTTTGCCGTGGATATAGGCGCGGGCAGGAGGCTTACCGGCCTGCCGGTGTACGTGGCGCTGGCGGTGCAGAACCTGGGCACGCCCATGCGTTACATAGACCAGTCGGACCCGCTGCCGCTGTCTGTTTCAGCCGGGCTGCTTCTCACGGCATTGCCTGGCGTGGAGCTATCCCTGGACCTCAAGCGATTTGTAAATGAGAAACGAAATAATTATAATATGGGGATGAATTACAACTTTATGCCGGGATTTGCGCTGAGAACCGGGTATATGATGAACGAAACCGGAGGTTGGGGATCGGGGGCTGGGGGTTCGGGGCTGGGGGCTGGGAACAAGGGCGCGGGGGGATTCTCCGCCGGCGTGGGCCTGTATTTCTTAAACACCGGGCTTGATTATTCCATGTCGCCGTTCGGCGAAATGGGCAACGTGCAGAAGTTAAGCGTTAAAAAGAGGTTTTAACCCGAAAAATTCAGTTAAAACTGGATTTTATTCAATGGTTTTTCAATGAGAAACGATTTTAACTGCAATTTTTGGATTAAGGAGACAGCGCAATGAAAATATTTTTAACGGCGTTCGCGGCTTGCGCGGCGTTGGCGCTGGCGGCGCACGCGGGAGAAGCCGGGAAAGCCCCAAAGCAGCCGGTGAAAAAAGAAATCCGGAAGGCGAAAGAAGCCCCAAAAGCAAAAGCGCCGGTATCCACCGCGACGACAAAAAAAGAGAGCCCGGCCGCCGGCATTACAGCAACGCCGGCGGCCCTTGTGATCGGCGAACTTATGAAATGGGACCAGAAGCTTTTGAGCCTGCGCGCCCGCTTCACCCAGGAGTTCGATTTCACGGAAGCGGGACTAAAACAGCATATAGAAGGGGCGCTTGATTACAAGAAACCCGACCTGCTTAAGATCGAGCATATAAAGCCGGCGCGCCAGCTGGTTTACACGGATAAAAAGGATCTCTGGGTCTACAAGCCGGAAGATTCCCAGGTACTGAAGACCTCCTGGGCCGCCTGGAAAAAGACGCAGGACAATAATTTCTCAGGCATACTGGACTTCGGCAATTACGCGTCCCTCACGGAGAAAAACAGCGTAACAGTGTCCACGAACGCGAACGCCCCGTACCTCACTGTGACATTTACGTCCAAGAGCGAACCTCAGGCTTATAAGCTTACGCTTATTCTCTCGGCTACGGACTATTTTCCCGTGGAAGCGGCGCTTAGCGTGGAAAAAACATTAATAACGACAAAATTTGAGAGCGTGGAGAAAAACATTCCGCTTGACGACGCTGTTTTCAGATTCATCCAGCCCAAAGGGACGGAATTGCTGGAATTTAATAACTAGCGAATAGCGTATAGGGGCGAGCGTCTAGGGATAAGATTACCCTAACCCCTAGACGCTATTCGCTAGACGCTGCTTTTTATGACCCTTGCCAACCGCATAACCCTGATGAGGCTGTTCCTGAGCCTCATAATATTCACGCTGATTTTCTACCGCGGCTTCTGGTCCGTCATAGCCGCGTTCATCCTTCTGACCGTCGCCAGCCTCTCCGACTGCGTGGACGGCGTTATCGCCCGCCGCACCCATACGACCACCCATTTCGGCGCCATAGTCGATCCGCTCGCGGACAAGATCCTTATCTTGTCGACCTTCCTCGCTTTCGCTTCCATACGCGAGCTGACCATACCGCTTTGGGCGGTTTTCATCATCCTGCTGAGGGAATTCACTATTTCCACCCTGCGGGTGCTGGCCGCCCTGCACGGCGAAGTGATGAAAGCCGAGACGGCCGGCAAGCTGAAGACCACCGCGCAGCTGACCTCCGCATTTATTATCATGGCGCTGCTGGTCCTCAAAGCCTGGCTTAAGAAACACCCGGCGGACATCTCCTGGCTCACCTGGCTCGTTGAACATTCCGGCAGGATCGCCCATGACCTGACGGTCCTCACCGCGCTGATCACGCTGATAAGCGGACTCCTCTACCTTTACAACCACCGGGAGCTTATCAAAAAATCCTGGGGCGAAAAAAGGGCGGGGCTCGGAAAATAGGCCGTCTGAAGGGCATAGCCCCTGTTACGGCACAGCCATAGGCTAGCATCATGAAGATCCATCCCAAAATAACGGAGTTCCTGGCCACCGGCTTTTTTATCAGCTATATCCCGGCTAAGCTGACGGGATTCAAAAAATTCACCGGGGCGGGGCTTTTCGGCACGGCGCTCGCGCTCAGCCTGGTGCCGTTCCTGCCCAAAAGCGGTCTTAACTACGCCGTGTTCCTCGCGGTTTTCCTCTTTTTTTCGATAAAAGTGGCCGGCAGCGCGGCCGCGCTCTACGGCACTCACGACGACCCGCGCATCGTGATAGACGAAATGATAGGCTACTGGGTAGCCGTGGCGTTTATGGAGAAGACAATATTTTCCTTAACATCCGCCTTCATTTTTTTTAGAATAATAGATACGCTGAAGCCCTGGCCCATAAAAAAGCTGGAGCATAACATGACCGGCGGCTTCGGGATAATTTTTGACGACGTCCTGGCCGGAGTTGAGGCGAATATACTTACAAGGGTACTGTACTTGTTCATATGAAAGTTTTATACGCGGCTTTGTTCCTTTTGACCTTCGGCGGCGGCGTCTCGGCCCAGATGATGCAGGTCATCCCGGCGCCCAGCACCGCGCCGGCCGCGGGGCTCGGGCTCTCAACCATGACTTTCGCGCCGTCAAAGTCCGGACCCGGGCTTCCGTCAAAGCCGGCGCAATACGGGGAATCCAAAGCGCCTTTAAGCGGCATAATTCTCATGCCCACGGCTTACCGCGGGCGTGGAAAGAACTCGATTGGCATGGGGCTTGATTTTAACGCCGCCTATTTCATAGGCCGGCTTTACGGGAAAAACACCTACAGCTGGACGAATCAAAAGACAAATTACATAGACCGCGTGGGCCTGTGGCTTCTGATGGCCGACGCCAAAATGCTGATACAGACCGAAGGCAAACTGCGCCCGGCGATGGCGGCCGGCGTTATGGGCGGGTACCAGTTGAGGGACGCGCCGCAGCCCGGCCTGAACACGCCTTTTTCCCTGTCGGTAAAAGTGGACCAGAAAACCAACAAGACTTTTGCCAGCGCCTATCTGGTCCTGACCAAAAGGCTGCACTCAAAATTTATCATGAACGCCGGCTACTCGGACGGCACTATGCCGAGAATCATCTACCAGTTATCGGAGTTCCTGTCAAAACAGGCATTATTGAACTTCGGCGGCTATGCCGATTACAATATACCGACCGGCATGCTCTTCGGCGGTTTTATATGGCTGCCGAAACCTAACCGCAGCATAGGCCTGGAGATACTGGCGCCGCAGGGCGCGCCGCAGGACCCCAGGCTTATAAACCTGCACCTGGGCACGCTGTTAAAGTTGAATTTTGAGATCTCCTACCTCACATTCAAAGGCGGCTGGGACATGCTGGGCATGTTCCAGTTCCGCTACGGATACTTCCCGAAGTAAAAGCAGTAACCAGTGGCCAGTTACCGGTAACCGGTAATTAAGGATTTTCCTCTATTACCGGCTACTGGTAACCGGTTACTGGTCACTTTTCTTTTGCTTGCATCCGGCCCAGGTAGTACGCGGCCTGCTGATGGGCGGGATTTAATTCCAGGGTGGTTTTAAGTTCCTGATATACCCGGTTCTTGTCCTTATTCCAGTAAAGAATGGCCATGTTATAATGCGCGTCGGCAAGTTTCGGATTACCGGCAAGAGCGCGCCGGTAGGCGTTTTCGGCGCCGGCGGGATTGCCGGTCTTTTCAAGAGCCACCCCGTAATTAAGCCAGGAATAGGCGCTTGAGCGCGCGAGACTTTCCTTAAGAGAGGGCAGCGCGTAATATTTGTCGGCCAGACCCGATAAACGCCCGTAAACCCGGGCGGAGAGTTGGAAATAAGCAGCGGCTCGAGGCCAGTCGCCGGCTTTTGAATAATAAAAACCGGCGTAGAGAGGGGCGTCCGCCAGGTCTTCGTCCATGACCCGGGCAAGCTCAAGCCTCGCCGCGTCCCCGGCATTCAAGCCGCCGGAAGTGTTAAGATACGCCGCCCCGGCCACTATGCTTTGAGCGTACGAAGTCCCCAGGTCGCGGCAAAAAAAATCGTTATAATCGGCGCCCAGCCACCGGAAATTCAAGAACCGCCACATGTCAAAAAAAGTTTCCCCGGGATACAGCGCGTTCAAAATGCCTCTGGGCATGGCCGGCGTTTCCTTGGGCAGTTCGGCGTCCATGCTGGCGTAAGCGCCGCCGGAATTAAATTCGGAGAAATTCTTCCACTCGGCCGCTTCGCCGGAATTCAGGTTGAACAGCTTAAGGTCCGGCCGCCAAAGGCCCTTTGAATCCATGAACCATTTTGAGCCGCTTAAGCCCTGCGGCACCAGTTTAAGGTCCGGTCGCTCGCCCCGCACGGTCTGGAGATACCATAGCGTGAATATCTGCACGTCTTTTTTGGCCACCAGGGAACTGCCCGGAGGCGCGCTGCGCATGGCGTCCCGCGCCCAGTCCTCGGCCGCGAAAACCTGGCGGCGGTTCGAGTGGGGGAGGTTATGATATGCGGCCAGCGATAAGGCGGCAACGGCGGCAAAAGCCGCGCCGTAACGCACACCCTGAAAATGTCTGAACGCATAACTTAAACCAGCGGCCGTCCAGAGAACCACGGCCAGGTCCGGCATAAGGTAATTCGGCTCCACAATGGCCAGGGCATGGGGATTGGGCGGCATATTGGCCATGAAAAGGAAGATCACCCCCGCGAAGGAAAACAACGCGAGCGTAAATAAAAATCTGCGCTTATCCGTCCGGAACTCCCGATAAGCCCCGGCCGCGGCAAAAACAAGGGCGATGTTGAAATTATCCCAAAGATGCAGCGCGTAATATTTAAGGTTCGGCCAGAACAGCTCTCCCGCGGCGTAATTTTTTGATATAAGATCAAGCGTGGAACCGTAGCTTTTGCGCGTGATGACGGCCAGGAACGTGTTCATGTCCGCCGGATGGCTCCAGTCGAAAAGCGGATTTGAGCCGGAACGGACCGGCAGATAGAGATAAAGCGAAAAACCGGCCAGCCAGAAGGCGGCGGTCCAGGAGGCTTTCGTCCAAAAACCCCGGCGCCAGTTTTTCCGCAGCTCCGGCAGAGCGGCCGCCAAGATCGCCGGCGCCATAAGGACTATGTCCATCCTGTTCGTCATGGCGAGGCCCAGCAAAAAAGCGATAAGCCAGATCCGCCTGAGATTTCCTTCGGGGCGCCCCCCCAAGCTTGGGGGGGTTCCCCCTGCCTCTAAAGTAAGCGCGAGCTTCATCAGGACCGCGGCAAAAAAAAGATTGAGAGCGTACATCTCGGACACGCTTGAGACGGTCTGCGTCGTAAAATTCAGGGCGAAAAGAAAAACCGCCAGGAACGCCGCCGGCGCGCCGAAAGGGCGGACGAACGTGAAATAGAGGAACATCAGGACGGAGAGGCCGGAAAGCGCCGAGAAGAGGTTAAGCCTGTAGGCGAAATTGCCGGGGGCGATCAGCGAGAAGATCTTGGCGGTTATGACATAAAGCGGGTAACCGGGCGGGTGTGGTATGCCCAGGGTGTAGACGTCGCAGGCCATTTCTCCGGCATCGCGGTAAGGGGCGAGGCCGGGCGGCAGGCAGTAGAGCCAGATTGCCGCGACGGCGGCGAAAAGCGCGAAAGCCGGCCAAAGCGCCGACGCCGGAAACCCGCTGTTTTCCTTTTGAACCTCCGCTTCCATACCCCTAATTCTATATTTTTTTAACGTCCGCCGTAACCCTAAACCGCCGGCCGGGCTATCTATTTTCCCTTAATACATGGGATAATATGGCATGACCGATGATAACAAAGACAACTCTTCCGGGTTCTACGGGCTGGGAATAGCCCCCAAACTTCTTGAAGCTTTGGATAAACTGAAGTTTAAAACACCGACGCCCATACAAAATCAGGCCATCCCCATAGCCCTTCAGGGCAAAGACATGGTGGGTATAGCCCAAACCGGCACGGGAAAAACAATAGCTTTTGCCGTTCCCATGCTCCAGCGTCTGGCGGCGGCGGAAGGCAACGGCCTCGTGCTTGTTCCCACGCGGGAACTGGCCATACAGGTAAACGCGGTCTTTAAGCAGTTCTCGCATGTTTTCGGCATGCAGACCTCGGTCATAATAGGCGGCGAAGCTATAAGCCGCCAGTTGCAAGACCTGCGCGGCCGGCCCCGCATAATTATAGCCACTCCCGGCCGGCTTATAGACCATTTACAGCAGCGCACTCTCCGCTTGAACGATGTCCGCGTGCTGGTGCTTGACGAGGCGGACAGGATGTTCGACATGGGTTTTGCCCCGCAGATAAACCGCATACTCCAGCAGGTGCCTAAAGAACGGCAGACCATGCTTTTCTCGGCCACCATTCCGGACGAAGTGATGGCTTTGGCCGCCGCTTACATGAAACTGCCCATACGCGTGGAAGTGGCGAAGTCCGGCACCGCGGCCGAAAAGGTCGAACAGGAGCTTTTTATGGTAAGCAAGCCGGATAAGCCCGCCCTGCTTTCAAAACTGCTTGAGAAATACGGCGGCAGCGTGCTCTTGTTCATGCGTACCAAACATACCGCGCGGCGCATAGTCCGGGATATCCGGGAGAAGGGCCACACCGCAGCCGAGATACACTCCAACCGCTCGCTTAACCAGCGTAAGGAAGCGCTGGACGGTTTTAAGTCCGGAAAATACCGCGTGCTTGTGGCTACCGACATAGCCGCTCGCGGCATAGACGTAACCGGCATAGAGCTGGTCATAAACTATGACCTGCCCGACGCGAACGAGAATTATGTCCACCGCATAGGCCGCACGGGCCGGGCGGGCCGGGCCGGACACGCGATCTCTTTTGCCTCGCCGGAACAGCGGAACGACGTCAAGGCGATAGAACGCATCATCAGGACCACGCTGCCGGTGTCCACCCACCCGGATATTCCTTCGACCGGCTTTGGCGGCCATCCGCCTGAACCCGCCGCAAAACCGGTCAGCCGGCCAAAACCGCATCCGGCCGGACCGCGGCAGAAGGCGGCGCAACCGCCGCGCAAGCCGGCAGCGCCCCGGGAACACGATAATTTCGGGCGTAAGCCGCAACAGCTCCGGAGGGCGGAGGGTGCTTATCAGAAACAGTATGTTCAAGGGCGGGGCCAGGAAAGACCTTCGGGAAGGCGGGAGGGACAAAGCGGCAATTTCAGGCCTGGTGGTCCCGCCCGCGGGCATGAGTCCGGCGGCGGCGGGCCGGAGCAAGGGGGGAGACGGTTTAAGCCCCATACCCCGGGCCAGAGCGCCCGTTTTAAATCTCCAGGCCCGGCCAGGCGGCCCGATTTCGGCCAGGGAAGGCGGCCGTCCGGCCCGAAGCGCCACTCAAGCAGTATTGTAAGCCCGTCGGCATATTTTGACGAACCGCGCCGGGCGTTCCACCCGCAGCACAACCAGCGGCAAGGTTACCCGCGACAGCCGCAAAAACCGGCCGAGCCGCCTAAAAAACAATCCGGGCCGGCAGGCTGGTTCAGCCGTTTTATCAAAAAAAAGAAAAACGATTCCCCGGATTAACGGATGGACGGGAATTTGTTTTGCTGTAAATGAAACGGCTTACTCTTTCTTCCCGATGATTCCGGTCATACAAAAGAAATAAAATATTTTACGCTGTTATGGCTTGTTCCGGCGGGTATGCGCGCGCAGCGCTTCTTTGACTATCCGATAGGTGAATTTCTGCAGCTCAGCGGGCCTGTCTCTTATAATGCCGATTATTTTTTGTTCCCAGGAAGACGGCTTGTATTTAAAAGGTTTGTCCTGAAGAAGATTTGTTGTCTCCACTTTTAGCGCCGCTGATAATTTCTGCAGAGTCAGCAGGCTGAATTTTTTGGTTCCTCTTTCAATTTGTCCTATATAGCTCGGGTGAAGATCGGCTCTCTCTCCCAATTCTTCCTGAGACCAGCCGAGCCCAAGACGGAAGTTTTTTACCGCCCGCCCTAATACCCGGTAGATATTATTATTCATGATGTCCATATTTTCCCTTGAAAGTGGGCGCCCGTTCAAGAGTCCATAGGGTTTTAGGTAATAAAACCCCGCAGTATTGACAAACAGGAACCGGAAGCATATACTATAGGAAATATGCGGCTGAATGAGGGTAGAGCATGAGTCAATCCGCTATACTTGTGATTGATGACGATGAAAGTTGGCGCAGGCTGTTATCCAGGCTGCTTTCCGATTGCCAATACAAGGTCTATTCCGCGGCCACCTGCGCCGAGGGGATAAAACTGGCCGAAAGCCGCAGGCCGGATTGCATAGTGCTGGATTTTCATTTGACCGACGGCAACGCCTCCAAAGTGTGTTCTCGCATACGGTCGCACAAGGATATTAAAAACACGCCCATAATAATACTAAGTTCCGATCCTGACGCGGAGATTATCGCCTATCGGGAATGCCGGGCTGACAAGTTTATTCTGAAAATCGAACCGCTCTCAAAAATTGTCATGAGCATAGAAAACCTTCTTAACCTGCGCGGCTGAGGGGCTGAGGGGACGTAGCGTAGTTATTTGACTAATTATATAAAAGTTGTTATGCTGGAGCTATGCCAAGGCAAGCGAGAATAGACATATCAGGATTGCTGTATCACGTAATATTGAGGGGTATAGAAAGGAGGGACATTTTTCCAGGGAAAGAAGACCGGGGGGATTTTATAAATCGTTTAAGTAAAAATCTGGAAGGAGACAGTGCAAAATGTTTTGCGTGGGCGCTGATGTCAAACCACGCGCATCTGCTGATAAGGACGGGAGAGAAAAAGTTAAGCGGAATAATGAGGGGATTGCTATCGGGATATGCAACAAAGTTTAATGTGAGGCACAAAAGGAGCGGACATCTGTTTCAAAACAGGTATAAAGCGATAATATGCGAAGAAGAAGCGTATTTGCTGGAATTGATCAGATATATACATCTTAATCCGGTCAGGGCAAAAATAGTTGCGGACATGAAAGGGTTGGATGATTATGAATGGACAGGCCACGCGGTAATAATGGGGAAGAGCGAAAAAGGATGGCAGGAAACCGGGGAAGTTCTTGAAAGATTCGGATCCAGTCTCTCCATGGCGCGGGCAAATTACAGGAAATTCGCAGAAGAGGGGATAGGATTGGGAAAACAGAGTAAATTCAATGGCGGTGGCTTAATAAGGAGTGCCGGAGGATTACTGGAAGTTTTGAGAAACAGGAAAGATGGAACAATTGAGAAGGCGGATGAAAGAATATTGGGCGGCGGAGAATTTGTTGAAAGCATATTAAAAGTATTGGAAGAAAAAGATAAGATAAAGGATAAAGTAAAGAGAGAACTGGATGTGGAAAAATTGGCGGAAAAAGTATCAAAATATTACGGTTTAAAAGTTTCGCGGGTAAAAGGCGAATCACGGATGAGGAAAATAACGAAAGCAAGGGCAGTGTTTGTAAATTTGGGAATGGATTATCTTGGTTTAAACGGCCGCAGGTTTGAAAAAGAATTAAAAGTAAGTTCAAGTGGAATAAGCAAGTTATATCGGAGATGGGGAAGAACTTATTAAAAACGAACCAAAAATAACACAAACAATAAGTTACTAAAAGACGCAACGTCCCCTATACCTCTCCAGGTATTGCAAATTTTTTTAGAAGGCCGGAAGCTTCAAGATACAGGATTACAATGAAATATATAGTTGAGTTAAAACGCATATTTATGCCGGCAGGATGGATTTTTTCAGCGGTATTCTGCGCTGCGGCACAGGTTCCAGTGCGCGCGGAAGCGGCTGAAACCGGAGCCGGGCAAACCGCGCTCAAGGAGCTTGTTAACCTGGACCATCTCAACTGGCTTACGCGCATGAAGGACGGCCTTGGGGCGGTGTCAGTTTACGCGGAGCGCGATACCGGGACCGGGGAGTACAGCCATGTATTCGCCAAAGGCGCGGGAAACAAGGGAAAGGAACTCGAAGGCGTTGCGTGCGTGGATGATGTTGCGCGGGCAGCGGCCCTGGTCCTTAAGTATTTCAGGCTGACAGGTGATGAAGCCGTATTGCCCCGGGCGCGGGCCTATCTGGAGTTCGTCCTGTACATGCAGGCGAGTGACGGTACGTTCTATAACTTCACCTACGCGGACCAGAGCATCAACCGCAAGGGAAAGACTTCCCGCAAAGGTTTTGACTGGTGGACAGCGCGGGCCATGTGGGCGCTTGGTTCCGCCTATGGCGTCTTTCGCGAGCGTGACCCGGACTTTGCCAGGAGGATACGCGATTCTCTGGAGCGGGCGCGTCCGGCTTTAAAACCATGGCTTAAACAAAGCGGCAAGTACCTGAAGATCAGCGACGAGAGCGGTCAGAAGCGAAAGGTCCCGCGATGGCTGCTGAATGATTCCGGGGGAATGACGGCGGTAGCGGTCATCGGGCTTACGCACTATTATGAGGCCGCGCCCGACGAAGAGCTTAAGGCCGAGATCCTCCGGCTTTGCCGGGCCCTGGCGGATTTCCAGTACGGGGACTTTCAGCACGCGCCGTACGGGGCGCACATGGCCTGGGCCCAAAAACCCGGGACCTGGCACGGCTGGGGCAGCAGGCAGTCCCAGGCGCTGGCATACGCCGGGCGGGTCTTAAAGCGCAGTGATCTTATAGGCTCGGCCAAAAAAGAGGCGGACATGTGGCTGAGCCGCCTTATCGTCACCGGCATCCCGTACATGGTAAGCATGGGCAAAGGGGAGAGCCGGTTTTTAGAGCAGATACCATATGCCCAGAGCTGTGCCGTCATGGGAATGCATGAGATCGGCCTTGCCACCGGGGATGATCGCTACCACGCCTATGCCGGGCTTTTGGCTTCCTGGTTCTTCGGAAACAATGTGACAGGCAAGCCCATGTATGATCCCGGGACAGGCCGGGGCTATGACGGCATCTCGGACCGGAAAGGCGCCATTGTAAGGAACCTTAACTCGGGGGGGGAGGCCACGGTAGAGGCGCTGATGGCGGTTCTCGACGCCTCGTCGCATCCCGAATCACGCAGGACCATGCAGATGACCCGGCATCACAGGCCCCAGGTCGTGCCGGTTGCCGGAGAAAAGTACGAGATGAAGATAGGCGAACTGCCGCTCCCCGGGCAGGACGTACTTCAAGAGATGCGGGTCTTTGAAGATCCGGATACAGGCGGGAGACTTCGGATAGTCCGTGATTTTAAGGATGAAAGCGTGCGGCTTGAGGAACTGCCGTAAAGGTGTAAAGGGGTCAGTCGTCAGCCGGCGCGGGGCCGTCAATCGCGTCTTTCATCATTTGATAAACGCCTCTATTGTCAGAATCTGGCGGGATTTTATCCGGAACCTTATTTTTTTACCTGAAACAGCCAGATTTCTTATCGGTTCCTCATTTAAATTAACCAATTTTGCTTTCTTCACATTTTTAAACAGGGTCAGGGTTTCGGATATCGTTTTTTTAGCCGGGTTAAAAACCCTTATTATGATGCTTTCGTTTCTCTCCGATTTTTTTACGGCTGACAGAATTAACCTGCCTGATTTAAAAGACAAGTAGGATTTTTCTTTTTC
>JAHJSU010000228.1 GCA_018829985.1 Elusimicrobiota bacterium | reverse complement strand
GCCAACACGGTGCTCTACCGCACCGAGCCGAAGGCGGGCAAATCGGAAATGCTGGTGATGACGCCCGTCGAGTTCCTGCGGCGCTGGACGCTGCTGATGCCGCCGCCCAACAAGAACCTGGTCCATTATTACGGCGCCCTCGCGCCCAGGTCGCCGCTGCGGCCGCTGCTGGTAGCGAAGGCTGAAAAAGAGGCGGACCGGGCCGCCCTGCGGAAAAAAATAGATAAGGTGAAAACGAAAGCCGGCTCATGGGCCGCCTGCCTGGCGAGGGTTTTCGAGGTTTACCCACTTGTCTGCCCCAAGTGCCGATTAGAGATGAAGCCGGTAGCCGTAATTCTTAATGATAAGGAACTGGTGCGGCTTTTGACACACCTGGGCGTGCCGGCGGAATTCCCGAGGTTTCGACCGGCCC
Organism: Elusimicrobiota bacterium; assembly: GCA_018829985.1. GTDB lineage: Bacteria > Elusimicrobiota > Elusimicrobia > Elusimicrobiales > UBA9959 > JAHJSU01. Next base: position 3,738 of record JAHJSU010000228.1, on the reverse strand, counting down.
CTCAGGCGTCGCTGTATGAACACGCCTGCGGCCCGCCGGACGAACAATGCCAGCTGGACCCGCGGGTTGATTACGAAGCCATAGACCCCGCCCCGGCCGACGAAAGCAAACGATCCTCCCACTCCCAGCGTGCCCGGCGACAATCGGGCGCAGAGGGCTTTTTTATAATTTAAAGAAATACGCCGATTTTTTTGTATTATTAAGAAATAGCAGGGAGGGGAGCTTTTTCCGAAAATTTTTAAGCAGCGGGAAGAGCGAAATTAAGGAAAGAGCTTACGGAAACAGGCCTTATACGGACTACAAGTCAAGTCCGTCCGACGAAGGGGGAAAAGAGGGGATTGGACTTTTGCGACACTGAAACCGGATTTGCGCCAACGGCTTAATTAGTGCATAATAACCGGAAGAGATATGCTTATAGCCCATCTTCCGGCCGGATATGTTCTGGCCGCCAAGCTGCGTAAATATTCAGGGAATGATGCCTGCTTCTGGCCGGTGATTATCGGGAGCGTTTTCCCGGATCTGGACATGCTTTGGTTCTACTTCGTGGACCACGGGCGCGTTCTTCATCATCGTTATTTGTTTCACCAGCCCGTTTACTGGGCCCTGACCGGCGTCATCGCGCTGGTTGTATTGGCCGCCGCAAAAAAAAGCCGCGAGGCAATACGGTTGTCATGGCTCCTTACCGGCGCGCTGCTGCACCTGCTGCTGGACACTATCGTCGGCAAAATAGACTGGCTGTACCCGCTCTCCCGGCAAAGCTACGCCTTGTTCGAGGTGCCCGCGAAATACGGCTGGTGGGTCTGGAACTTCGTCTTCCACTGGACGTTTTTGTTGGAAATAGCGCTGATTGCGTGGGCAATAATTATTTTGGTTAGGCCTAGTCAAGATTCTCGCGGCTGACCAGTCAATGGGTGCTTTCCCAAAAGTCTTTTTATGCGATGGCTGATGTAAATTACTATCGCCAACAGCGCGTTGATTAAACTTATGTAAAACATAAACCTTGTCAAAGCAGCAAAAATGTTTAAAATGGCTGCGATTTGGCGATGTTCGCCGGTAACATCCGCATACCAGGGTGAATATGGCGTTAGCCAATCGGGCATAAATTCACATGTGCCCGCCTGGCAGCCTTCGCCTTGTATGTTTTCAGCAACAGCCCAAGGATAAAATAAAATGACAGGGAGTGCAAGAGAAATAAGAACATAAACTATCAGCTTGTTTTTTTTGTTTTTGTTTTCAGGGCTTTCCATGGCGTTTCCTCGATTTTCGTAAAGGCCCTACCACTTAGGGTTTGGAGCACCCGCATTCCGGATATTCCTCTGGTCGAATAATGGGGTATAACTCTTCCTTATTTTGGTCATATATTTTCCCTAAACGGCTTAATTCAGTCGTTGTTGTCGTCAACCCCCTGCTGTAATCGCCTACCCATAATGAGTCGCTGGGATAACTTACACCACGCTGGTCTTGAAGAAATTTGAGATACCGGGCGGAATAATTTATGCTTGTTTTAGGATCTGCTTCCAAAGCATGTTTATAGGCTTTTTTCAGGTCCATTGGTATATTCTTAGCCAAATCTATAAGATAGTTCTTTCTTTCTTTAAAGGTCATTTTTGAATAATTTGTGGGTATCAATCCCGGATTATCCATCATATAGGCTATTCCGACTGAAACTTGTGTTAGGCCGAATGAGGGATTGCTCCTTACGTAAAGCGCCATTGGATCTGTAAGTGTTTCGTAGAATGTGGAGGACCTTTCGGTAAAGACCACCCCTGCAAGGACAGTTTCGGGAATATTATATTTTTTAGCTGTTGCGATTATCGTGTCCCTGTTATTATAAACATCTTCAAAAGCGCCATCGTATTTTGTTTTCTGACCACACTTCCCAACTATTATTCCGTTCACGCAGCATTGTTTGTCTGGATTATATTTCTTACCACCGCAGGCCGGGACGCATTTCTTCGGACTAAAGATCCCCCACCCACTAAGGACTTGACCCGGAGGACAGCCGCATCCCCCCTTTCCATCCGGCACTTGTCCCGGAGAAAGTTTCCCGTCGGTAGAACAGCAGGATGCTTTTGGATCATATGTCAGCTTTCCGCAGGGGCAGTTACCCTCCAAATCTGGCGCGGTTTTCCCATCCGGACAGGGAGCGACACAATCCCCTTTCGCGTTAAGGACTTGACCCGGGGAGCAGCCTGCACCTATCCGGCATGTTTCTTTATCCTTTTCAAAACACTTTAAAGCATCGCCTGAGCAAACACCTTCCCATGAACAGCCACACTTAAGTTTAAGAGCTTGTAAGCAAGCCTGATTATAATTTTCATCAGCAAAGGATGCTGATTGGGACTTAGCCGGCGGTTGATTTTCTGCGGCGGACACAACGGTGGCGGCCGGGGATTTCGCTGATGACACGAATACCGTATTGGCTGAAGTCTTTGCTGAAGAGGCGGAGGCTAGCAGAGTGGCGGATTGTTTTGTTGAGGCCGGATTGGATGTGTCCCCGGACAATTTTATGCCGCTCAGGCTGGATTCCGATGTGGAGTTTAACTTAGGAACAGCCGGGTCGGAAATTTTTAAATCGGCGACTTGGCCGCCCTTGCCAAGCACGGCTCTCTTCCCGGTTATTGTGGTGTTTTTTGAAGAAGCCGCGTTAAAATCAACTACCTCAAGTTTCGCGGTGCCGTCGAACATCCGGCTGTTCCGGTCGTACAGGTACTTAAGCCGGTCTTTTGTGCTCCTGTCAAGCCCCTTGCTGAGGTCATTAACATCTGGAGCCTCGCCCCTGGAACAGGACTTTTTGGCTTTTTTCCGTGCGGCGATTATCAGGTCGTCTTTTCTTTTCTTCCAACCGCAGTTGGATTTACAACCTTTCAGCGCGGCGCCAGCCTTATCTGCTTCGTCGTCGAGGAAACTGGTGACCGAGGAACAGAGCTGCTCCATGACGGAGGCGTCGCAGACGGCGGGTTGGAGCAAAATAGCCGCGCTTACAAAAGTGCTGTGTAAAACAGTGGCCTGGCATTTGGAGGGTTGGAATGAAAACAGGCCGGTTGCAACGAAGATCGCTAATATTAAACGTTTGATTTTCATACCCTGGTCCCTATGGGAAAATGATACTTATATTGCGGTAGGAAAGCAAGGGCTAGGAGCCTGTCGGGTGCACGACATCAATCTCGGTCGTTTTTCCTAAGCTGTCAAGTTTAGATTCCTCATCGGGGTCGAAGGCCACGGCATGGTTTTAAAAGCGACAAGGCAGGGACTCAGGAGGCCCAAGTCACTTCTGCGCAAGCGGAATAGCTGAAACAAGCCGTAAACGGCAACCCATGGTCCACGCCCATCTCATGCTCGGCGATATGGAAGGGATGGTCTGCGGAGGCCACCTGATGGCCGGCACCAGGGTCTTCAGCCTGGAAGTGTTCATCCAGGAGCTTACCGGCGAACCGAAGGTCCGCAAAATTGAAAAGACCACGCAACTCCCGCTCTGGGCCAACCCGCTCGGCTCTAAATAGTACGGGGAATAGCGAATAGAGAATAGCGGATAGTGCAAGAAACGCCTTCTCTAATCCCTGCTTCGCTGTTTCGCCGCTTCACCACGCGCTTTACAAATGGACGACAAAAATAAACCACCAAGGACACAAAGTATAGAACGGATAAAGAAAAGCAATATTAACTTTGTGATCTTTGTGGTTAATCTGAAGAGTCCGCCCGAAGGGCGTTAATTTAATGCTCAGGAATTTCAAAGTT
>JAHJSU010000227.1 GCA_018829985.1 Elusimicrobiota bacterium | reverse complement strand
TGAGCCGTCGTTTGAGTTCAGTTTTACTTCCGCCGCCGGCGCATAACTTACAATGCCCAAAACCAGGCAAATTATACAGGAGCTCCTATCCAACACCTTGTTTACCATGTTATCTCCCCACAGAAAACCAGACCCCGGTAAAAAGCGGCAGACTGATTCCTTTCCGGACGCCGCTGGTATACTATATTATTGCTGAAATTTCAAAAAATATCAAGTTGTAAAAATTACAGTATAATCTCAAAGCTCCGCCAGGAGGGGAAATCAAAAAACTTCCCGTTCCAGTAAACTCCGGGTAAGCCTGTTAGCGTCGGCGTGCGAACTGTAGGCGCAGAAGCTCATGAGGGACTGCCTGATATCCGCCAGGCGGATCCGCCCGCGCTTAAAAAGCGCGCGCAGTTTGCGGTTGCGCAGCCTGAAGCGGAAAATATTGCGCCGCCGGACCCTTACGCGGTCCGGAAACACCATGTAACCCACCCAGTCAATGCCGCAGCTCACAGGTGAGACCGTGCGCTTTTTCGGATGAACGCGCAGTCGCAGCTTTTCCGCCAGGAACGCCTCTATCCGGGAAAGAATAAGCCATAACTCTTTTTTGTCCGGCCCGAAAAGCAGAAAATCGTCCATATAGCGCAGGTAAGGCTTCCACCGCAATTCCTGTTTCACAAAATAATCCAGTTCGGTCATATAAATATTGGAAAACAACTGCGAAGTCAGGTTCCCTATAGGAATGCCTGTGGGCCTTTGAAGCGCGAACAGATCATCTCCGGGAAAATAGCGCCGGAAGCGGGCATCTTCGGAAGAAGCAAGTATCTCGGCGATAAGCGCCAGCGCCCGCTTATCGGCTATCCGGCGGCTCAGCGCGGCAAGCATAATGCCATGGTCCACGCTGTAAAAGAACTTTGAAATATCCGCCTTAAGAACATAACCGCCGGAAAAACGCCGCGCAAGCCCGCTGCACCGCTCCAGGGCCGCAAAGGTTCCCTTACCCTTGCGGCAGGCGAAGCTGTCGGAGATGAAACGCGCTTCGAATATCGGCTCAATAACGTTGCACAGGGCATGATGCACCACCCTGTCGCGGAACGGAGCGGCCTTCACCTGGCGGCGCTTGGGGTCCTTTACCTCAAATTCCCTGTAAGGCCCGTGGCGATATGTTCCGTCCAATAATTCCGCCTGGACCCGGAAAATTTCCCGTTCCCTGTTATACGCGAACCCGGCGCAGTCCAGACGCAGGCTTTTGCCTTTAGCCGCCTTAAGGAAAGCCGAATACAGATTTTCAAATGAGCACACCCGCTCATATAACCGGTTATAGGTATTCATATAAAATTGTCCGGCTTCGCCGTTCGTCTAAAGAAACCTCTAAGACTACCAGGCGTCGCCGGGGTACTTCTCTTTTCCCCCGTGCCGGCTCATGCGGCTCCACACACGGGGAAGGAGCAGGCCTGCCGTAGGGAGGGTTGCGCGGGGCGCGCCTCCGTAAAGGCGCGCCATCTGGCCTAAGAGGGCTCGCGACAAAATAACATGAGCCCTACCCCTCTGCCGCAGCGGAACCCGATGTTCGTGTTCACGTTGGACGGGGCGTTGTTCGCGTTGAAGGCAAACACCCCGGCGTTCGCGTCGTTGTCCCAGTTGCCGCCCCGGATCACCGCTTTCTTTCGGACCTGGCCCTTAAGGCGGCGCCCTTAAGACTGCGTTTTAGCGCCGCCAAATCTTTTATTCCAGCCGCCCAGCAGGCGGCCCGCTTCGTCGGCCATTTTCGCGCCGTGTTCCTACTGCCTGATAGCTATATATCTCAGTTCAAAGGACAGGCGCAGCCATATCCGCAGCTTTTCAAGAGCCAGAACGGCCCTTTTTAGGGGCGCGGCTTTGTCAACGCTTTCATTAGCCTCAATAACCGCCTCAAGAAAATCCAGCGCCGCGTTCTCCGTTCTGGCCGCCAGCACGAATTTCTCCGATTTCGGGAATTTAGCCGTTACCAGATGGATCCATTTTAAAAGCTCATACGCTTTCTGGAAAACTATCAGGTCTTTAAGCATTTACCCCCACACCAAATTTGTGATAAAATATCTTCATGTTTTATGTCTATATTTTGAAAAGCGCTACCGACGGGCAATTTTATACCGGCTCAACTAATGATTTAAAAAGACGATACAAAGAACACAATGACGGGAAAGTTCTTTCAACAAAATCCCGTAGACCATTCGACCTTGTTTACTACGAAGCTTATAAATCCGAACACGACGCAAGACATCGCGAATCCAACTTAAAATTGCGAAGCCGCGCTTTCACACAGCTCAAAAACCGCATAAAAACTAGTATTACCCTTTAGCGCAGTTCACCCCCACACCAACCCGGTTGGTGTGGGGGTGAATTTTGTTGACAAAAATCTAAAAAAATGACCGAAGAATACCTCAGGCAGGCAGGCAGGCAGGCAGGCAGGCAGGCAGGCAGGCAGGCAGGCAGGCAGGCAGTGGGGGAAATGCCTGATAGCCAGGGCGGCATAGGTCCTTTGGCTCTTACGACCCGGAATGGAATTGTGTAAAATGTATTTATCAGATTTTCCATGACATAATTTCCGGGGGCCAAAATGAACGACAATAATATATCAGAACCAGCGACAAAAGCCGACCTGCAGGAACTGGCGACAAAAGCCGATCTGAAGGAACTGGCGCAAGCGACCAAAGCCGACCTTCAGAAGTTGGAACAAGCTACAAAAGCCGACCTTCAGAAACTAGCGACAAAAACCGAGCTAAAAGAACTTGAACAAAAGCTGACCGGCAAAATAGATTCCGTCGAGCAAAGGCTGGAGAAG
>JAHJSU010000226.1 GCA_018829985.1 Elusimicrobiota bacterium | reverse complement strand
CTTCTACAGCCGCACTTTACGAGGTAATATTCGGTGAACCCATGTCTCTTTCACGTATCTGCGTAGTTGCAGAGCTTGCTCTGCGTAAAAGGCAAAGCAAGCTTTGCCACTACAGAAGCAAAGTGCGGCTGTAGAACTACCCAGTGAGCAAGAAAACCACGGAGACACAGAGAACACAGAGAAAAAAACTTCGTGCCCGCCAAACAGCCGGCGGGTCCGCCTCTGGCGGAAAACTCCGTGTTCTCCGTGTCTCTGTGGTGAGCAGTTATGAAAGATTTGCAATTCAACCGTGTTGACCTGTGTTCATCTGTGGTTCAATTTAACATTTTTACTGTCTGAATCGCAGATTTAAATAAAGGAGCCATAATAATGCCTAAGTCCTTTTCAAAACTAAGCGTGGTCGTCTATTTCTTCCTCTTTTTGGGGTTGAGCCTGATAACCAGGGCCGTAGGCCTCATTGTTGATTACTTCTGGTTCAACGAAGTGGGGCTTACCACAGTATTCCTTGTGTCATTTCTCTCCAAATGGGGGCTGGGCATTTCGTGCGCGGTATTGGCCTGGCTGGCCTTATTCCTTAATCTGCGCCTTGCCCAAAAGCTGGCCGGGAAAGGAAGCATGGTTTTAAGCGAAGAAGAGACCGCTGAGCTCCCCAATCTGGGAGAGTTCAGGGAGGCGGCGCAGCCCATTCTTCTTCTGGGAAGCGTCCTTGTCGCGTTCTTCATAGGGACCTGGGCAGCCTCCAACTGGCAGGACGTTTTAAAATTCTGGCAGGCCTCGCCTTTCGGAGCCCGGGACCCCGTTTTCCACAGAGATATAGGCTTCTATGTATTCACTGTGCCTTTTTACAGGTTTTTGCAGAGCCTCTTCCAGGCGATCCTGGCGCTATCAGGTCTGCTGGCCATTGCGGTCTATGTCCTCGGGGGCAAGCTTTTACTCACCAACAGGGGAATCCGGGTCTCTCCCCATGCCAGGGATCACCTGGTTGTTCTGGGAGGCATGCTCTGCCTTTTGGCGGCCTTCCATTTCCAGCTCAAAATCTACGACCTCCTGAATATCCAAAGAGCCGTCGCCCCGGGGCCCGGCTACTCCGATCTGAACGCCTACCTTCCGGCCTTGAAGATTCTCCGGTTTGCCGCTTTCGTTTCCGCCCTGCTCTTCTGGATTTCGCCCTTTTCCCGTTTAAGGCTGGTCCTGGCCGGCGCCGGTCTGTTGGCTGGCGGAAGCCTTCTGTCCGTGGTCTACAGCGGCATCGTCCAGCGCTTCGTGGTGGCTCCCAACGAAATAGTCAAGGAGACCCCTTATATCCAGCGGGCCATCCAGCACACAAGGGAAGCCTTCGGAATAGTCAATGTCCAGGAGCTGGAGTTTGACCCGGCGGAAAACCTCACAACCCAGGCCCTGAGGCGAAACGATCTTACGGTCAAAAACATCCGGCTTTGGGATCACGCGCCCCTTAAAACCACCTACGGCCAGCTCCAGGAGATACGGACCTACTACGATTTTCTGGACGTGGACAACGACCGTTACCTCATAAACGGCGAGTACCGCCAGGTGATGCTCTCGCCCAGGGAGCTTGACCCGGCCTCCCTTCCCAGCCGCAGCTGGATCAACGAACACCTCGCCTACACCCACGGCTATGGTCTGACCCTTGGACCGGTCAACAGCATCTCACCCGAAGGCCTCCCCGAGTTCTTCATCAAGGATATCCCTCCCCGGTCCGCCACCGGTCTTAAAATCACCCGGCCTGAAATCTACTATGGCGAGGCCAAGGGGAGTTATGTCATCGTCAAGACGCGCTCCAAGGAGTTTGACTATCCCTCGGGCGATGAGAACATCTACACCCGGTATGCGGGGGCCGGCGGGGTGGGTATAGGCGGGTTTCTGCGAAAACTCCTTTTTGCGATCCATTTCAGGGAGATCAAAATTCTTTTCTCCGGCGACATCACCCCGGAGAGCAGAATCCTTTTCCACAGGAACATCCAAGGCAGGCTCTCCAGGGCCGCTCCCTTCCTGCGCTATGACCAGGACCCTTACATGGTTATTTCCAGGGAGGGGAAGCTTCACTGGATTGTGGATGCCTATACTACGACCGACCGCTACCCCTATTCGGAAAGTATAAACGGGATCGGAAACTACATCCGCAACTCTGTCAAGGTCGTGGTGGACGCCTATAACGGAAGTCTTGCCTTTTACGTTTCGGATGAGTCCGACCCTATCGTCCGAACCTATGGGAAGATCTTTCCGGGGGTGTTCAAGCCAATCTCCGAAATGCCGGAGGATTTAAGAAGCCACATCCGCTACCCCCAGGATCTCTTCTCCCTCCAGGCGGACATCTACGGCACCTACCACATGACGGACCCGCAGGTCTTCTACAACAAGGAGGACCTCTGGAAGATCCCGGAAAAGTCTTTCGGCAACCAGGTCCAGAAGAGCATGGCGCCTTATTACACCATCATGAAACTGGCTTCTGTGGGCGACAGGGAGGAGTTCATCCTGATGGTGCCTTTCACTCCGGCCCGCAAGGAGAACATGATCGCCTGGATGGCGGCCCGCTGCGACGCGCCTAATTACGGGAAACTTCTGGTATATAATTTTCCCAAGCAGAAACTGGTCTACGGCCCCCAGCAGATAGAGTCGCGCATTGACCAGGAATCGGAGATCTCCAAGCAGCTCAGCCTCTGGAACCAGGGAGGGTCCAAGGTCCTCCGGGGAAGTCTGCTGGTCATCCCGATAGAAAATTCGCTGATATACGTCCAGCCGCTCTACCTGGAGGCCACGGGCGGAGGTCTGCCCGAGCTTAAGAGGGTCATCGTGGCCTACGGAAACGTCATAGCCATGGAGGAGAACCTGGAAGAATCCCTCAACCGCATCTTTGGCGGAAGGGCCGCCATGCCGGGGTCCGGAACCCCGCCGTCCGCCGGAGGACCTGGCCTCAAGGATCTGGCCCGGCAGGCCCGGGAGCGCTTTGAGAAGGCCCAATCCCATCTGAAGCGCGGGGATCTGGCCGCTTACGGAAACGAGATCAAGGAAGTGGAGAGATTGATCCGCAAGATGTCGGAGACGCGATAATGGGCCGGACGGAGACCGCCGGCGGACAGCGGTGAGAACGCTCAAGCGATGGTGCATCCTCACGCTGGGCTGGCTAGTCGTCATCGTTGGAATCATTTTGATCCCGGCGCCCGGCCCCGGCATATTGGTTGTAATGGCCGGTGTGATGATTCTTTCCCTGAAGTCGGCGCGAGCCCGGTGGCTGCTTCTGAGGTGTAAGACCTATATCCGTTCCAAGCGGCCCGATGTGCACGCGCGGTTGGAAAGATTTCGCAACGAAATAAGACGGTGGAAGAAAGATGTTTGAAAAACAAAGCAGGGAATAATAAACGCTTTCGTAATGTTCCTTGCGCGGATCGCCGGCGATCCTTAAAATCTCAGGACGCCCCCGGGGGGCCATTACGGGGGTAAAAGCATGACTCTGTCCCATAAATATTTACAGATTTTTTCCGGGAAGGCTTCGTTCAGGCCGCTGAGGCGCGCCTGGCTGTTCACCTGGATTATCCTGTGCGTTGTTGCCGCGGTTAAACTGACTATGGATTTCCTCGGCCTGCAAACCGAATTTCTGTCGGGGTGGCATATGGCGGTCGTGGTGTCGCTTTTAATCGCGCTTCTCGTCTGGCTGTTTTGACTGTAAGAAGATCGGGCCCGGCATCGGCGAAGGGCCGCGGGAGAGAGGGGAGAAACCTGTGAGCAACGAAGTTATTCTTTGGATCATATTTAACGTGGTCGTCGCCGGTCTGCTTTACGTGGATCTTAAAATCATCAACCGCCACGCGCATGTGGTTTCCATCCGTGAGGCCGCTTTCTGGAGCGTCGTCTGGATCAGCCTGGCCCTTCTCTTTAATCTGGGAATCTATCAGTTCATGGGCAAGCAAAAAGCCCTGGAATTCCTGACGGCCTACGTCATCGAGAAAAGCCTCTCGGTGGACAATCTGTTTGTTTTTATCATGATCTTTGCCCACTTCGGCGTTGAGGCCAGGTACCAGCCACGTATCCTCCATTGGGGCATTCTCGGCGCGCTTGTGATGCGTTTTGTTTTGATCCTGGCGGGTGTGCAGCTCATCAACGCCTTCCACTGGATTATCTATATATTCGGGGCTTTCCTTGTTTATACAGGAATCAAAATGGGTATACTCGGGGAGCAAAGGATTGAGCCGGAGGAAAACACCCTTCTTCGCCTCTTCAGAAGGTTCCTGCCATTCACCAAAGAGAACTTCGGCGAGGACTTCTTCGTAAAGAACGGGGGCGTCTGGCGCGCGACCCCCCTTTTCGCGGCGCTCATCGTGGTGGAGGCCTCGGACCTTGTCTTTGCGGTGGATTCGATCCCCGCGGTCTTGGCCATAACTCCCGACTTCTTCATCGTTTACACTTCCAACGTCTTCGCTATACTGGGCCTGCGGGCGCTTTACTTCCTCCTGGCCGGCGTCATGGGCATGTTCCGGTATCTGAAAATCGGTCTTTCGGTCGTCCTTTGCTACGTTGGAATAAAGATGCTCCTGGTGGACGTTTATAAGATCCCCACAGGCGTCTCGCTTGGGATCGTGCTTGGAATTTTAGCGCTGTCTATTCTGGCCTCCGTTCTAATCAAGAAAAAACACGAAGAAGATCCCCACGGGAGCGGGGGCCAGGCCCCCGCCGGGGCCAGGGAGAATCCAAGATGAGCCCTCAATGGAAGAGCCGGATCAGCATGGCGATCCTGCTGCTGATCCTGCTGGCGTTTATCCTGACCGCCTTTTGACGCGGGCCGTCAGCGGCTTTATAAGCTGGGCCGTATCCAAACTGGCGAGGGTCTTTATAAATTTATGACAAATTATTTTAGCTGTCTAAAACCGGTTCGTTCAGCCGCTGATATCCCGAAGATTTTACGGCGCACGCCGTTCGGCCGATTGCTGGAGTATCACAATTGCGGCCAACCGCTGGGGAAATACGATAAGGCCAAACTGCTTATCTGCATGTGCATGGATAACAGAAAGCAATTGCGCCTGCCGGATAATTTCGCGTATATCCTGCGAACCGGCGGCGGAAATATCCGCTACAGCGAGTTTAAAATTTCCTACGCCGTGGGTATCGGCGGCGTACGGCATATTGTTCTGATAGCGCACGATAATTGCGGCATGGTGAACCTGGCTTCAAAGCGCGGCGCGTTCGTATCCGGGCTCGTGAAAAATGCCGGCTGGACCCATAAAAGGGCCATGGAACATTTCCTGACATACGCCCCGCTTTTTGAGATAGGCAACGAGATAGAGTTCGTCCTGGCGGAGGCCCGGCGGTTGAACCTGAAATATCCCAGGGTGAAGGTGCTGCCGATGTTTTACCGCATGGCGGACAAAAAGCTATATCTGATAAAACAGGTTCAAGGTTCAGCGGTTTAATGGTTCAACGGTTGGCCGTCTGATAGGCATAGCCTCTGATACGGCACTGGCATAGCCTTGAAAAAGCATGAAGAAAGAATAACCGTGAACCCTGAACCCGACAACCTGAGTAGTTACGAATAAATGAGGGCTTTTCCAGCAGCTTATTCAACGTTCAG
>JAHJSU010000225.1 GCA_018829985.1 Elusimicrobiota bacterium | reverse complement strand
GCAGCCAGGGCATGTCCACCCCGCGCCAGATGGAATCCATCCCTATGAAAATGACCCTTGAAAATATGCTGCCCGGCCCGTCGTGGAGCTCTTTGCGGTCCACGAGTTCCTGAAGCATAAGCTGGGCTATGCCGCCGCCCAGGCTGTGGGCCACAAGCCTGAGTTCGGGGTTCGCAGCGAGGCCGTATATGAGACCGAGCTTCCGGCGGTATTTCATAAACCGCTCCACGGCGTCGGCGATGTCGGCAATGCCGCGGCCGGCTTTATCCATGGATCTGTTTTCGTCCGCTACGGCAATGAGCACCTGATATGTGTCCTCAAGTTTTGCCAGCGCGTGCATATTCTGGAAATTCATCCCATGCCCCGGTATGCATAGCAGGATCTCCCTGGCCGGATTTATCGGTGTAAGCGGCACAATGCTGGGCCGGCCGCCGTTTTCTTTCAGGCGTCTTTTCCAGTCGGCTATCGATTCTTTTGCAATGTCTTCGCCCAGTTCGAGGAACCGGGGATTCAGCACCTCGCCTACGGCCCCGTGCCTGGGCAATACGTCGCCCCTGACGGCCGGGGGCGCAGGCACTTGCGGCACGGACAACGCAAAATCCGCGTCCGCGTCTTGAGACTGGAGCTTAAGTTCATCAAACGCCGAAATGTCCTGATCGTTTGCCGTTACAGTGCAGCGGCATTGTAAAACGATAATAGCCCCAATGACCGCCATCAGGCTTAAAGCTCCTCTATGCGGTTTGTTTTTCATGGCCATATCCTCCTGCGCAATGACAAAAATTCAATTTGATAAACTTGCCCCCCATACGGTAATCAGACGCATATGACCATCCTTTGTCGCGCCGGTTTCTATTCCGGGGCAGATGGTGTCTTTCAGGTTCAATGTTTTCACATTGTATTCCCAATTGCGATGCAGATGCCCGGCGGCCCATAAACCGGTATGATGCTTGTTTCCCTTAGCATTTAAATAATGAGTCAGCTTGTGATATTCCTTATAAGAAAATGACATTATGAAGTTGTACCCGTCCTTTGTCAGAGGATGGTGGGCGAACATAAGCATGTTGTGATTTCCCTTGCCCGGATAGCCGTCATAGTGCGACTTCAGCCAGGGAAAAGCTCCTTCGGGAATACGGCTGTATAGCCGTGCCTCAGGGACCACGCCTTTTTCGCCAAAACCCGGGATATGATATACCGCCGACGGAAGCGCGCCATTGTTGATAGCGTGTTGTCGTGAATTAAAATCAAGGCAGGTAAAGTGATATCCTCCGTAGCTGAAAGCGTAGTTCTGGAACCAGCTTTCTACCTTTTGTTCGCTGTTCCAGGCCGGAACAAGCCTCGTGCCGTCATCCCATTCAGGGAAGAAAGTTTTCAATTTGTCGAAGGTCGGGGCAAAGACATCCTTGAAATACCGGTCGCCGAAAGGCGCCGGCGCCTCGGAATCAAACGTAAAAGGCCAGATATCGTGATTGCCGATCATCGGCACATAAGGAACGGTCAGGGCATCCAGAATTTCCTTTGCTTTAAGAAACTGCGACTTTTCAGCGGAGGCGGTCAAGTCGCCTGTAACAATGACGAACCTGATGTTTTCCGCGTCCCTGTTGGCGTTGATCCAGTTCACAATCCGGCGCAGGCGCCGGGCGGGACCTCCTATGTCTCCGGCCGGCGGCGCATCATCATAGCCCGGCGTGCCGTAATCGACATGATAACCGCCATCATCGGCCTCGCCGATGTGCACGTCGGTCAGATGAACGAAGGTGAAACCGGCCCCTCCGAGATTTTTATTGAGGGAACTGCGCAGAACAGGCGGGACTGTCTGCCGGACTTCAGAAGGGGAAGACAGGGCGGCCGGGATATCCGGCGCCTGTTCTTTTTTCAGGTTCTCGATGATTTCCTTCACATCCCCGTTGAGCGGAAGTTCCGCGTCAGGAGGGGGCGGAGGAACGAACTGCCAATCAGAACCGGTATTTGAGGCTTGAGGCGAAGGAAGGCCCGGGCTTTCGGCATGGGAAGCAAGTTCTTCGTATGCGCCGGCATGCGCCGTGGAAATTCGAAAAAAGGAGTTCCAGGAGGCCAGAATTAAAAGAAGGACTGTTGCGGGAACGGCAATCCTGGAATGATTCGCTTTAAATGGCTTGACCGCTTCGGGTTTTACGCTTCCGGCAGTGATAGCCATATTGATAAGCAATTTATCTTTCATTGTTTCCTCAATAACCCCGACATTAATACCCCGGCATTTTAAGTGCATCGCACTGTAAAAACCACGTAATACACTGTAGTATTAATAGGATACATCAGAAATCAGGAGCTCGCCAGTGCCCATGTGCCTAAATAATAAGCAGGCTTTAGTCCCAGCTTGATTTAGGCCCTATGGCCCCGGGCAATCGGATAGCATGGGGCCGGGCGCCGCGCCTCCCCGGAACGCCCTTTATTTCCAATCATAATTCGGGGCTTTTCCCATCGTGAAGACGAGCGAGCCTCCCCCGATGATATCGGAATGGCTGAGAAAAGGCGTTGTTACGGGCTTTCCGTTAAGCTCTACGGACTGCACGTACTTGTTTTCTTCCGAAAGATCTTTCGCAATTATCTCCAGCTTGCGCGGCTTTCCGTCCGCCGTAAGGTTCAGCGTCAGTTCCGGGAACTGCGGCGCTCCGATCGCATAAATATCCGTGCCCGGAGTGACCGGATAAAATCCCATCACGCTGAAAATATACCAGGCCGACATCTGTCCGCAATCGTCGTTGCCGTTTATCCCGAGCGGCTGGCTGCGGAAATTGACCGTCGTGTGTTTCCTCGCCAATTCCTGGGTTTTCCAGGGCTGGCCCGCGTAATCGTAAAGATATATGTAATGATGGCCCGGCTCGTTGTCGTGGCGGTAGTGTCCCCCCGCGAAATTTTCGTCCAGTTTTGCGGTGAATTTCTCCTTGCCGCCCATTAAGTCGATCATTCCAGGGACATCCTGCATGACGCAGAAAAGATATGTCCACGGGCTTCCTTCCGTAAACCCTTCATCGGGTTTATCGTGCCAGGCGCCGTTATACAGCCTGGGGGCCATGAAACCCGTCCGTTTGTTGTAAAGATTGGCGTAATTTTTGCTCCAGCCCGTCAGTCTTTCGTAATCTTCGGTCTTCCCCAAATCTTTTGCCAGCCTGGATACGCAAAAATCATCGTAAGCATATTCCAGGGTGCGGGAGACGGACTCCCTGGTTTTGTCGACGGGCACGTAGCCTAAAGAATGGTAATAGCTCAAGCCCCCGCGCGCCTCGTAGCCGGTCCACGGATCGCGGTCCCCCCAGTCTCTTTTGGTGTCATTGTCAGGCGGAACCATAGAATCCTTCCGTACGGCTTCATACGCCAGTTCCGTGTCGTATCCTCTGAAGCCTTTCACCCAGGCATCGGCGATAACCGCGTCCGCATGGGTTCCTATCATGATGTTGGTCTCCGCGGGATTGGGCCACATGGGCAGCCATCCTCCTTCCTTATAAATCTGCAGGAGGGACCGTATCATGGGGTTGACTCTTTCCGGTTGTATTAAAATCAGCAGCGGATGAAGAGCCCTGAACGTGTCCCACAGTGAATAATCGTTATACGCCGCCGTCCCTTCATGAACTTTATCGTCGAAAGCGCTGTAATATCTGCCGTATTCCGAGAATTCCCTCGGAAAAAGCAGAGCATGGAACATGGCCGTATAGAAAACGGTTTTCTGGTCTTCGGCAGCGCCGTTTATAGCGATGCGGCTCAGGTTATGCTGCCAGTTATCGCGCGTCTCTTTAACCACCCGGTCAAAATCCCAGTCAGGAATCTCCTTCTGCATATTTTCCCCGGCCTGTTCCAGGCTTATAAAAGAAGTTCCGATCTTCACCTTTATCTTTTCGCCCTTTTTTGTTTTGAAACCGGCATAAGCCCCCATCCGGGTTCCATATTGTTCGGCGGACAAAACGTTAATCGTATCGCAGTCCCAGGTTCCGGATGATTCCATTTTTTTGTCAAACCGGATGATGAAATATCCTCTGAAAGAAGGAAGTTCCGGCCCCAGCTGGGCCGACATCCGGTCCGGATTATACCCGGTTATCTCGTTCTTTTCCTTATCCACCTTCACATAACCTTTAAGGCTTTTCAGGCGGGAAGCGTAATCATTGGCCCAATCGGCGTTCTTGGGGTTCAGATTGATGCCTTGTATGATCAAACGGGCTTCCTCCGCTTCGGGAAATGTAAACCTGAAAATTCCGGCGCGGCTCGCGGCGGCTATCTCCGCCCTGATTTTATTGCCGCCTCCCGCATCCAGCGACACGGAATAATAATGGGGCCTGGCGGTTTCTTCGTCATGAGAATATTTTAATGCCCGCTCTTCCGGAAGCGCCCTGAGCTTGCCGACCTGCGGCATGACCGACACATAGCCGTAGTCGCCCATCCACACGGTGGGCTGGTGCGTGGCCATAAATCCGATGATCTCCGGGTCCTCATATACGTAAGGCATGCGGTTCATCCTGTTTTCGCGGGTTTGCGCCGTGAAATTCGTCATGGCGTACGGATTGCCCACGCAGGGCATGGTCCCGCCGCCATCCAGATCTTTTGTAAAGCCAGCCATTGGCGTGCCTATAACGGTGTTTACATAATCCACCGCTTCATTGGAATTTTCCATTCTTGCAAATTATATCATAACCACCGGCGAAACGCCTGAATAGACAAACATACCGGTTTTTGATAGAATAAAAAAATGCAAAACCGTCCTGTTCCGCTTTTTTTCTCCCTTCTCGGTTTCATCTCTCTGGTTTTTTGTTCCTGCCGGGCGCCGGAGCCCGGGGTCACAACGGTCACCATCCTTGAAAACGCCGTGCGGGGCGGCAAGAATTCGCGCTATGTTGAGTGGTATGACGAGGTGCTGCCTGGTATAGAGAAGAAACTTGGAATCAAGGTAAAGCTGTTGACCGCGGGTATTATGGACGAGGATTTCAAGGTCAGGATAGCGCTCGACATCAAAAGCAAAAAAGGCGCGGATATAATCGGCCTCGACCAGTTCTGGATTCCGGAATTCGCGGATGCAGGGCTCATCACGCCCCTGGATGCATATCTTGAAACGTGGCCCGGGGTAAAACACCTGTACGACTCCATGCGGCGAATGGGAAGCTATAAGGGCCATACATATTTGATAATGCGGGACACGGATGTGCGAATGCTCTTTTACCATAAGCCCTGCTTTCGGGCGGCGGGCATCAGGCTTCCCTGGCAGCCGGGAAACTGGGAGGAAATCATTGACGCGGCCCGCAAGATCAAGGCCAGCCGGCCCGGCGTTATCCCGCTCCAGATCAACGCAGGCCTTAAGATGGGCGAGGCTACCGCCATGCAGGGGTTCCTGATGCTGCTTTTCGGCGCGGGCGGGGAGCTTTATGACGAAGAGAAAGGGAAGTGGGTGGTGGAAAGCGCAGCTCTGCGGCGCACGCTGGAGTTCTACCGGAGGATATATGTTAAGGAGAATTTGGCCGACGTGGAACTCCAGCTGGCCGGCCACGCAAGGGAGAAATCATTTGAGCTTTTCCAAAAGGGCGGGATTGCATGCTATATTGAGGGAACATGGTTCTACACCTCCGTGCTCAAGCCTGAAAGTTCCTGGGGTATTCGTGACAGGGATGAAAGGATAGGATGGGCAAAAATGCCGGGAAGCGGCGACAAAAAAGCGCCGGGGTTTGTGAGCGTTTCAGGCGGGAGCGGGCTTATTATCAATCCCTCCAGCCCGCATCCGGAACTGGCCTGGAAGGTTATCTCCGAGCTCAATTCCTCCGGGAATATGGCGCGCCTTTTTTCGCTCGTTCCCTTTTCTCCCACCCGAAAGGACATTGCCCGCCTCCCTGTAGTCCAGTCCAATAAATTCATATCGAAAAGCGGCGAGGCCCTGGTTCCTGTAACCCGCTCCAGGCCGGGTATTTCCGAATACCCCGAGGTATCCTTCCAGGTCCAGCTTATGACCGAGGAGGTAATCACGGGAAAAAAGACGGTGGAGGAGGCCATCAAGGACTTTGGAAAATCAATCGCCCTGATCGCGGGGAAGAATAAAGTGATACGAAGATGAATGTTCTATCCCGTCGCGCCACCGCCGGGTTTCTGTTCCCCGGCCTCGCGGTGATCGCGATTTTCATGGTTTTCCCCGCGGTGTGGGTGCTTTACCTGGGGCTTACCGACGAGTCTCTTACCGGAATCAAGTCGGTCATGCCCTCGTTTGTGGGTCTTGGGAATTTCGGCAGGATCTTTCAGGATCGTTTCTTTTATAACGCGCTGAAACTCAGCTTTATCTTTGTCGCGGCATCCGGCTGGATAGGACAGGTGGCGCTCGGCCTTTTCCTTGCGGTCGTTCTCCACAAAGAGAGAAGCTGGCTTAAGCCCGTGCTAAAAGCCGCGGCAATCCTGGCCTGGATTATCCCCGAGGTTGTAGTGGCCTATTTATGGATTGCGTTCCTGGACCGGGACTTCGGCCTTTTAAACACGCTTCTCGGCCTGGTTCATCTCGGTCCTGTCAACTGGCTCTATGATCATGCCCTCTTTTCCATCATCCTTTTCAATACCTGGCGCGGCACGGCGTTCTCAATGCTTTTATTCACGGCGGCGATAGAGACGATCCCTCCTTCTTACCTTGAAACCGCGCAGGTGCTGGGCGCCTCGGCCTGGAGACAGTTCAAAGACATCATCCTTCCGATGATCCGGCCCGTTCTTCTCACCGACACCATCCTGATCACGCTCTGGACATTCAATGTTTTCACGCCTTTCCTGCTTACCCAGGGAGGTCCGGCCTTTTCAACCGAGATCCTTCCCGTCTACGTTTACCGGACGTCTTTCCAATACTTCAAGCTGGGCCACGGAGCGGCCGTCTCCACCATCCTGCTTTTGATCAACCTGGGCTTTGCGGCCGTCTACCTGTACGCTCAAAGAAGGAGGCGGGCATGATGCGCACCCGGTATGGAACACGACCTTTCATCCTGGCCGCCCTTGTTTTGATCGGAGTATTCTTTCTTCTGCCGCTTTTGTGGCTTGTTTCCACGCCTTTTTCCGCGGAGCCGACCCTGGCGGTCAAGTTTTCCCAGCCGTCCCTGGGCAACTTCCTGAAAATCGCCGCCAACCGCACGGCGCTTATTGCTTTCAAGAACTCGCTCATCCTTTCGGGCGGGGCTATGATTCTTGTGGTGGTTTTGGGCTCGCTTGCGGCCTATTCCTTATCGCGCGCGAATTTTTCCGGGAAGCAGGCGATTCTGTCGGTCCTTTTGCTCTTCTCCAGCGTGGTGACCGGTGTTGCGGCCATGGTCCCGATCTATACCCTTAACAGCCGCCTCCATTTGATCGACACGCACATCGGCGTGATTCTGATATTCGCGGCCGGTTTTTTGCCCACCGCAATTTTCATCCTCAAGGATTTTATGGACAGGATACCGAGGGCGTATGAGGAGGCTGCGCTTGTCGACGGAAGCTCTCCGGTGCAGCTTTTCCGCTATGTGGCGTTTCCGCTCGCGCGGCAGGGCCTGGCTGTGATAGCCGTACTTACATTCGTAAACACCTGGTCCAATTTCCTCGTGCCCTTTGTCCTTATACGCTCAAACGAGAAGATCCCGATCGCTGTAGCCATCTATCAGTTCTTCTCTGAAGTCGGCATTCCGCGCATCGGGGTGATCTCGGCCTACTCGCTTCTTTACACGCTGCCGGTTCTGGTGATCTATTTCTGGATCAGCCGGCGTTACGGATTCGGCTTCTTCGGAGGAATAAAAGGCTGACCTCTGTTACTACGCAGGTTCACGGTTCAGCGGTTTTCCGCCAAACGGCCCGGCGGATCCGCCTCCGGCGGAAACGGTTCAACGGTTGGCCGTCTGATAGGCATAGCCTCTGATACGGCACTGGCATAGCCTTGAAAAAGCATGGGGAAAAGATAACCGTGAACTCTGAACCTGACAACCTGAGCAGTTACTAACCTTTACGGGAGATTCACAATGGCTAAGCTGGTATTTAAGGATATACACAAGCAGTTTGGAAATCATACCGCGCTTGAGGGGATCAGCGTGGAGATAGCCGAGGGAGAATTTTTCACTTTGCTGGGGCCTTCCGGCTGCGGCAAAACCACCATGCTGAGGCTTATAGCGGGCCTGGAAACGGCGGACAAAGGAGAAATATGGATTGGCGACCGGGATGTTACATACCTGCCTCCCGGGCAAAGAAAGGTGGCAATGGTCTTTCAGAACTACGCCCTGTATCCTCATATGACCGTTGCGGAGAACATTTCTTATCCTCTTGTGATCAAAAAGACGCCGGGAGGCCGGATACAGGAAAAGGTCAAGTCGGTCGCGGAGAGGCTTTCCCTGAAAGGGCTTCTTCAAAGGATGCCGTCCCAACTGAGCGGCGGCCAGCAGCAGAGGGTGGCGGTTGCAAGAGCCATGGTGCAGGATCCTCTCGTCTATCTTTTTGACGAGCCCTTGTCGAACCTGGACGCCAAGCTGCGCCAGGAAGCGCGGCGGTTCCTCAAACGCATCCAGAAGGAGACGGGGATCACCGCGGTTTATGTCACCCATGACCAGACTGAAGCCATGGCAATGAGCGACAGGGTGGCGGTGCTTAAAGACGGCAGGTTGATCCAGGTGGCGAGCCCTGAAACGATTTACACCGAGCCGGCTGATGTTTTTGTGGCGGGATTTGTCGGCAGCCTGCCGATGAACCTTATTGAGGGCAAATTGGAAAAAGAAGGGAGAGATTTGAGGTTTTCCGCCGGAGAATTTTCCGTCGGCATAGATGAAAATATCGGCCTTGCGAACGGGGCGAAGCTTACCCTGGGAATCCGGCCGGAGCAGGTGTTTTTTGAGCCTGATTCGGACGGGGGGCGGACCAGGGCTGTGATTGACGATGTCGAACAGCTGGGTTCGGAGATGACCGTGAGTCTCTCGATCGGGGAGGTGATCCTGCTTTCCAGGATCCCGAAAAGCCGGCCCCCGAAAACCGGCGAGAGGGTGAAGCTCCGTTTTGACAAGAGCGGTTTTCATTTTTTTGACGAATGCGGGAACCGTATCGCCGGCGCCAAAATTTGATTCCCAGGCGCGATTTTTGCAAGTTTCCTTTCCGGCCGGCCCGGAGTTTAAAATGTAAGGAGGAGGATATGAATATACGCGTCGGCAATGCGCCGGTAAGTTTCGGCATCTTTGGGCCGGAGTTCTGCGAGACCAGGCAGCTTCCATTTGGCGAAGTCCTGGACATGATAGAGGAGGCCGGCTACGAGGGCACGGAACTCGGGCCCTACGGGTACCTGCCCGCCGACCCTGCGCGGCTGGCGGAGGAGATAGGCAGGCGGAAACTCGCTCTCGGCTCCTCATTCGTGCCTGTACGGCTTTCAGACCCTGAGATCCTGGCGCAGGCGCGTGAAGACGCGCTTAAAGTGGGAAGGCTTCTGCGCACGCAAAACGTGGAAGAAGTCATAGTGGCCGATGCCGGCGACGATGAACGCGCAAAAACAGCCGGACGGTCTCCGAAGGGCTGGAGCGATGCGCAATGGGACGCGGCTGTGAAAACCCTTGAGGCCGTCGGCAAGGCTCTTTTTGACGAACTGGGAATGCGCATTGTCGTTCATCATCACGCAGGCACATACTTTGAAACAGCCGGGGAGATAGAGCGCCTGCTGAAGATGACGAACCCGGACAGGATAAATCTTCTTCTTGATACGGGGCATTGCGTCTACGGAGGCGGCGACCCGCTTGAACTGATGCGGCGGCATGCTTCCAGGATCAGGTATGTGCACTACAAGGACATAGACAAAAGCAAACTGGACGCCGTCCGCGCCGAAAAACTCGATATGAAAACGGCCTGGCTGCGCGGCGTGTTCGTGCCGCTCGGCAAGGGCTCGGTCGATTTCGTTGCGCTCACCAGACTGCTCCGCGACAGCCGGTATTCGGGCTGGATAATAGTGGAGCAGGACGTGGTGGCGGATGACGCCGGACATATGGAGCCGGACCCGTTCAGGTGCGCCCGGGAGAGCCGGCAGTATCTCCGGAGCCTCGGATTTAATTAGTTAGAAGTTACTACTCAGCCACAAAGTCACAAAGACACGAAGGAAATCAGACAACAAACCGTTTGATCCATAAACTTTCTTTGTGCCTTGGTGTCTTAGTGGCTGAGTAGTTACAGTTAGAAGGAGATCGCATGACACAAAAGCTTCGCGTCGGAGTGATAGGCTGTGGAGGAATTGCCCAGATGATGCATCTGCCGTTCCTGTTCGAGCGGCCGGATATGTTTTCGGTGGAGGCGCTTTCGGATGTGGACGGCAAAGCGCTGGAGCTCGTGGGCCGGCGTTACCATGTCGGCCGGCTGCACGCCGATTACCGGAAGCTTCTGGAAGAGCCGATAGACGCCGTGCTGATCGTCTCGGGTGGTTCGCACAGCCGGCCCGTCAGCGACGCGGCGCGCGCCGGAAAGCACATTTTTGTGGAAAAGCCGCTGGGCGAAAATCTCGGCGAGGTTGAAGCCGCCGCCCAAGCCGTCCGCGCTGCGCGCGTTACTTTGATGGTCGGCTATCACAAGCGCTACGACCCCGGCTACTGTTATGCAAGGGAGCAAATCCGCGGGCTTAACGACCTGCGCATGGTCCGCGTGGACGTCCTGCACCCGGTGGATGCATGGGCCCGCCGCCACTACCATATCGAGCCGGTTCCCGGTCCCGAACAGGCCGGCCGTGCGGACAGCGAGGCCACCGACGGACTTGCGGCGTTCGTCAACAGCGGCCCACCGCGCCGGGGCATCGACGCCGTCATCGGCGCCGACGCGCCCGAGGAACAGCGCGTGGCCGCTTTTCTGCTCTTCAACAGCCTGATTCACGACATTAATGCCGTGCGCGGAATTCTGGGCGAGCCGGAGGAGGTTCTTTTTTCGGAGTTCTGGAAGGGCGGGCGATGCATGCATGCGGTGCTGAGGTGGAAGCGCGATGTGAGGTGCGCCTTCAGCTGGATCTTTCTGGCCGGCGTGCGCAATTACAGGGAAGAGCTGCTTTTTCTGAGCCCGGAAGGCCGCGTGACGATTACGTTCCCGGCGCCCTATTTTCGGCATTTTCCTACGCCGGTCACCGTGGAAGCCATGGAAAAAGGCCGTGTGGTCGAGCGCAAGGTGACCGTATCAATGGACGAGGCTTTCCGCCTGGAACTGCATCACTTCCATGAATGCGTGACGACCGGCAGACAGCCGGACACAGGCCTTGAGGATGCGCTGGCTGATACCAGACTTATAGAACGTATTGCGAGGGCGTATAAACCGGCTATTTAGTCCGGCTTCCGTGGTCACGACGGAGAGGCAAGTCGCCACTACATGCCATTTTGAACACCGACGGCACAAAAATCACAAAATAATGATTCATGTAGTATTAAATTATCCCCGGGGCCGTGTTTATGCCGGCAGGGCGTTCCAATCCTGCAGCTTATTGCGTATCCAGGGCAAAAACGCCGGATCCAGCCACATGAATTCGGTGTGGTACGGCACGTTGAAAGTGTCCACGATCTTTTCAACGGCCGCATCGTAGCGGGTCGCGAATTCCCCGATTGTCCGGGCCTGGACGGCGGCGTCCCTGATCTCCGCCTCATGCGCCGCGTAATCGGCGTCGCGCGCCAGAGTCCGCCAAAGGTTCTGGAGACCCTGTTTGCGGATAATCCCGCCCAGGGCGAACCCGTCGAGCTTATTTAAATCCGTACCCCCCTTGCGCAGGAACTCCCACAGCTTCTTGAGCTCGCCCTTCCCCAGCTCATTGGAATACCAGTTGGCGATCGGCTCGAATTGCCGCATCTCCGGGCTGGTAGTCAGCTTGTGGCGGACGGTGACGAAATGCGTAGTCACATTCTCCGGCATGTGAACGCGCTGCAGCCTGTTCATGACGGCTCCGCGGTTCATAAGCGACAGGAGCCCGTGTTTGCCCAGCTCTTTGATGCCGGGGGCGAGCAGCAGCCAGGGCATGTCCACCCCGCGCCAGATG
>JAHJSU010000224.1 GCA_018829985.1 Elusimicrobiota bacterium | reverse complement strand
CATGCTCTTCAACGGCAATTTCGACGTTACCGGCGCCCCGGACGAACTGCGCGTCTCCAAAAATCCGGCGGTGATAAAGTTCACCGAGGAAGCGCTTTCCCCGGACGCCCACAGCCGCAAGAACGGGTTTAACGGGAAGGCGAAGATTTAGCCATGAGCCTTAACGAAGCGGATACCAGAGCGAAATTAATAGACCCGGCCATTCACGCCCACGGCTGGACGGAAGACCTCATCCGCCGCGAGGAAACAGCCGGTGCCATTGAAATTATTGATGGCAAACCCCGTAAGCGCGCCAAGGGCCGCACCGATTATATTCTCCGCATCAAAATCAATGCCGAATCCCAACCGGTGGCTGTGGCGCTCATTGAAGCCAAAGCCGAGCGCCTACCCGCCGCCCACGGTCTGGAGCAGGCAAAAACTTATGCCGCTTGCAAAAGGATGAATGTTCCGTTCTGCTTCTCCAGCAACGGCCATAAATTCGTGGAATTTGACAGTTTTTCCGGCTTGACAAGCGCTCCCCGCTTGATAAGAGACTTTCCAACACCCGAAGAGCTTCGCCGCCGCTATGAAAAGGGAATGGGCTTCAGTCTTGAAGACCCCGCGGCAAAACCGTTGCTGGCCCGTTATACCAGCGGAGAGGCCGGGCGGCGGTATTACCAGGACGCCGCTATCCGGGCCGTTTTTGAAAAGCTCGCCCGGTGCGAGCGGGAAAATAAGCCGCGCAGGGCGTTGCTTTCCCTGGCGACCGGCGCCGGTAAAACTTTTATCGCCGTCAATCTGCTTAAACGAGTCGCCGACGCGGGGCAACTGCGCCGCGCCCTTTTTGTCTGCGACAGGGATGAACTGCGCAGCCAGGGGCTTGGCGCGTTTCAGAATATATTCGGCACGGACGCCGCAGAAGTGTATAAGGACGCCGGCGGCAGGAATCACGCCCGCAACGCCCGCATCCATATCGCCACCTATCAAACTTTAAACGTGGACACGGATGAAGCCAGCGCCAGTTTCCTGATAAAAAATTATCCGGAGAATTATTTCAGCCACATCATTATTGACGAATGTCACCGCTCGGCATGGGGGAAATGGTCGCAGGTCCTTACCAGGAACCCGGACGCCGTCCAGGTCGGATTGACCGCCACGCCCCGCAAGCTCCAGATAACCGAAAGGACAGCCGACGCTGTGGCGGACGCGCTGATCACGGCGGATAATGTTAAACATTTCGGCGAGCCGGTTTATGAATACGATTTAGGCCAGGGTATTGAGGACGGCTATCTCGCGGCCTGCGAAATTCACCGTTACGATCTGTTTCATGACAATAAGAAAACCTGCGAGCGGAAAGCCAAAATCACAAAAAAAGAGCTTACCGGAAAATCCGTGACGAACGCCATTACCGGCGGGGCGGCGGACCCGGGACAGATCCAGAAAAGTTACCAGCCGGGGGACCTGGAAAGCAAGCTCTGGATGCCGGAGCGCGTTGCCGCCATGTGCGCGCATCTTTTTGAACGGCTCATTGATACCGGCGGGCCTGAACAGAAAACCATAATTTTCTGCGCCCGGGATAATCATGCCGATGTTGTTGCCGCTGTTATGAATAACCTCTATGCCGACTGGTGCCATAAACAGGCCAAGACCAGACTTGACCACTACGCCTTCAAATGCACGGCCAGCGTCGGCGGCCAATACCTGGCCGATTTGCGTGGCGCGTCCCGCTCACATTTTATCGCAACTACGGTGGAACTGCTTACCACCGGCGTTGATGTGCCTGTGGTTAAAAACATCGTCTTTTTTAAATATGTCGTCTCCCCTATCGCTTTTTACCAGATGATAGGCCGCGGAATGCGGTTGGACGCGCCTACCGGCAAGCTGATGTTCAGCATTTACGACTATACTAACGCGACAAGGCTCTTTAACAAAGAATTTATAACAAAACTGAAGCCTCCGCATGGTAAAGGCGGCGGAGGACAGGAACCCCCGCCGCCCATCCAGGTGGAAGGTTTCGACATCCATGTAACGGACGCGGGGCGCTATATCCTGACCATGAAAGACGGCAAAACCCAGCCGGTCACCGTGGATGAATATAAGTCCATTCTGGCGGCCAAGCTGGTCGGGGAAGCCCCGACATTGGATGTTTTCAGAAGCCATTGGATAAATCCGTCCGAGCGGAAGGAAATGATGGGCCATCTGCCCGACGCCGGCCGTTCGGCCATGCTGATACAGAAACTTGAGGGCATGGAAAACTACGACCTTTATGATGTCCTCGGTGAAATCGGCTACGGCCTTGCGCCAAGGACCCGGCCCGACCGCGCAGGGGCGTTTGTCTATAAACACGCCGGCTGGCTGGCGGCTCTGCCGCCCAAAACTTCCACCACGCTGAAGGCCGTGGCCGCGCAGTTCTCCGTATCCGGCACCGATGGTCTTGAGAATCCGGCCATATTTCAAACCCCCGATGTGGTCAGAGCGGGAGGCTTGCCGGCCCTTAAGGCGCTGGGAAACCCCGCCGATATCCTGCGCGAAGCTAAAACAAGAATTTTTGCGGTCTAAAACCGCTGTAAGGTATTATTGCATGACGTTGCAATAATACCTTACATTTGCTATGCTATTTATAGGAAAGAGAGGGCGGGATGATCGGGAAAAATATCCGAAAGCTGCGGGAGATGCTTGATATAAGCCAGGAAGCGCTGGGGGCAGCGGTAGGGCTTACGCGCCCCATTATTTCACAGATAGAAAGCGGGACAAGGAAAGTTTCGGCGGATGAACTTCCGGCTTTTTCATGCGCGCTTAACGCTTCGGTGGAGCAGCTTCTGGGGACCGCGCTGCTGCCCAGCGTTTCAATTGCCGCCGAGCCGCATATCCCTTACCACGCAAAAACCGCGCCGGAGGCCATGCGAATAAGCGTGCCGCAGAAGAACCTGAACAAATTCAGGCAGGTGCTCCTGTATATTCTTAATAATGTCGGCGCTAAGCCGAATATCGGCGAAACCGTGCTTTATAAACTGCTTTACTTCATAGACTTCAATTTTTATGAAAAATATGAGGAGCAGTTGATCGGCGCCACCTATATCAAAAACCATCACGGCCCCACGCCGATGGAATTCGGGACGCTGGTGACAAGAATGATTGAAAAGGGGGAAATTGAAAAAGTCAAAAGCGGTTATTTCAACTTTCCGCAGACAAAGTATCTTCCGCGGACAGCCCCTGATCTCGCGGCTCTGTCGGCCAGGGAAATCAAGGTCATAGACCAGGTTCTTAATAAGCTTTCGGATATGAATGCCGCGCAAATCAGCGAATATTCCCATAAGGACGTCCCGTGGCTGACTGCCGGGAAAGAGGAAAAGATAGAATACGAGGCCGTGTTCTACCGTACGCCGGAATATTCCGTCAGGGACTATAGAGCAGGAGTTAAAAAACGCCGGCCTGTGTCATAATTTTAAAAAAGTATGAATATTGAAGAACTGCTGCAAAAACTGACTTTGCGGGAAAATCTGGAGCTTGAATTCAAAGCCGCGGTCGGAGGAATGCCGTCGGATCTCTGGGACACGGTAAGCGCGTTCGCCAATACACGGGGAGGATGGATTCTGCTCGGCGTAAGGGAAGACGAAGAAAAGATCAGGGTGGAAGGCGTCAAAAACGCCGAAACCATGAAACAGGATATCTTCAATCTCCTGCGTAACCCGCAGAAACTAAGCATGGAAGTCTGCGGTCCGGAAGACGTCAAAGTTCAGAAAACAGACGGGACGGATATTATCGCGCTGAAAGTCCGCGCTGTCTCAAATTCCGAAAAGCCGGTTTATATAAACGGCAATCCTTACACCGGCACTTTTGTAAGAAGAAACGAGGGGGATTATCGCTGCAACAAAGAAGAAGTTGACAGGATGATACGGGGTGCGGGCGCCAGAAGCGCGGATTCCGCCGTTCTGCGCGGGCTCTCATACGACGACCTGGACAAACAAACCCTGGGCCGCTACAGGCAGCGGTTCCGGCAGTTTAATTCTTCCCACCAGTGGAACGAATACGACGACATGCGGTTTCTTAAAGCGCTGGGCGGTTACCGCAAAGACGCGCACACCGGCGAGGAGGGGCTTACAAAAGCGGCGGTGCTTATGTTCGGAAGCCGGGAGGCGATTTTCAGCATCCGCCCCCGCCATCTGATAGATTTCCGTCTGCTGCCGGCCGAATCCTCCGGCGAAGAAACCCGCTGGGAAGACCGGATAGCCTGGGAAGGAAACCTTTATGACGCGTTCTTCCAGATTTATCCCAGGCTGACCCAATCGCTCAAAACTCCCTTCCGTCTTGAAGGCCCCCACAGGCTCGACCAGACCCCGGCCCACGAAGCTTTGCGGGAAGCGCTGGTGAACATGCTTGTCCATGCCGACTATGCCGAAGCCGCCGCCCTTCTTGTTAAAGCGTCGCAGCGGGAATTCAGCTTCCGTAACCCCGGTTTTTCCCGCGTTTCGGAGGACGAACTGCTCACAGAAGACCGTTCCGACCCGAGAAACCCCGTTCTTCTGAGAATGTTCCGGCATATCTTTCTGGCGGATGAGGCGGGCACAGGTTTCCCCAAGATATTGAAAGTCTGGAGAGAAGCCGGGCTTCAACTGCCTTCCATTGTCAGCGATTCGGAGCGGTATGAATTCGGCCTGACCCTGCGGCTGGTTCACCTTCTTTCGGACCGGGACCGGCGGTGGCTGGCTGCATGCGCCGAAATGACACCTCCGGCAGTCGCGCCGGCCTTGCCCGGTATCGTGCTTAAACCGCTGACACAGCATGAACAGGTTGCGCTTATTCAGGCGCGGAACGAGGGATGGGTAAACAATGCCTCCGTTCAGGCGCTTACCGGCCTGCACAGGGCCGATGTCACGGAACTGCTTACAGGATTGAAGGCCAGGGGCTTATTGGCGCAGGAAAGCGCCAAGCGCTGGGCGCTCTACAGGCTATCCGGGGCGGTTCTTGATATATTCCGCGAAAAACCCATACACAAAACCGATACACAAAAACCCATACACAAAACCGATACAGAAAAGCCTGTAAAGAAGACAGAGCTTCTTAGAAAAAAAATCCTGATTTTTTGCAGTATCCCAAGAACGGGGGCTGAAATAGCGGTAGAAACGGGCAAAAGCCGGGTTTATCTTGTGCAGCATTATTTGACGCCTTTGATAAAACAAGGCCTGCTTGTCTACACCAATCCAGCTTATCCGAACGCCCGAAACCAGAAATATATTCTGGCTAAACCTGAAAGCGGACAGAAATGACAAAAACAGCTTTAACGAAAAACCCGGCAAAACCTGAAAACCCCCTCCCTAAGGGCTGGCGGTGGGCACGGTTGGGGGAAGTGTGTGATTTTCTGGATTCCAGGCGCATCCCAATCAACGGAGTCGAGCGTGCAAAACGGATTGCTGGGAAAAAGCAGTCAGAATTGTTTCCGTACTATGGGGCAAATGGACAAGTAGGCTGGATAGATGATTATATTTTTGACGAACCGCTCATTCTTCTGGCAGAAGATGGCGGGGATTTTGGTTCTGACGAGAAACCCATAGCTTATGCTGTTTCCGGTCGTTACTGGGTAAACAATCATGCTCATGTGTTGAAGCCCCGAAATATAATAGATTTCAACTACTGCCTCCATGCACTTCGGATCAGACCTGATGTCGCTGATTTGGTTTCAGGTTCAACTAGAGCCAAGCTAAATCAGGAAATCGCTGCCGGCATCCAGATTCCTTTCCCGCCGCTGACGGAGCAGAAGCGGATAGGGGCGATTTTAGCAAAGCAGATGGAAATGGTGGAAAAGGCGCGGGCGGCGACCGAGGCACAACTTGAAACCATAAATAAAATGCCCGCTGCGCTTTTGCGAAAAGCCTTCAATGGGGAATTATAAATAGACAAATCGCCGATTGCACAATATATCAAAAAACACTCCGAGTGAGATATTAGAGGGGGGTAAATGTTGTTGCCTACTGACTTTGCAAAATGTATTCTTTGCCTTGACAATCCCCCTACTTCTAAAGAGCATGTTTTCCCAGAGAGCATCGGAGGTCAATTTAAAGCAAAAATACTATGCGAATCCTGTAATAATAATCGTGCCGCGCAGATAGCTGTGGGCATTCAAAAAGACATCTGGTATCTTAATGCTCTGACAAAGTTGCAGGAAGTATTGCCCGATCTGTATAAACGGACAACCTTTAAATATGCCACCAGAACACCGGAAGGAATAGTTATAAAGAGCAGTGTAAAAAATGGGATACATAAAGTAGCAACCATTGAATCTGATGACGGGATTATAGTTGCGGATGAAAAAAACACAGCTATTATCATAAAAGGAATATTGTCAGCAAAAGGTTTGCCTGAATCTGAAATCGATAGCTGGGCACAGAAATCCGGTCAAATCCCAGCAAACACATCAATTCAAGTTCCCGCAGACATAGTGGTTAAAAAACAAGAGATGCCAATGCTTGTCCCGGAAATACAAAACAATGGCACCTGTGAATCAGCCTCTATACTTATAGGGTATGAATTCCTATCTTTATTGGTCGGCAACATTATTTATGACACATATTTTAACCCTATCAGAAAATACCTGCAAACGGGTCAGCCTTCCACAATATTTTCAATTGGGGTGTCTCAGAATACAAATCCCGACACCTATCATTCACGTCATCAAATAGATTTTGTTCAAGAAAAAGAGCGGCTAATTATTACTATTAATTTCCTCGGTGCTTCAGTTTATAAAATAACCCTCTCAGGATTTGTCTGGAAAATAAAAGATATTTGTTTTATAGAAGACATTAGGCAGAAGAAGAGTCTTATCGCATTATCTCATGACGATGCCCGAAAGGGAAACATTCACGATATAAGCACCCTTCTGGGCGATGATTCACAATCAAACAGTGCTACTCTATACCAAGCGTGATATATAACTACGCATTGGGTCTCATTATTGGGAGGATATTTGAAATGCCGCCGTTCCTAAAGACAAAAGGCGAAAATGGGAAGTGCCATGTCACTCAGCAATCGCTGAATGGCGCGGTCAAGTCTATTTGCGACATTATGCGCCGTTCAAACTGCGCCGGCGCGCTCCAGTATGTGCCGGAGCTTACCTGGATTTTGTTCCTCCGCATACTGGACGAGCGGGAAACCCGCGAGGCGGAGAACGCCGAGGCGGTCGGCGCGGATTTTATGCCCTCGCTCAAAGCCCCTTACCGCTGGCAGGACTGGGCCGCGCCGGGCGGCATAAAACGCAGGAAATTACAGGACGGAACGCTCGGCGATTTTTTCTCATTTGTGAACGGGGAACTTCTGCCGTATCTCCGGGCGCTGAAAAACAAGTCCAGCGCGGAGCCGCGCCAAAAGGTCATCAGCGAGATGTTTTCCGGCGTAGAAAGAACGCGCGTTGACACCGAAAAAAACTTCCTGGACATACTTGACAAGGTCCACGAAATCAGCGCGGAAACAGTGGAACAGACGCACATCTTCACCCTTTCCCAGATTTATGAAGGCCTCCTGCTCAAAATGGGCGAGAAAGGTAACGATGGCGGCCAGTTCTTTACGCCGCGCGAGATTATCCGGGCCATGGTTAGGGTTATTAACCCTAAAATCGGCGAGAGCGTCTATGACCCCGGCTGCGGAACCGGCGGCTTCCTGGCCCAGGCGTTTGAGCATATGGCCGGGGCCGATAACGCCAAAATCAAAACCCCTGAGCAGCTTGAAACCATCAAGCGCCGCACCTTTTACGGCCGCGAAAAAGACAATACGATTTATCCGATAGCGCTCGCCAACCTGGTGCTTCACGGCATTGACGAACCGCATATCTGGCATGGCAACACGCTGACCGGCGCGGAAACCTACGGCGGCTTGTTCACCGATACTCCCGCTCTCTACGATGTGCTCCTGATGAACCCGCCGTTCGGCGGAAAGGAAGGCAAGGAGGCGCAAACCCGCTTTGCCTATAAAACCGGCTCTACACAGGTTTTGTTCCTCCAACACGTGCTGAACAGCCTGAAATCCGACGGCCGCTGTGGAATAGTCCTGGATGAAGGCCTGCTCTTCAGGAACAACGAAACTGCCTTTGTCCAGACAAAGCGGAAGCTGCTGGACGAGTGCGACCTCTGGTGCATCGTCAGCCTGCCGGGCGGGGTCTTCACCTCCGCCGGCGCAGGCGTCAAAACAAACCTGCTTTTTTTTACCAAAGGGCAACCCACGGAGAAAATCTGGTATTACGACCTTTCCGATATCAAGGTCGGCAAGAAAAAGCCATTCATGCTGGATAAATTTGAGGAGTTCTTCAAGCTCCTACCCAAGCGCGCCGACAGCGACCATAGCTGGACCGTAACCCGCAAGGAAATAGAGGCCAAAAACTTCGATTTAAAAGCCGTAAACCCCAACACCAAAAACACCGAAGACACCCGCACCCCCGAACAACTGCTTGAAGTAATAGAAACCAAAGCCAAAGAGGCCGCCGAAGCGTTTAAAGAACTTCGCCGGTTACCCAAATGACCGAATTTACAAGAAAACAGAAAGAAATTATTCAGGATATTGTTGTAGCTTTTATCAATACCGGGGTGATGCCTAATCGCAAAGTTTTCCGTGCGGAGCATGCGGAATATTTGGATGATATTGATTTACTGGAAAAAACAAGTGCATTTCAGACTGATGGCGATAAATATAAAATCCCACTTGAGTTCTTTAAGAATACGGATTCATGGCCAAAAGAAAGACGGATTGCCAATAAAATTCTAAAACGTCTGCGGGAGCTTTACCTAAGTAATCCTCTTGCTGAATTTCCGATTGAAGCGGTGATTCCCAAGGAGGAGATCGCGTTGCAGCCTTCTGGTGTCAATCGCGCATTACATTATCTTCGTGAAGTCGGATTAATATCCGGATCCCATCAAGATTCAAAGGGGAATTACCTTGCAATCTCGCCTCATGAAAATGTGCTCAGGTATGAAGATATTGATAAAAAAATTAGTGTAGCGGATAAATCCGGACAGGAGCAATTACCTGTGCAGGGAGGAAAACCATTGCAGCAGGTTTCCGAAAAACAGAAAAACTGGAGAACAATAGGGGAACTGGGGGAGGGCGGGCAAGGCAAAGTCTCACTGGTGGAGAAACTCGGATATCACAATGAGGTCGTTAATAAAGTTGTCGGTTCGATAAGAAGACTGGTTACAGCGGAAAAAGCGGAAATTATAAATGAAACGGCTTATTCGTTGCCGCTGTTTTTTTCCGAGTTTATGAATGATTTGAAAGAGAATAAATACCGGGGAGCCTTAAAACAATTGCATGCGAGCGAGAATGCCGATTATCGCAAAGCATTGGAGCGAATGGAAATAGAAATCGCCGGTATGGAGAAAATTTCTCATCCAAACATTGTAAAAATATTGGATAAAAATCTGAATGACGGTTGGTTCGTGATGGAGTATTTTGAGCATGGCACCCTGGATAAACATTTGCCCATATTTAAAGGCGATGTCTTAAGATCGCTTTATGCCTTCCGGAAGCTGGTCGAAGCTGTTGCTGCGATGCATGCACAAAAACTTGTTCATCGGGATATAAAGCCCCAGAATATTTATCTGAAAGCTCCTGGGGATCTGGTTCTTGGCGACCTTGGATTAATATTCATGCAGGAGGCTGATAAAACCCGTATTTCTGAGGCTTATGAAAATGTCGGAAGCAGAGACTGGATGCCCGGATGGGCGCAAGGAAAAAAAATAGAACAAATCAACCCTTCATTTGATGTTTATTGTCTTGCCAAAGTGCTATGGGCGATGATTTCCGGAAAAACTAAACTTCACTTTTGGTATTACTATCTGAAAGAAAATGACCTTGAACAGCTATTCCCGAGTAAAGAGGAGATGCCGCTCATAAATAAATTATTTTCACAATGTATAGTTGAGTTTGAAAAAGACATCAAAATAAAAAATGCCGCAGAATTGCTTGCCGAGATTGACAAAACGATAATGCAGGTCGGAATTAAGGTGCAGCGGCTCGCCGGGAACACGGCGCGTAGATGTTTGGTATGTGGTGCCGGGATATATCAGCTTGTTGTGAATGGAAATCCAACAGCAGCAGAAAACTTCGGTATAACCCCTCATGGTAATTCTGGTTTTAAAGTTTACACATGTAATAATTGCGGACATGTCCAGTTATTTCATTTCCAGGACGTCAATAAACCCATGCCCGCCTGGGAAAAAGATACGTTAGAACCCAAAATATATCGGCAACGGGGATGATGCCGCTGGATCATTTCGCGGAGGCGGCGTGTTCTCCGAAAGAGCCATTAGGATTGTAGGCCCGGGGGATGGAGCGGGTTTTCTATCATTAGAAAACGGCGAAGACTGTTTGAGGCCCGCACTGTGTGCGGGCCGGGTGCGAAGCACAATTCAGGTAATCAGGTTTTTCGCCGGCGGAATACCCCAGGCCTTTTCTGCCGAAACCCGGTTAGTCGGAAGAGGGGAATACGCCGCCTCCGCTTTCCCGTAGCCGACGGAAATGGTAAACAATAGGATATCAATACCCCCTAGTAATTATTTATAATATCAGCACGAACGCAAAGTATATTCTATGAGCGACGAGACAAAGGTTGGCATATTCGTTTTGATAGGCATGGCCCTGTTCGGGACGGCCATTTTCCTTTTGGGCGATTATTCCTTCCAGACCTATTACCCGGTATACGCGGAATTCAAGGATGTGGCCGGCCTGCCGGATAAATCGGTGGTCAAGCTGTCCGGCGTGGAAGTGGGCAAAATAAAGAAAATTTCCCTTAAAGGCGACAAGGTCATGGTGGAGATAAACGTGCTTGACGGCGTTGAAATATACCGGAACTCGAAATTCCTGATCGGCTCGACAAGTTTGATAGGCAGCAAGTTCCTCCAGATAGACCAGGGCGACGCTTCCGCGGGCGTAATAGCGCCGGGCGGCCATGTGCTGGGTTCGGAAACGCTGCCCATCGACCGCGCCATGGCCAAGGCCGTCGAGGATATACAGGAGCTTGTAAAGGATTTCAGGGGCGACGGTTCCATGACCAGGAACCTTAACGACATCCTTTCGAACCTGCGGGAAGTTACAGCCAACATCAACGAGATAATCTCCACTTCCCAGCCGCACGCCGAGAAAGCCATGGAGAGGCTGGATTCAATAACCGCCAGACTCGACGCCATGCTGGCCAAGACCGACGAACTGGTGGATAAAATAAACCGCGGCGACGGCGCCATGGGGGCCCTTGTCGGCGACAAGCAGATGAAGGACAATGTCACGGCCACTTTAACCAATCTCAAGGACGCGAGCGTCTCGGTAAAGGATATGCTGGGCCGCATCAGCGGATTCAGGACCTACTGGAACTGGCAGTGGAAATATGACCCCCTGGCCAATACCTCCAAGAACGACCTGGGCGTGAGGATCTACCCCAGGGAAGGCCGCTATTATTATCTGGGCGGCGCCAATATCATCAACACCAGGGACAGGTCGAGCGCTCCGGACTATGAAGTTAAGAACACAGTAGACGCCCAGCTGGGCTGGGAAATGAACGGTTTTGATATCTATGCCGGCGCCGTGCGCGGTTCGGGCGGCTTCGGCGTCAGGTACAGCCCGTTCCATTCCAGTTCAGCCCTGGACAAGGTCCGTTTCCTTTTCGAGGCCTCCGAATTCACCAGGCGCCGCTACATCAAGACGCGCTTTTTCAACGCTCCGCGCTTTGACGCCGGGGTCGATTACCTGTTGAACCGCTATTTTTCGGCCGGCGTCAGGATCAGCGATCTAGCCGAGGTCCGGAGGTTAAATTACACCACGCGCGTCATGTTCGAGGACAAGGATATAGCCTATCTGCTGGGGCTGATGAGCTTCGGCGCGAGCGGCGCTGCGTCAAAGTCGTCGAAGTAGGCCAGGGTTGTTATTTATGGGTAATTGCTCAGGTGGATAGGTTCATGGTTCAAGGTTCACGGTTCACGGTTCAAGGTTATTTTTTCCACGATCTTCATGCTTTTTCAAGGCTATGCCAGTGCCGTATCAGAGGCTATGCCTATCAGACGGCCAACCGTTGAACCATTAAACCGCTGAACTGTGAACCCGAGTAACATTTATGGTCAGACTGAAAACTATTTACCGCTGCCAGGAATGCGGCCAGGCTTCCGCCAAATGGATAGGGCAGTGCCCGGCCTGCTCCCAGTGGAACACTTTCGTGGAGGAAGCGGAAGAGGCGTTGTCCAGGACAACGTCAAAGTCGCGCGCGCTCACGGAATTCACCTCCGAGCCGGTGAAGCTTTCGGATTCCGAAAGCATCGAGCCGAAGTACATGTCAACCGGCATAGCGGAATTCGACCGGGTGCTGGGCGGCGGCATAATAGAGGGGCAGGTCATCCTGCTGGCGGGCCCGCCCGGAATAGGCAAGTCCACCATCATGCTTGAAGTCTCCAAGGCCATGGCTTCGGGCCCGCTTAAGAGCGGAAAAATACTTTATGTGTCGGGCGAGGAGTCGCTGGCGCAGGTAGGTTCGCGCGCGAGAAGATTGGGCGCCAAGGCGGAGAACGTCTACCTGCTTTCGGAGACGAACCTCGCCAAGGTGATAGACGTCTTCAATAAGATAAAACCGGGCCTGCTGATCATAGATTCCATACAGACGGCTTTCCACCCCGAGTTCACGGGCAGTCCCGGCTCGGTGGGCCAGATCAGGGAATGCGCCTCGGAACTGCTTAAGATAGCCAAGTCGAAGGGCGCGCCGCTATTTTTACTCGGTCATGTCACCAAGGAAGGAGCGCTGGCCGGGCCGAAGGTGCTCGAACATATAGTGGACACGGTCCTCTATTTCGACTCCGAGAAAAATGACGTGTACCGGATACTCCGCCCGAACAAGAACAGGTTCGGGCCGGTCAACGAGATAGGTTTGTTCGAAATGACGGAAAAAGGGCTCGTTTCGGTGACGGATTCAAGCGGGATACTGGCCAACACCGACAGGAGCCGCCCGCTTATAGGCCGCGCGTTCTCCATAGCTTTTGAGGGCTCGCGTCCGATGCTGGCGGAAATACAGGCGCTGGCCTCCCGCTCCTATTACCCCTATCCCAGGCGCACGGTCGCGGGCCTGGACCTGAACAGGGCCCAGCTTCTGATAGCGGCGGTGGAAAAGAACACGGGCCTCAGGTTCGACACCATGGACGTGTTCGCGAGCCTTCAGGGCGGAATAAAGCTTAAAGACCCGGCGCTGGACCTCGCTTTCTGCGCGGCGCTGATAAGTTCGGCCAGGGATCTGGAACTTGCGCCGGATACGGTCTTTTTGGGCGAGGTGGGGATACTGGCGCAGACTTCCCCGGCGGCCTTTATGGCGCGCCGGCTGTCCGAAGCGGAACAGCTGGGCTTTAAAAAAGCCTTCACGCCGCGCCTTAATCTGAAGAAGGAAACGCTTAAGCTTACGGAACTGGCGGTTGAGCCGGTGGCGGATATAGCCGGACTTTACGCCGCGCTGGCAAAAGGCAGGGTATAGGGGATAGAGGCTAGAGGTTAGGGTAAGGAGTTCCTTATTTCTAGTCCCTCACCCCTAGCCTCTAACCTCTATCCTCTCTAGTTACAAGGAGAATCACGATGATAGTATGGATCTTCAGGGCGATAGCGCTTTTGGGCACGCCGGTGCTGACTTATTTCACCATCTCAAAAGACATGAAGGGCGCGGCTTTCGGCCTTATAATAGGCCTGGTCATCATAGGGATCGAATATGTTCTTGAGAGCATAAACCTTTTCACGCTTATAATAGGCATAATAGGCGCGGTGGTGGGCATCATCATCTCCAAACTGATGGATTACACGGTCTTCCAGATAGACAGCGAGAGCCTTAACCTGATATGGCTTAAATACACCAGCATAATCCGTTATGCCCTGGCGCTGCTCGGCATGATGATAAGCATAAAGAAGATACCGGAGCTGGACGAGCTGGATAAAAACATCCTGTCCATCGGCAAGCGCGCCGGCAAGAATATAAAAGTGCTGGATATCGCCGCCATCGTGGACGGGCGCATAATGGATATCTGCGAAACCCATTTCATAACCGGCGGCGTGGTAACGCCGCGTTTCATCGTCAGCGAGCTTCACACCCTGGCGGACTCCCAGGAGCCCCTGATGCGCGCCAAGGGCAGGCGCGGGCTTGACGTCCTGGCCCGGCTGCAGGAATCAAAGGCGGTGCCTTTCAGGGTCCTGGACCGCGACATGAAAGATATAAAGGACAACACCATTAAACTGGTCCAGGTGGCCAAGGAACTGGGCGCTTCCATCGTGACCACCGATTTCAACATCAACAAGCTGGCCGCGCTTGAAAATGTCACCGTGATGAATATCCACGACCTTTCCATCGCGCTTAAGCCGGCGGTGCTGCCCGGCGAGGATATGTCCATATTTATCATGAAGGAAGGCAAGGAAAAGGAACAGGGCGTGGGCTACCTTGACGACGGCACGATGATAGTCGTGGAAGACGGCCGGGAATTTATCGGCAAGAAAGTGGACGCCATAGTGCAGTCCATACTCCAGACCTCCCAGGGCCGCATAATATTCACCCGCGTAAGAGGCCAGAAAGCCGGCGAGAGCAGAAATAACCGGTAAGCAGTAACCCGAAAAATTCAGTTGAATTTTCCGGGAAGGATAAAGGATGAGGGATAAAGGCTAAAGGGCGGAAAAAAACCTTGTATCCGCCGTATCTTTTCCAATACCTGCGTAGGTGCCGTATCAGGAGCTATGCTCATCAGACGGCCTTCATCCTTAAGCCTTTATCCTTTAGCCTTCCGAAAATTGCTATGGATATCCGCCTAAGGTGGACCGACTTCAACCGCAATTTTCGGGCTAAAATATGCCTGTTAAAAAACAATCGTCTATCCCGAAACACTGCGCCGCTATAATCCTTGCCGGGGGGCAGGGCTTAAGAATGGGGCGGGAAAAGCAGTATCTGGAATTCGCCGGCCGGCCAATGCTCGAATGGACCGCGGAGGCATTCTCCGGTCTGGAAAGTTTTGAAGAGCTTGTGCTGGTGCTGAGCCCTGAAAATCTCGACAGGTACGGGGCCGGCTGGGCGGCCAGGGGGTTTAAGACGGTTCAGGCCGGAGCCACGCGCATGGATTCGCTCAGGGCCGGTTTTTCGGCCCTGTCCGGCGGCATACGCCTTGTGGCCGTGCATGACGGGGCCCGTCCGCTGGTAAGCCCGAAAGTGATTGCCGAAGCTTTGAACGCGGCCGCCGCATCCGGCGCCGCCGTGCCCGGGGCGCCGCTTAAGGACACCGTAAAGACGGTGTCAAACGACGGGGCTTTTTTTGAGCGCACGCTTGAGCGCGGCCGCCTGAGGGCCGTCCAGACGCCGCAGTGCTACCAGAGAAAAGTGCTTCAGGCGATACTTGAAGCCGCTGAAAAGGAGACCGACTACAGCGACGAATCCCAGGTGCTTGAAAGTCTGGGCCTCAAAGCGGCCGTCATCCCTTCAGGTTATGACAACATAAAAATAACCACGCCGGAGGACCTTGTTATAGCGGAGGCTTTTATGAAAGAGAAAAAAAGCATTGAGCCGGCCGCGCCGCGGATGCGGTTCGGTTTCGGCTACGATATACACCGGCTGGTGGAAGGCCGCGCCCTGATACTGGGCGGGGTAAAGATAGACCACCCGAAGGGGATGCTGGGCCACTCCGACGGCGATGTGGTGCTGCACGCGATATGCGACGCGTTGCTGGGCTCCATCGCCGCGGGCGAGATAGGCATCTACTTCCCGCCCACGGACCTCACCATTATGGGGCTTTCCAGTTCCCTAATAGCCGAAAAAGTGCTGGAAATACTGAAAGCGAAAAAAGCCGTCATCGTGAATGTGGACGTCACCATACTGGCCGAAGAGCCGAAGCTTAAACCCCATTACGAGAACATTAGAAGATCCGTGTCCCGCATCCTGAGGCTTAACCTCGAAAATGTAAGCATTAAAGCTAAAAGCCGGGAAGGGTTGGGCGATATAGGGCACGGCGAGGCCATAGTCTGCTACGCGGTGGCGGGAGTGCTGAAATAAAGGCAAGGCTAAAGGCTAAGGGCTAAAGGACAGAAAAATATCTTTGTGTTCCAAATGTCTTTACCTTAATCCTTCAGCCTTCATCCTTTATCCTTTGGGCTAAGCGGGTATTTATGAAAAAGCTGATCTGGTCTATCGCCGTCTGCGCGGTTTCGGCCGGCTGCGCGGGCCCGGACGCTAAAAGTCCGGCTGCGGCGCCGTCGCCGCCGCCGTCGCGCCAGCAGGCGGTAGTCAATGAAACAAGGATATACGTTCTCGGAAAAGTCCCCGACCAGGACAGGGAGCAGGCTTTCCAGAGGCTTCTTGACTCGGCGCAGGCGCAGGCGGCGAAAAAACACGCCGGGGACAAGCCCATGGAAATAGGATTCTCTTATTCTCTGACGCCCAAAGGCGCGGTCTACGCTTTCTCGGAAGTGGAAGTTTCCTGCCTCATTCAGGCCTACTACGCCGCCGGCCATGGCAACGAGCTTTGCGCCGATTTCTTCAGGATAATAGATTCGCGGATAAAAAAGATAACCGCGCAGTGACCCGGCTGTCGCCGGGCCGGTAACCAGTTTCCAGTTGCCAGTCACCAGTAAGGAAAACATGGAACTGCGATTATACAATACGCTCACAAGGGAAAAAGAAATATTCAAACCGATAAAGGACGGGGAAGCCGGCATCTATACCTGCGGCCCCACGGTTTATCTCTACGCGCATCTCGGCAACATGCGCACCTATATTTTCGAGGACGTCCTGGTGCGCGCGCTGAAGTTCTTCGGCTTCAGCGTAAAGCGCGTCATGAACATTACCGACGTGGGCCACCTGGTTTCCGACGCCGACGACGGCGAGGATAAAATGGAAGTCGGCGCCCGGCGCGAGGGCAAGTCCGCCTGGGATATAGCCGGATTTTACACGGAGGCCTTCTTCAAGGATTATAAGGCGCTCAACTGCCTTATGCCCGACACGCTCTGCCCGGCCACGGAATATATCAAGGAGATGATAGACCTGGTGCTGGCGCTGGAGAAAAAGGGATTCACCTACCGCATAGGCGACGGCGTATATTTCGACACGTCCAAACTTCCCGATTACGGAAAGCTCGCGGGTAAAAGCCACATAGAAGGGATAAAGGAAGGGGCGCGGGTCGAGGCTAACGCCGAGAAGCGCAGCCCCTGCGACTTCGCGCTGTGGAAATTCTCCAGGCCGGAAGAAAAGCGCCAGATGGAATGGGCTTCCCCCTGGGGCAGGGGTTTCCCCGGCTGGCATCTGGAATGCTCCGCCATGGCCATGAAGCGCCTGGGCGAGACCATAGACATCCATTGCGGCGGCGAGGACCACGTGGCTATACACCATACCAACGAAATAGCCCAGTCCGAGGCCGCCACCGGCAAGCCCTTCGCCCGGTTCTGGCTGCACGGCCGGTTCCTGGTGATGGGCGGCTCCGGCAAGATGGCCAAGTCCGCCGGCGGCTTCCTGACGCTGGCGACCGTGAAGGAAAAGGGCTATGACCCGCTGGCCTACCGCTATTTCTGCTTCTCGGCCCATTACCGCAAGCAGCTGGAGTTCTCCTGGGAATCCGTAGACGCCGCTGCCAAGAACCTGGACGCCCTGCGCGCCGCGGTGAACCGGCTGAAGGAAGAGGCCGGGAAGAAGCCCGCCGCGCAGGCCGGTCCCGCCATAGCGGAGTTCCACGAACAGTTCAGGGCCGCGCTGGCCGACGACCTGAACGCCCCGCAGGCCCTGGCGGTGCTCTGGGGCGCCCTGCGGAGCGCGTGCGGCGCGGCGGAGAAGCTGGCCTTCGCGCTGGAGGCCGACAAGGTGCTGGGCCTGGACCTGGACAGGGCGCCGGCGCAGGAAACCCTGCCGCCGGAGCTGCTGGCCCTGGTAGAACAGCGCCAGCAGGCCAGGAAGAACAAGGATTTCAAGAAGTCCGACGAACTGCGTAAGGCGCTGCTGGAAAAAGGCGTGGCCGTGGAGGACACCCCCTCCGGCCCCAAATGGAAGCTGGTGAAATGAGGGCCGGGCTCCGCCTAGTCTGCCTGCTGGCCTTATTGCAGGCGCCCGGTTTCCGGACCGCTTCCCTGTACGCCGAAGAGCCGGCTGCCCCTTCCGCCGATATCAGGATCTACAAGGCCGGGTCCGAAGAGCTGGCCTATTCCAAGCCCGCCTTCTGGGGCGCCATCGGCAAAGCCCCGGGCGACTGGTGGTCCTTCGCTAAGAAAAGCTTTTCGAAAGAAAGCCTGCCCTGGCTGGGCGCCATAGGCGCTTCCACCCTTATCCTGATAGAATACGACCAGAAGATCTACGACAATACCCGCCGCTTCGGGAAAAAGATGCGTATTTCCACCAGGGACAAGACGCGGGCGTTCATAACAATAAACGGCCTTCCCATCCTGCGCGGCCCCACCGACCTGGGGTCGGCCATGTATTTCCTGGGCGACGGCTGGATAAACATCGGGCTCTTCGGCTATTTCGAGATTTACGGCTGGCTGAAGGACGACTGGCGCGCGCTGACCGTGGGCCACCAGATGATAGAAGGCCTGCTTGTGACCGGCCTCACCACCCAGCTGATAAAGCGCGCCACCGGCCGCGAAACGCCGCGGGCGGCCCATTCCCCGCGCGGGGTCTGGCGGCCGTTCCCGGGCTTTGCCGAGTTCCAGGCGCACAGGAGCCGCTATGACGCCATGCCGTCCGGGCACTTGGCCACCGGCATGATGACCATCACCGTGCTGGCCGAAAACTATCCGGAGAAAAAATTCATCAAGCCGCTCGGCTACGGGCTGCTGGGGCTTTTAGGCTTCCAGATGGTCAATAACGGGGTGCACTGGCTCAGCGATTACCCGCTGGGGCTGGCCATAGGCTATTCCATCGGCAAAGTCGTCGCGGCTAACGGCAGGGCCCCCGTCAGGAAGTCCGCTTCGGCGCCCGTCCGGTCCTCCGCTTTGAGATTCTGTCCCGTTACGCTGTCCGACGGTTCGTTGGGCCCGGGCCTGCTGTACAGCTTTTAACGCTTCCTAATATTTTCTAAATTTGAATTATTTAAAGATTTAAAATTGATTTGTCCTATTACCTTAAGGTATCAGACGGGAAGAAGCATCCCTTTCAAGGAACTTGTTCACGAATTCGTCCCATCCATAATTTTTCACAAACCCAAGGCTGTTGGTATAGCCTCCCCTGGGATAGTCTGAAGGGAAATAGATTGCAAGCCCCCGTGATCCGGCAGATTTGGAGCCGTGGTATTCAGCGAAAACCGCCTTTTTGTTTTGCTCTACGACCTTTAACGCCGCATTTTTGAGTGTTTCATCTTGTGTCGTACCCGCCAATAACCCGGCGAAATGCTGAAGGTCAACGTGCCAGGGAAAATGATACCGCTGGGTTTTTGCCCTGGCTTCCTTGATTTTGGGCTTTACGGCGGGCATGCCGGACATCATAGTCCCGGCCAGGGCATCAAGTGTTTTTGCCAGCTCCTCAACCTGGACCAAATCTATTGCTGAATAGGTGGCATTGGGGTGTGGATTATGTTGGGGGTCATTGTCCATATAATCGCCATAATGGTATACGATTCTCCTGGATATGTCAGAACCGCTCATATTAGGATTTTCCACAAGCTCCTTCATTACTTTCTCGGCGGACCAGCAGGGAGTCCAGGACATTTCCTCGGTCGCGGTCATGTACTTTGCATAGTCCTTGATTTCATATGCAGTTTCAATCATTCCCATAAGACAGGCTTTGAAATCTATCAGGTCAAGCTTGAAAGGCAGATTCTTAAGAGCATCCTTTATGGCGGAGGTAGCCATACTCCCGCCTGTATCGTCATAGTTTGTCGCCTTGACGGCAAACTCTCCGTCCCTGTAACCTGTGCCGTGGCTCATCATTATCAAGGCATAACGCTCGGCCGGGTAGTTCTTCATGCCCCACATGACAAAATCCCTCAGGACCCCGGGGTTTGCCATATTGACTTCTCCCAGGTCTTCCATGACCTGTGATACATGCGGGGTATAGTAGATTTCCTCCTGGGTTTGCCCGACCTCGCTTTGGGGATCTTTGGTTATGTAGAACCTTTTGGCCCCTGTCCAGTCCCCGTCATTGGATTCGCTTCCCACAAATCCCTTGGCCCTGTCAAGCTGAGCGACAATGTTCACCTGAGGACTGGAACCCACGGCTTCCAAGGCATCAATCTCATACACTCCCCATTCCTCAGTATCATTGTCGCATGCCATGTAAAACATCACAGTCCATTTCTTGACTTTTGAAACCTTTTCCTCTGGACGAATGGACGATGCAGGAACTGGAATCAAATCAGGAGCGACTTGTTCAGCCTGACTTATAATTTCGGTAATACCGCCTGTCTGATCAAAAGTGATTTTGTTTTCATTTGCAAAACCCAAAGCAGGCACAAAC
The DNA here is from genome assembly GCA_018829985.1 of Elusimicrobiota bacterium. GTDB lineage: Bacteria > Elusimicrobiota > Elusimicrobia > Elusimicrobiales > UBA9959 > JAHJSU01. Next base: position 4,183 of record JAHJSU010000224.1, on the reverse strand, counting down.
AATAAACTTGCTACAATACCTGATAACTTTTTCATTTACATCCTCCTCATCTGTGGAACAAGGAACTTGCGGTTTCGGAACCAGCGCGGGTTTTGCCTGCTTAGAGCGCAACGCGCAGGCAGGCCGCAAAAACAGTGTTATGTCCCCAATTTTATGGCAGGACCACTGGATCGTATTCAGCTGGAGAAATTTCGCCTGACAGCGATTCAAATTCTTCCTTAAACCTGTTTATCAATTCTTCTGTTTTGCGAATTTGAATCCGGGTAACAATAGGATGAGGAGAGGGGATTCTTTCCCATTCTTCCGACACTGAATCAATCCATGGAAGTTTACTATCCACTCGCGTCGCGGAACCTGACCTGGGATTGCAGTCAAAGGTGGTTCTTGAGGCAACTCCTGCCACTTTAAGTTGTCCGTCCATTTCCACAAAGAGAGGCCCTCCTGAATCTCCGGAACAAATGCTGGATTCGCCGCCTATGCCGACAATACGGTCAGTTACTCTTCTCAGCTGGGTTATGCCCATATTTTTTACTATATCTCTTTTCCCTGTTCTTCCGTAGCCGGCAACAATTCCTTTTTTCCCGGCCACAGGGGTGCTTCGGTTCAACCCGTAGGATTGGATTCCATCAGCGGCATCAGGCGGGAGCAGGATTAAACCCATGTCAACTGCATTGGATGGAGCGCCTCCCTGCCATTGGGGATGCCATTTTGCGGCAACGGCTCCATTTGCAATAATTCTGCCTGAGCGCGGGTCATTTGGGTCAAGATTGTAGCCAATAGCAACCCCCGCCCATGTGACAATTTCCTCAGGGTATTTTGTGTAATCTTTCTTTGAATACGCGGAAGAAAGATTATACAGGCAGTGACCTGCTGTAAGAACTATTCTGGGGGAGATGAGGGTTCCTGTGCAGAGTTTGGATTTACCATCTTCTGTGTAATTGAGAAATTGCAGGAAAACCACGCCTTCATACTCCCCGGGACTCACTTCTTTTGGATTGCCGACAATTTTAGCGTCCGTCTCAGCGAAATCAAGCCCTGTAAACCCCGTTAGAGAATTCTCTCTAACGGTTTCTGCTAACGGCGACATTAAACCACCGTCAGCGTCTATATTTTTTCCACCACCGGCTTTATCGGCGGCTTTCTCTAACGGGGTAAAGGGAGGGCTTGAAAGCATTTGTGCATTGCTTTTGTATAACATATCTCCGGCAATGACATTGGAGCCTAAGAACAAAACCAAACATGTGAGTAATATTCTAATTACAGTCATGGGTTCCTCTTTGAGAATAACACTTTCGATCTACTTAACACTCCATTTTATAAAATCATCCCATTTTGAATCATTTGCCCACTGGAGAGTGTCATAATTTGTGCTGTAGGAATCTGGAAGATAAACTGCAAGGCCGTAAGCGTTTGCATATTTAGCGCCATATTTTCTGTTATGAACAACAACTTCTGTATCCATAAAGTTAAGCATGGCTTTGCCTCTCTCAAGCGCCGCCTGGTTTTGAGTCCCTGCAGTCACAAGCTTTATAAAGTGATGGATATCTTTATTGGCCTTAAGATAAAAAGATTGCGCTTTGGATTTTGCATCTTTTACAAGAGCAATTTCATTTGCATTTATGACTTCAGTTGTCCAGTCGTCAAGAAGCTTTGTGAATTTATCAAGCGCCTGTGCATTTATTGAAGACTGAGTCGCTCCCCGGCCTGTACTTTGATAATGGTTCACGTAGGAATCAACTGTGACTTTTGAAAATTCTTTGGGAGTCATGCCAGGTTTCGCCACAAGCGGCCCAAGGAAAGTATTATAGGTATAGCCATCTGCAGGTTCAGTCTCTTCAGATGCCACTATATATTCAGCATAGTCCCTGATTTCGTAACCAACTTCAATCATCTGCATAAGGCAGGCATCCATGCCAAGAATCTGAATTTTACCAATCTGCGCAAGCGCCTGTGCAAGTTGCGGGGTTGACATGTGATTCCCGGTTTCACTGTCATAGGATATTCCTTTGTTTGATTCAAACCTTATGTCTTTGCTCCAGCCATTGCCGTGATTCCAGACTATAAGCATATAATTTTTGGCAGGGAATTTTTCCTGGGCCCATTTTGTAAATTCAACAAAATGTTTCCAATCGCCCATGTCAGACTTGGCGATTTCCATTAAGACCGGGGAAGTTACTTTTGAAGTACTGGCATCCTTTTCGATAAGATATCTTCTTGAACCCTTCCAGTCGCCATCAGAAGTATCATAACCCGTTATTCTTCCGAGTTCAACAACAATGTTGACTTCACCTGTTGAACCTATCATTTCCATCTCATTTACATCTTTTAGTCCAAACCGTTCAAGATTATTTTTTGCATTTACAAAAACCATTACAGTCCATTCCTTGACTTTTGAAACTTTTTCATCCGGACTAATAGACAAGACAGGAACTGAAATCAAATCAGGAGCGGCTTGTTCGGCCTGATTTATAATTTCAGTAATACTGCCCGTCTGGTCAAAAGTGATTTTGCTTTCGTCTGCAAAACCCGAAGCAGACGCGAACAATAAACTTACTACAATGCCTGATAACTTTTTCATTTACATTCTCCTCGTATACTATTATTTTGTCAACATTTACTAATGCTACCAAAAAAGTTGCTATTTGCCAAGTACGCTGTATGGATTGTGCGTTACACTCAGTAAATACATTGCAGATTTTATATTGTCCGTAACAGTTTTTTCTATTACTTTGATGCCGGGATAAAAACCGCCGGAATATGAGGATTTAGGTGTAATTTCAAAAGTAAAAGAGAAAATTCCTTTTGCAGCATATGTCCAATCAGTTGTATCACCCGTCGCTACATAAAGGTCACTTGACTGCTGTGGTTTATAGCCTGTGTATTTTGCCATTTCCTGAGCCATAGTTATAAAAACTTTTCTGTCTTTTTCATTCGCTATCGGCTCGTCAACTCCACCCCACGGATAAAGAACCAACTCGGAATAACTATGGTAACTTATAAGCGTTTTTAGATTGTCTCTTTCTTCAACGAATTTTTTGATAGCCTGAGTTTCTGGTTCCGAGAAAGCAGCCGGCCCGCAATAAGTGTCGCTCCAGGTTGAATGAGAAGCGCCAGGACCTCCCCAGCGATAAGCATAATTGCGGTTCAAGTCAACGCCTATTTCCCCGTCAGGATTAACTCTCATATTTTTTCTCTGCCACTTGTATTTCCCTGTGGATATGTCATATTCCGCTCCATCAGGATTTACCATGGGCATTATGTAAATGTCCAAAGTATCAATATACTTTTTTACATCCGGGTTATTCCTGTTCTCTAAAAGCCAGACTGCATAAAGAAGCGGCACTTCAACGCTTAAATGTTCCCTGGCATGATGGGCGCCCATAAAAACAGCGCCTGGTTTTGAACTGCTTTGAGTTCCTTTAACAGATGAATTAATTCTCAAAGTCCATATTTCCCTTCCCTCAATACTTTTGCCTATCGAAAACAATGAGGCAATGTCCTTGTTGGAATCTGCTATCTTCTGCAATACTTCAATCATTTCGTCATAATTGTGATAGGCGCTGTCATTGGGTGGGAAATCCTTGAAAAATTCCTGCGCATACTCAGATAAAGTCATTTTTAATGCTATGACAAACCCTTTTTCCTCAAGAGTTTTTATTGATTTCGCATGGATTATCCCCGAAACTTGTTTGCCAGAAATTTCTACGATGTCAAGCCCTGCTTCAAGAGCTTTTGTTCTTTCATATTTATCGGAAGCATAGATGGTAACCCAGTATCTGTTATCACCTGCAAGGATTGAAACATCGGCAGGATTAACCACTTTGGGCTGAGAGGTGTCAGGTATGCTGGGATTTTTTACGTACTCTTCAGATACTGCCTGCAAAAGCTGGTGAAACGAGATTTTCTCTTCGTTCTCTTTAATATTATTTCCTTTAGACTCAACAGGACAAACAAAAATTGCCGCTAAAAATAAAGATAATAATACCTTTGTCATCAAATTTTCCCCTATTGATAATTGTTTTTGTATTATTTGGCGTTTACCAGCCGCCTTTATAAGAAAAGTATACGTCAAAAACCTCCATTTACTAAGTGCTAAAAGGCCTATATCAAAATAGGACTTTAGTCCTATGGGCCTATGGGATTGTCACTGCACTTTTTCTTGCCTTTATACCGCCTAAAAAAT
>JAHJSU010000223.1 GCA_018829985.1 Elusimicrobiota bacterium | reverse complement strand
GGCGCAGGACGCAAAGGCGGCGGGCATGACTCTGGTCTATCACCACCATATGGGGACCGTGATCCAGAACCTTCCCGAGATAGACGCCCTGATGGCGAATACAAAAACCGTCCGCCTGCTGGCGGATACCGGGCATATGGCGTTTGCCGGCATTAATCCCGTGGAGGTTTTCCAGAAATACAAGAACCGCATTTCCCATGTTCATTTGAAAAATATCCGGCCGGAGGCGGTTGCGCGGGCGCGTACTGAAAACTTCAGCTTTGCCGACGCCGTCAGGAACGGCGTATTTACCGTTCCCGGCGACGGCGGCATTGATTTTGTCCCCATTTTTAAGACGCTTGCCGAAGTCTCTTATGAAGGCTGGCTGGTGGTTGAAGCCGAGCAGGATCCGCTGAAAGCCGAACCGTTAAAGTATGCCCGCATGGGCAGGGAGTATCTCAGGCGGACTTCGGGTATTTAACCCGAAAATTGCTGTTGGAATCGTTCTCCATTGAGAAAGTTAAATATAAAAATATCCATGGCAATTTTCGGAAGGCTAAAGGATAAAGGCTGAAGGCTAAAGGAAAAATCAGAGGAAAACGAAGAGATCTTTCCGCCCCTTAGCCTTTATCCCTAATCCTTTATCCTTTCCGAAAACTTCAACAAAAGTTTTCGGATTAGCCGGGAGATAATATATGACTCGAACGATAAAACAAGCGGCGGAAGAATCCCAAAAAACCAAGACTTCAAAAATGCGGATGACAACCGCGCTCGGAACCGATTTCTGGAACGATTCCTGCGCGCTGGACGAACTTGGCGAGGCCGTGGAAAACGGGGCCGTCGGCGCCACCTCAAACCCGGTGATCGTCTACAGCGTTGTCCACGAAAACCGCGGCAAGTGGATCCCCGTCCTGGATAAAATCATCCGGGAGAACGGACAGGACGGCGAAGACGAAATCGCCTGGAAACTGATCGAAACGATAGGAAAAGAAGCCGCCGCCGTTCTGGAGCCGGTATACAGAAAGACTGCCGGGAAGAAGGGGTTTCTCTCCGTGCAGGTCAATCCCAAGTTCTACCGGAATGCGGAAGCGATGACCGCCCATGCAATGAAGCTTTCTTCCATCGCGCCGAATATCGCGATAAAGGTGCCCGCGACGGAAACCGGTCTTGCCGCCATGGAAAAAATAATCGCCGGCGGCGTCAACGTGAACGCCACCGTGAGCTTCAGCGTTTCACAGGCCGTGGCGGTGGCGGAGGTCTTTGAAAAAGGGCTGGCAAAAGCCGGGGCCGGCGGCGTTGACATGTCCAAAATGCACCCTTATGTGACGATCATGGTGGGGCGCGTGGACGACCTTTTGAAAAGAGCGATGGAAAAAGAGAACATCTCCATCGATCCGGGGTATCTGAATTGGGGAGGTGTTGCGGTCTTCAAGAAGGCTTACCAGGTTTTCAAGGAAAAAAAATACAGAAGCACGCTGCTCGCCGCCGCGTACCGCCACGTTATGCACTGGTCCGAGCTGACGGGCGATAACGTCATCTTGTCCATCCCTTACCAGTGGTGGAAAAAATTCAACGCCTCCGATGTCACCCCCGCGATGACTATAGAAAACCCCGTTGACGGCAAAATCGCCGGCGAGCTATACCGGAAGTTTGCGGATTTTCGCAGGGCTTATGACGTCACAGGCATGAAGCCGGGTGAATTCGCCCGTTACGGGGCCTCGGTCCACACTTTAAATCAATTTCTCGGGGGCTATCAGAAGCTGCTGGAACTGGTCCGGGAGAGGATGTTTGCGTAAAAACCGGCCCGGCAATACCCCCGGTTAAATTCGCTCGCGAAGCCGCTTGATTTATGCGCGAAATAATTATAAGCTACAGATGAGACAGGAGCCGGTTTCAACGGAGTCATGCGGTTGATCGCCTTATGGGGGTGTTTAGCTGATTTTAAGACCTTTGTCAGTCAGCCATTGCTGGTTTTAGGGTAAAGGGGAAACCCCAACGCGGAGCTTTTGGGGCGGGCGGTTCCCGGAAGGGGCACCAACCAGCCCGGGGTGGTAGTGAGCGGGGAATTTCAGATCAACAAAAGTTTTGCGAGGAGAACGCGATGAAAGACAAACTATACGCGCAAACTTTAGGTTTGGCGATACTGCTGGGAAGTATTGCGGGGTCGTCTGCCGCGGACTTTCGTGATGCAGCGGTTGATAATCAGAATTCCCCGGCGCTTGAGGAACTTAATCTCCTGGCAGGGGACGCGGATTTTGCGTTGTCCGTGCCGCAAGTGCCTGCGCCCCCGGCCGTCAGGGGCGACGTATTGCCCAGGCCCGGGGCCGTCGGCGAGGTGCTGAATCCCCGGTTCCTCGAACTGGGGGAAGACATTAAAAAAGAATCGATAGCCGACTGGAAAAGGCGCCTGAAAGAAAACGGCGGCCGGCCCAGCATTGTGCCGCTTACACCGATAAATCCGGCCAGGGAGATCCTGCTATGCATACCGGGACATGGAGGGAATTTCCAGGATATGCACGCGCTGGCAAAACTTGAGGACACATATCAGGTGGTCGTCGCCATAGCGGACGAAAACAGATCCATGGATAAAGCCGGCTGCGGCATTGCCGACATCGCCGACGCCGTGGAGCGGTTTATGAAATACCGCCGGGAGCTCGGTCTCACATACGGCGTCGCTGCGAACCCCGAACTCAGGCTTGTCGGCCACAGCATGGGCGGCGGCATAGCCCAGCTTATGCTTCAGGAACTCGTGGACCGCAAAGAGCTCCACGACGGGCCGGGCAGCATATTTTCAAGGGTCATTTTCATAGGGATGGATTCCATCTGGCGCGGGGTGGACATGCCCTGGCTGC
>JAHJSU010000222.1 GCA_018829985.1 Elusimicrobiota bacterium | reverse complement strand
TTCTCTCGCGCTTTGTTCGAGATTGCTCGGCAGAAACTGTTGAAGAATTTTCCAGGACTCGTCGCCAACGTTTATGTTTCGCATGCATACAATAATAAGAAAAATACCCCTATAAGTCAAGGCTTAGGTTAATGCTTATGGGGAGCCTGCCGGACTATACCGCGGGGCGCTCCGGGGCCGGGCGGTTCCTGACCGTGGTGGCCGCGCGGGACCTCCCTGCCTATACTGTTTTGCAAGAAGACATGGTGAAATCGGCTCTCGTCCCGGGGACAGAGCTTCGGCGGGACGCCTACGTGCTTAAGAGCAAATCGGATATAAGGGTTATCTACACCTTTGTCACTATCAAAGATATCCGCAGGGGCGCCCAGATAACGGAATCGTCCCTGCTGAATAGGAGCGGTTTGGAGGCCGATCCAGGCGCCTACCGCGAACCGGCGCGTCAGCGGTACCTTGAAGGCCTGGAATATTTCAATAACGCCGACTATCAAAACGCTATCGAGAAGTGGTGGCTCGCCAAAACGCTGGACCCGTCTAACGCTGAAGCGGCGGCAGCTTTTAAAAGGGCGGAGCGGATGCTCATCGGCCGCAAGCGCGGGAAATAGAGGGGGAAATTACGGTTACCGGCGGGAAATAAATATACTGTCCTCCATTGCCGGCGAAAGCAAATCTGCGGGGAAAAAACCTCAGCGACTTTTTTATTGTTTTGGGGGGTTATGTTTTGTAGAATCTACCTAGACAGGGCTGCGGGGACCAATCCGGCAGCCTTATCCTCTTCAAATAGACTCAAAGGAATAAATCCATGAAAACCTACGAAACGCAGAAGCTTCGGAACATCGTTTTTTTGGGCCACAGCGGTTCCGGCAAAACCTCCCTTATAGAAACCCTCCTTTTCAACACCGGCGTCATCAACAGAATGGGCAACACGGCCGACGGCACCACCGTTTCAGACTACCAGCCCGAAGAAGTGAAGCGCAATATCTCCATCTACACAAGTCTCATCTCCCTGGAATGGAACGACCATAAATTCAACTTCCTCGATACCCCCGGCTACACCGACTTCATCGGCGAGACCCTCGCCGGCCTGAGGGCGGCCGAAACGGCGGTGTTTACGGCCTGCGGCGTCGACGGCCTGGGCGTCGGTTCCGATCTCCTCTGGAAGCATCTTAAGAATGACAAGCTGTCCGCGATGGTCCTTATAAACCGGCTGGACAAGGAAAGAGCCGATTTCTCCAACGCCCTTAATATGCTCCGCGAAAAATTCGGCAACAGCCTGGCCCCGGTACAGGCGCCCATCGGCTCCCAGGCCCAGTTCAGCGGGATAGTGGACCTGGTCAAGATGAAGGCCTATTCGTTCGAGAACGGCAAGGCGAAAGAGATACCCGTGCCGTCCGACGCCGACGTCACCCGCTACCGCGAGATGTTCATGGAATCCCTGGCGGAGACGGACGAGAATCTGCTTTCCAAATACCTGGACGGCCAGGCGATAACGCCGGAGGAGATGACGGCCGCGCTTAAGAAGAGCATAGCCGCCGGGACATTTGTCCCCGTGCTCTGCTGCTCGGTTTCAAAGAACATCGGAGTCACCCCGGTGCTGGACGTGCTGGCGGATTATTTTCCGTCCCCGGAGGGTCGCGTCCAGGAGGCCGAGGACGAGCACGGCACGAAGCTGGAGGTGAAATGCGACCCGAACACGCATTTCTCCGGCTTTGTTTTCAAGGCCAGCCTTGAGCCGCATGTCGGCGAACTTTCCTTCCTGAAGATGTATTCCGGCAAGCTCGCCGCTTCCTCCAATATCTACAACTCCAGCAAGCGGCAGAACGAACGCGTGGGCCAGATATCCGTCGTTCAGGGAAAGAACCGGGTGGAGATACCGGCCGCTTCCGCGGGCGACGTGGTGGTCCTGCAGAAGCTTAAAGCCACCGAGTCGGGCGACACTCTCTGCGACCAGTCGAAAGAGATGATTTTCCCGAAAATAGCCTATCCCGAGCCCGTCCATCACCTGGCCATAAAAGCGAAGTCCAAGGATGAGCAGGAAAAAATAAGCTTCGCGTTCAACAGCTTCAAGCGCGAAGACCCCACTTTCAGGGCGCTTTATAACAACGAAACCAAGGAGATGGTCATCTCAGGGATCGGCGACGTCCATCTGGACGTGCTGCTTGAAAAGTTCAACAGGCAATACAATGTCGGAGTTGAGGTTTCACCCCCGCGCATCCCTTACAAGGAGACCATCAGAGCCAAGGCCCGGGCCCAGGGGAAGTATAAGAAGCAGACCGGCGGCCGCGGCCAGTACGGCGACTGCTGGCTTATCGTTGAGCCGCTTCCGGAGGGCAAAGGATTTGAATTCGTCAACGATGTGGTCGGCGGGGCCATCCCCAGGAATTTTATTCCCGCCGTTGAAAAGGGTATCAAGGGCGCCATGGAGGAAGGCGTTGTGGCCGGCTATACGGTGGTTGACTTGAAGGTGACGGTCGACGACGGTTCCTACCACGAAGTGGACTCTTCCGAAATGGCGTTTAAAATAGCCGGTTCCATGGGTTTCAAGAAGGGGTTCCAGGACGCGCGGCCGACCATCATGGAGCCGATAACGATACTTGAGGTTTACGTGCCGAAGGCTTATGTGGGCGATGTTATGGGCGATATCAACAAGCGGCGCGGCAGGATTTTGAGCATGGAGGAGGATAAGATTGTGGCGCAGGTGCCGCTTTCCGAGATCTCAAGATATTGCATTGATCTGCGCTCCATTACGCGGGGTTACGGGTACTTCTCGAACAAGTTTTCGCATTACGAGGAAGCGCCGCGCGAGGTTCAGCAGGAGCTGATGAACAAGTACGCGGAAGAGAAAGCCAAAGGCGAACTCAGCCTAAAATAACCCTGGTAAGTTGAGTTCCCTATCCCCGGACAGCCAGTTTAAGCTGTCCGGGGTTGTTTTTTATTCACCTTATGCTCCCTTGGGGTGACGGCGGGTTCCCTGCGCGCTCCGGGACCGGGTTTCCGGGGAAGACGGCCGGGGTCTTCCGCCGGCTGCGGAACGCGCCGGCCCGCAGAGCGGTCCGGCTTGAACATACGTCCTCGCCGCCGCCGAATGATAGCGGTAAAGCTCCAGCCCCTGGCCGTAAACCCAGAAGGGATCGCGCAGGGACCCCGCCGGCACCCCTTTTACCTGCACCCGGTTATCAGCTCCTATTTTTAAAATTAAATACCCCGCCCTTGATGGTAAATCTATACCCGCCCTACCGATCGCGGCCGGTTTTATAACCGCCATCAATAAAAGACAAGATTGCTTTTTCACTCTTTCAAATTTGGTATATTTAGGATATGGTGCGTCCTGAACAAACTGCATTGCGCTTGCGGGTGAAAGTCCCGTCCGGACAAGCGTCGGAGCACCCGGTAGCAGGCCCCGGCCAGCGTGTGGAAATCCAAAGGCTAAGCGGGGCGTCAAAAGCCTCAGTAAGT
>JAHJSU010000221.1 GCA_018829985.1 Elusimicrobiota bacterium | reverse complement strand
TAAATCCGATCGCCTGGGGGGCGATGGGAGCCAGCCAATCGGCAATGCGGTAGAGCGGGGCCGGGGAATCCAGGATATTGTGGACCAGTGCCGCCAAGGCTTCGCCGTTGTCGATACGGCGCTCCCGGCGGGAGCCCACGCTTATACGGACTACAATGCAAAAGATGCCCCCGATGATACCCTTGAGATCGTGCGGCTATTTCTCTTGACCGGCGGAGTTCGCAATAAAGAACGCCACCTGTCTTTTTATTGGGATGAGGAATACTTACAATGCCACCTTTAGCATTCCCGTCTGAACCCCTGCAAATTGCAAAGCGCAGGCTCGGCTACACAGGAAGTTTTTACGGATGATAGGTAAAAACAAACTGCATCAGGTGGCGGTTGTTGCGGTGGCGCGGGAACTGGCGGGTTTTGTGTGGGCTATTGGGCAGCACATCCCGGCAGCGGCAGCGGTTTAAAGGTTAAGCATATGTTCAGGAGAGCCATGGTCCTGGAGGCGAAGCAACGGCACGGAGAACCCTCGATCCCCCCTTGTGCAATGGATGATGAAAATCTGTCCATGACGCACGTCTTTAGATTGAGGCAGCTCCCGACGAATCATAATCATGCGAGCTCTGTCCGCCTTTGGCGGATAATCCGCGAATATCAGGTTGATTCACCGTCGAAATACGCTTCGCTTTCAGGATCATGGCTTTCCAGGGACGGACCGGTAAGAAAGAGTGGACAATAGGCAACGGGCTTGACTGGCTCGTTCATATCAGGGGGAAAGGGTCGTTTAGGCCGGGAAAGTGGCGCCAGGAGCTGCCGGCGGCGGTTGTATGGGCGCGTAGAACTGGGGAGCTCAGCGGCGTTTGGCTTTTCCGCCTGAGGCGGACCCGCCGGATTGTTTGACGGGCAAAAGGCCCTTGGCCGGGTCGAAGTCCACGTCCGGCCGGGGCGGGATCCAGATGAGCTGGCCGGTTTTGGGGTGGCGGACATGGCGGCCGGGGCGGATTACCTTGGTGAAAGAGCCGAAGCATCTGAAATAAACCCGCTCGCCTTTCCGGAGGCTGCCGGTAATCTTTGCTATATTCAAACACCTGCGGCCCGCCCGACGAAGACTGCCAGTTGAACCCGCAGGCGGACTTATATGAAGACATAGAACCCGCCCCTGTCGACGACTGAAACTACCGACCATTTAACTCCCGCCCGCCCGGCAAGCCTATGGCAGTGCCGCATCAGGAGCTATGCTCATCAAGCGGCCAACCGCCGGGTGAGGGGGAACTTTTTTAAATTTTCAAAAAATGCGCCGACTTTTGGCCGTCTGATGGGCATAGCCCTTGATACGGCACCTACGCAAGTATTGTATTATAGCGGTAGAGGGAGACTTTTTGCAAATTTTTTCAGGAGGTCGGAAGCTTTAGGTTGGGGGGGAACTGCCGATAATATGTCATATGTTAACTACAGATCCTGAAAGTATCGGGCGAGTTCTTCCGGGGTCAGGTTGACACTACCGGCAACAGCCGGACGCGGGGATTTTTTTAAAAATTTCAGAAACCCGCCCCGGATTTTTGTATTATAGCGGTAAGGGAAGATACCCGAGAATTTTTTTAAGCGCAAAGAGATTAAGGTCGGGAAAGAACTTGCGATAACCGGTCTCATGTTTCCTACAAATAAGGCGGCCCCGGAGCGTCCCCTAACCGGCGCCCACTAATTCCGCAGGCGCAGTGCACAGCGGAGGAATGTAATATGCAATGGACGGATATATTTGACGCGGGTAATATGAAATACATCTTAATGATTGTATTAGCCGGCATTTGCCTGCCAGTACTCTATATGTTCAAACGCCGGGAAGGGGAAACTCTGGCGAAGCTTTCCGGTTTTTTCGGCGGCCCAGGCTCCGATTCTTCCGGACTGGTATTCAACGGCAATTATGCCGGCATCCCTTTCCGGATAGAACTCCACCAGGGGAGCAAATATTCTCCCAGGCGCATGGAAGTCCTCTATAGCAGGCCGTTTCCCTTTCCTCTAGCCGTATATAAAGAACATTTTCTCTCGCGCGTGGGAAAATCCATGGGGCTTATCCGCGATGTCCAGACCTGGAATCCGGCCTTCGACGCCAAGTTCAAAATCTCGTCGCCGAAGGAAAACGAGCAGGCGGTGATCGACTTTTTTAAACGGCCGGACAAAAAGGAGGCCGTCCTGTGCGTCTTCGCGCTTGGCTTTGAGGTCCTGAAGACTACGGACGGCGGCCTGTTCGCCGAATTGCCGGGGTACCACATCGGTCACATCGCGCCGGAAATAGTGGAACATTTGCTGCGCAACATGGAAAACCTTTATCGGAACGACTGACGCCGAAAATTATTGTGAATATTTTTATTTTCCGGTATTTAACTTCGTTAACTTTGAGCACCGCTGGGAGAGGGCCAGGCTTAATATCGCTGGGGATTTGGGTCCGGCACGTTAAAGAGGCATAATATATAATTAACCCACTTGGGTCTGCCTGCTGAATACCCGAAATTTAAGCCGGTATCTCAAGCGTCGCTATATGAGCACGTCTGTGGCCCGCCTGATGAAGACTGCCAGCTGGACCCGCGGGTTGATTATGAAGCCATAGAACCCGCCCCGGCTGACGGCTAACCTGACAGCTCCCCGGGAAGCCCCTCGAACCGCCCTATAATAGGGCACTTCGAGGGGCGTTTTTCCAACCCCCAAAACACCCCCTGAAACAGGCTAATAGCCGATTTCAGCCTTAAAAAGGCTGTCTAATAGCCATATCTGGCTAAAGTGTGTCATTCCGGCGATCCGTTAGCCGGAATCCAGTCAATCCTTTACCGAATATTTACTATACTCTTTTCTATGCCACCATCACTCGCAGAACGCCTCCGGAAAGCCGGCATCCGCCACT
>JAHJSU010000220.1 GCA_018829985.1 Elusimicrobiota bacterium | reverse complement strand
GCGTCCAGGATTTCCCTCAGGTCGCGGCCTATGCACAGGAACACCGGTTTATCTATCGCGGTATAGTTCTTTACGCGCTGTTCGCGCAGTTCCCTGGTGGCCGCTATCAGTTCTTCAAGATGCCTGGCCTCCCTGGCCACGATGATCTCAACCTCATCCATGCCGTAGGACTGAAAAAAAGTTTCCTGTATCTCGCGATAGCGGGAGATCACGGCTTTTCGTTCGGCCAGGAGCGTTTGCCTTTCATTTTCCGAAAGCTCGTACCACAGGTGAGATTTGATTACCGGGTGGATCAGCATGAATTTATGCCTGCCGAAAGTATCCTTCGGGAGAAAACCGAAATCCAGGTCCTTCCTGTGCGCAGCCTCCGCTTCCGGGTGATATACGCCGATGAAGGAGTGCCTGGGAATTAAATACCTGCCTATCCCTATGGAGGCGGTTTTGGCGCAGATGTCCTGGAGATGCTCAAGATTGTCGGAAACGCGCCAGAAGAGGATATCGGTGTCCGCGCGGAGCCCCGTGACCATGTAAGTCCTAAGGAACAGCTTTTCCTGGCAGGCGCCCACCAGGTTCTCAAACTCCTGTTTGGCGGCGATCTTCTCGTTTGAGATAAGCCTTCTGAAGCCCGGGTCCAGTCTGAGAAAGATAAAGCTTGAATAAAGATTAGTCGCTTTTTTTGTTTTTTCCATAAGGTCGCTCCGTTTTCGGGATTATGGGTTTTATAAAATGAAGGCCGGGTTTGAGCACTTCTGTTTCCTGGTCGTTGGAGAGACCCGTCTCCACTTCCATGATGAGGTATTTTCTGCCGAATTTCTCGAACAGCGCGGTTCTGGGCACCAGCAAAGTGTCCTCGCTTCTGCCCACGGACAGGTAGCCGTTGAACTGCTCGCCTATTTTTAAGCCGTTCCTTAAAGCCGTCACTTCAAGCCACAGGCGGTTAAAATAAGGGCTTTCCTTTATGCGCATGAAATTAACCAGTATGCCTTTAAGTTTGACCTCGGTGTCTTTGGCATAGACCAGCTCCGCCGTCATGCCCGTGGCCAGTTTTGTATAAAGCGGTTCGATGTTCTTGCCTATTATCACCACTTTTTTTGCCACCGTGAAAAGCCTGGCGCCTTTATAGACGCGGGCCTTGGGTTTGACATAAATATTGGTCACTATGCCCTCGAATTCGGGCTTTACGGCGTAATAATCATATACGTCCTTCCAGCGTTTCTCGGTCTGTTTTCTTGATCCGCCGCTGGAAGAATCCAGCAGCGCGGCCATTTCGGTGGAAACCAGGTAAGACACCGCATCTTCGGGCGTCACCAGGGTGAACAGCTCCGTCATCACCTCTTCCACCCGGCCGTCAAAAGGCGCGTAGATATCGTAAGTATCCTGCACCGTGGAAAACCCGGTGACTTTGGCGAAAACGTCTATATCGCCCCTCTTTATCTCGTCTTCCAGTTCGCTCACCATGACGGGGGACGCGTTCGGGGCCGCCGCGCCCGCACCGGTAAGCGCGCATAAAACAGAGGCGCAAAGGCACAGCCGGAGCGCGGCGGGAGATAAGGAAGCAAGGAGATAAGGACGTAATGACGTTAAGAACGGGGAAAACATCCGGGTAGGAATAAACTTGAGATTAATTTTTTTGTTCATAAAGGTCCGTCCGCCGCCGCTTTGCTTCTTTGCCTCCTTACCTCCCTGCCTCATTGCTTCTTTAATCCGTGTTTGCTGTACGCCTCCCAGGTCCAGGGCATCTTCGCCTTGAATATTTCCGCTATAACCCTGGCGTAAACCTGTATCTCCAGCTGCGCGTGAGCGTCCATCCTGAGCTTGATGAAGTTCATCAGGCTGCGCGCGTTGATCGTCCAGTGAAACTGCGTGTACTGGGCCACGGGAAGCGCCATCCTGGCCATCTCCCGGGCCACGCCGTTTTCCAGGAGCTTGCGGTAGGCGGCGTAAGAAGCCTCGAGCGAACCTTTGTAGATCTCAAGCAGCTGCGCGGTCCCGGGCGCGGAGGATTTAAGCGAGCCCTGGCGGTTTATCGCGTCCTGCGCGCGGAATTCGGACGGGACGTAGAATTCTTCCTGTACCTCGGTATAGCGCGCCGAAACTTCATTGTAAGAAGCTATTCTGTGCCTCAGCCACTGCCGGGCCACGAAAATGGGGCATTTTATATGGAACTGGAAAACGCTGTGCTCGAAGGGCGAGTGGTGGCCGTGGGCCAGCAGATATTCTATAAGTTTTTTATCCTTTTCCCCGCCCTTGGATTTGGAGCCGAAGGTGACCCTGGCCGATTCCACCGCGCGCTGGTCGCCGCCCATGAAATCCACCAGCCTGACGAAGCCCTTGTCCAGCACGGGACAAAGGTCTTTCGGTTCATGCTTTGTAGCGGTCTTAAACTCGGTCATAAGTTCTCCGGCAACGGAAAAATCCACCCGCTATTTCCTGCCTGCCGGCAGGCAGGCAGGCAGCGGGCGTCCGCCTCAGGCGGACGAATTTGGCATCGGGTTGCTACAAAATTATATACTTTTAAAGTCTTTAAAGTCTATCAGCCATGGCAAAAAAATATTCTAAACCCCGGCAATTGCGGAAAAGCAGCCGTTTTGAGGACCTGGTCCGGATAATGGATATCCTGCTTGGCGAAAACGGCTGCCCCTGGGACCGCGGACAGACGCATAAGACGCTTTTAAAATACCTGAAAGAGGAAGCGAACGAGGTTTCGGCGGCCGTGCGCAAAAACGACTGGGAAAACCTCAAAGAGGAACTGGGCGACGTGCTGCTGCAGGTGGTCTTTCACAGCGCCCTGGCCGCGAAGGCCGGACGCTTCAGGATCAGCGATGTGATAAGGACCGTAAATTCCAAACTGGTCAGGCGTCACCCGCACGTGTTCGGCGCCGTGAAGCTCTCCACCCCGGCCGAGGTCCTGGTGGAGTGGCGTAAAATAAAAAAGTCTGAAAAACATGGTAACTGCCCAACAGCAAGAAAACCACGGAGATACAGAGAGCACGGAGAAACACGGAGATGATTGCTCAAAAATATGAACAAACATCTTTGGTCCAGGATTGCCCAAAGGTTAATCTCCGTGAAACTCTGTGTTCTCTGTGCCTCCGTGGTGAGTAGTAACAAATAATGAACGGGACAACGGCTCTTGAGAAACTTGCGGCGCTGGGCTTTGCCGATTACGCCTGGGTCGGGGTCGCGGTGGCCGTATTGCTGGTCATCTCTTACTTCAAGGGAAAAGACGAGGCCGACACCCAGGATTTTTTCCTGGGCAGGAGGAAGATCCCGGTCTGGGCGGCTACGCTCTCCTTCGTAGCCACCGAAATAAGCGCCATGACCATTGTGGGCGTGCCCGCCACCGGGTTCAAGGAGAACTGGCAGTACCTGCAGTTCTTCATCGGGTCGGCCTCGGCCAGGATACTGATCGCCTACCTTTTTATCCCTGCGTTTTATAAATACAACTGCACCACCATCTACGAGTTCCTGAAACACCGCTTCGGGCCCGGGACGCAGTACGCCGGCTCTTTTTTCTTTTTCGTCACGCGGCTTTTTGCCTCGGGGCTCAGGCTCTACGCGGCCTCGCTTGCCGTGTCCGTCATCATGGGCTGGCCGCTTGTCAATACCCTGGTTTTTTTTACGCTGATCAGCATCGCCTTCATCGGTTTCGGGGGCATCAAGGCGGTTATCTGGACCGGAACTTTCGAGGCGATGACCTTCTATCTTGCCGGCGGAACCGTCCTGGTCTACCTAGCTGCCCATATCAACGGCGGGTTTTCGGAGATCTTCAGGGCGGCGGACAGCGCCGGAAAACTTTCGCTTTTCAACCTGGGCTGGGGCTTAAAGGACCCGAATGTGCTCTGGATAGCCATTCTGAACGGCATCTTCGGCTCGATGGCGGCTTTCGGCACCGACCAGGAACTGATGCAGCGGCTTCTCACGCTTGAGACCCGCCGGGACAGCCAAAAGACGATAATAGCCACAATCTTTGCGACCATCCCGCTTCTCATCCTCTATCTGTCGGTGGGCACGCTTTTGTTCGTGTTCTACAGCCAGAACCCGTCGCTTCCGCCGCCGGACAATCCGGACAAGATCCTTTCGCATTTCACGGTGCATGTTCTGCCGGCGGGGCTTAAAGGCATTGTGCTGATGGCCGTCATCATGGCGAGCATAGATTCGCCTTTAAGTTCGCTTTCGTCCTCGTTCGTAACGGATATTTACCGGCCGCTGCTGAAGAAAGACGGAACTGAAAAGCATTATCTCAGGGTTTCGCGCCTGAGCGTGGCCGCGTTCGGCCTTGCGCTGGCGTTCATCGCCTACAGCTGCCGCAACGCCCAGGGGATGCTGTGGCTGGCCTATAAGGTGAACGGCGTGACGGCCGGGAGCCTGCTGGGCGTCTTTCTGCTGGGGCTGCTGACCAAAGCGCGTTCCAACAGGGGGAATGTGGCGGCCATGTTCATAAGCGCCGGGGCGGCGGGGCTTGCGCTCTATCTTTCCGAGACGGGAAGGCTGGACGTGGGCTGGAGCTGGATGATAGTCATCGGCACCGTGATGACTTTCGGGCTTGGCTGGCTGCTCGGCCTCGTTCTGGACAAAGAAAAACCGCAGTTGCCAAAGAGATTAGGAAACAACAGTTGATATGGTTGATAAGGCAAACTACTTTCTTACTTTATCGTAACTACTCAGGTCTGTCGTCGTAGTGGCAGAGTTTACTCTGCCCAAAAAGGCAAAGCAAGCTTTGCCACTACAAAAAATACGTAAAAAATACGGAGAACCTGAGTAGTTACACTTTATCAACTTATCAACCAATCAACTTTCCCTCTGTTCAGTTGTGCTTAAGGAGTTGTTCTTTTCTCTTTTTTATTTCATCCTGAAGATCTTCCAGTTTCTCTTTGGTTTTTTCGGTTGTGTCTTCAAGCCAGTCGTTGGCCCTGGACCGGGTCTCTTTTCCCGAGGCGGGCGCGAACAGGATGCCGAGCGCGGCGCCGATTATGCCGCCCAGCAAAAAAGTCGATATTATTTCACCGCTTTTGTTTTCTGACATTTTTCCCTCCGTTAATTATTCAAATGTTCTCCTTTATTCTTATACATTGTCGCGATGTTTGTCAATTCCCCGCTGGCGGGTTCGTGGCAATGATCCTGACAAAAGGGCGGATCTCCCGTTCAGTAATGTATCAACTGATTGAAAAGGTTTGATGGCCCGTACGCGGTCAAATTTTATAAGATAAAGCTTATGAGGATGTTGATTTTTTCGGTGGCGCTGGCGTTTTTCGCCCCGGCCGCGCCGGCTTATGAATTTGACGCGGCCCTGAGCAAAGAGCTGTCGGCGGAATTTAAAAAGACCATCACGGGCAACGCGACAGGGGCCGAAGTCTATTCCCGGATAGAGAGCAGTCCGCTGCCCTCAAGCGGCGCGGTTGAGCCCGCTTCCGAAGTCCCGCAGCAGAAGGGCTTTAAAAACTCAAAACTGCCCAGGATACTGGTGCGCTATGATAATTCGGTATGGCTGGCCCATTTCAACGCGGCGGAGGACACGATCTATTTCAATTCGCGGTTCGTCATGCGGTTTTTCGGCGCTAAAAAATTAAAGCAGGCGCAATTGATCGAAAGGCTTCATAAGAACGCAAAGGCCAGGGCCGAGTTCGTGAAATACGCCGACGCCCTCTGCCTCCATGAGCTTGTGCACGCTCTGCAGAGCCGGCTCTATCCCAATTACAAGCTGGATGTGCCGGCTGACAACCCGGTGGAATTCGAATATGAGGCATACCTGACCGAAAACCTCTACTGCCACGAAAAGATGAAAAAAGACCCCAAACTGCTCAAGGCCTTCATAAGCGGTTCCTACTACGACCTCTACACGGCCAACACCCTGGGCGCCTATCTGATGTTGTCGCTGGACAGGGACGACTATAGGGAAAAAATACGCAAAAAGTACGAAGAGGAGATAGCGGGCTACTCCACTTTCGCCAGGAACGTGGCGGCGCAGAAAAACACGGTGGCGGACTCAAAAATAATAGGTTATGCCTCCGGCAGCGTGGGGGATTATACGGGCAAGACGGCAGCCTTAAGCCTGCTCCAGGCCGAAAAAGAGGCCTATGCCGCTTTCCTCAAAGGTTTTTACGAAGCGCGCTGGCCTGCATTCAGCGCGGAGGCGCTGATGTTCGTGGGGAGCGCGGCGCTGGAAGTGAAGAATTATCCGCTGGCGCTCGAATGTCTGGCGGTGGCCGACGAAAACGCCGGGAAATACGGAGTTCCGCCCGAAGAATTTAAAAAGCTTAAAGAAAAGGGCGCCGTGGCCGTGCTTGAGGCCGCTGCTTTCATAAAAGATTACCGTAAAAAAATGACGCTGGAGATACTGAGCCAGCACCTGAAGGCGCTTGAAAAAGCCTGCAAAAAAACCGGCCGCCCCTTCCCGGAGATTTTCGCGGATTTGCGCGCGGAGGTCTATCCTAAAGCTCTCAAGTATTACGCCAGGCGCGCTTCCGCCGAAAAAGACCGGGAGAAAAAAGAATATTATGAGGAAAATACGGAATACTTTTTGCAGGCGCTGGATAAGGCTCAGTGATACCCGCGGTAATTATTTTTCTTGAAGTTATGTATACTACTTGAGCAGCTTGTTTATGTTGCGGCCCATAGTGGTTAGTGTAAAGTCTAAAGCCGAAAGTGCAGGGATTATATGGAGAGTCCTCATTCTACTCTATCTACTCTATAATCCAGACTTCAGATTCTCTAGACTTTAGACTCTCGACCAGCGGTTTTTACGGAGATTAAAATGATCGACATAATAAAAAACCTCGCAACGGCTCCCAGGCGCACTAAAGCTTCCGTTATACGGGAGCTTCTGAAGTTCACTAAAAAAGCCGGGGTCATCTCTTTCGCCGGCGGGCTGCCGGACCCGGAAGTGTTCCCGTATGATTTCGTCGCGGACGCGGTCAGGAAAATAATGGCGGAACAAGGCCGGGTGGCGCTCCAGTACGGCCCGACCGAAGGCCTGCCGGAATTCAAGGATGAATTTGTCAAATTTCTGGACAAGCACGAAGGCATAACGGTTAAGCCGGAAAACATCCTTGTCACCACGGCTTCGCAGCAGGCGCTCGATCTGGTCGGCAGGCTTTTTATAGACGCTTCCGACCCGGTGCTGGTGGAAATGCCCAGCTACATGGGGGGGCTTCAGGTCTTCAAATCTTACGGCGCCGATTTCATCGGCGTTAAGATGGATGACGACGGCATAGACACGGAGAACCTGGAGGAACGGCTCCAATGGCTCAAAGACCAGGATGAGCATTATAAATTCGTATACCTGGTGCCCGATTTCCAGAACCCGAGCGGCGTGACCCTTTCCGAGGAAAGAAGGAAAAAGGTTATAGAACTTTCGGAAAAATACAATGTCGCCGTCATAGAGGATTCCCCTTACCGCCAGGTGCGGTTCGAGGGGAAAGCCCCCAAAATGATATTCCGCCTGGATAAAGAGACCTTAAAGACCGACAACATCATCTCGCTGTTCTCTTTTTCAAAGACTTTCGCCCCGGGACTGCGCATCGGGGTCATCGTGGCTCACGAGCAGATCATCAAAAAGATGGTCATACTCAAACAGTCGCTGGACCTGTGCACTTCCAGCCTGAACCAGCTCATAGCCGCCGAATTTCTGCGCACCGGCACCTTTGAAAAGCACGTCAAGCTGGTTACAAAGACTTATAAAACGAAGAAAGACGCCATGCTGGGGGCCCTTCAGAAATATATGCCCGAAGACGTCGCCTGGACCAGGCCGACGGGCGGGCTGTTCCTGTGGGTCAAGCTGCCGGAAAAGATGAGCGCGGACGACATGTTCGCGGACGCGCTGAAAGAAAATGTCGCTTATGTCATAGGTTCGGCTTTCCACTGCGACGGCTCCGGCAAAAACACCATGCGCCTTAATTTCTCTTACCCGACCGTGGCCGAGATAGACGAGGGCATCAAACGCCTGGCCAGCGCGATCAAAAAAAGACTGGTGCTTAAGTAAGGTGTCGGGCGACAGGTCACAGGCACTAACGATCAGCAAATAACGCCTGCCGCCCGTTACCTGCCACCTGTTACCTGCAACCTTTATGAATGATGATTTTTCCCGCGAATTTTCCCGCGCCTTGAGGGCCGCCGGGGTGGTGGGCGCCGGCGGGGCCGGTTTCCCGGCCTACATCAAGGCGCAGAGCCGCGCCGAGTACGCGCTGGCCAACGCCGCGGAATGCGAACCCCTGCTTAAAAAAGACCAGATGCTGCTGGAATATTTCCCCGAAAGGATCTTTGACGGCCTGGAGCTGATGATGCGCTCCACCGGCGCCGGAGCCGGCATCATCGCCGTAAAGAAAAAACACGAAAAAATAATAAAACGCCTGGAGGAAACAGCCAGGAACCGCAGGAATATCAGCATAGGCAGGCTGGGCGATTATTACCCGGCCGGCGACGAACAATGCCTGGTCTATGAACTGACCGGACGCGTAACCCCGATGGGCGGCCTGCCGCTAGACGTCGGCTGCGTGGTCAACAACGTGGAGACGCTCTATAACGCGGCGGCTGGAGGCAAAGCCCCTGTCACCGAAAAATTCGTCACTATCGCCGGCGCGGTAAAAACCCCCTGCACCATAAAAGTGCCGGTCGGCATCACTTACGCCGAAGCCGTAGAGATCGCGGGGGGGCTGAAAGTCGCGCAGGCCGCCGGCATTGACGGCGGGGCCATGATGGGCAAGGTTATAACGGACTTCGGCACTGTCATAAACAAGGCTTCCGGCGGGCTCATCGTTCTGCCTAAAAACCATCCGCTGATAGTCAGGAAGGCGCAGGGCCGCGCGGTATTTGCCCGGATAGGCCGGTCGGTCTGCGACCAGTGCTCCTTCTGCACGGAACTCTGCCCGAGATACCTGCTCGGCCACAGCGTCCAGCCCCACCGGGCCATGCGTTCCCTGCTGTTCGCGGGCGCGGGGCGCAGGATACACAGCGAATTCGCGCTGCTTTGCTGCGAGTGTTCGCTGTGCACCCTGTATTCCTGCCCGGAAGGCTTAAACCCGAAAGAGGTATGCGTGAGCGGCAAAGGCGACCTTCGCGACATGAAAATAAATTTTAAGAATTCCGCGTTAAATACCGGCAAGGCGTCCCTGCCGCACCCTGTCAGGGAAGAACGGAAAGTGCCGGTTTCAAAACTTATAAAGCGCCTCGGCCTCGCCGAATATGACACGGACGCCCCGTATCTTGAGCACGGCTATAAGCCCGCGCGCGTCAGGATATCTCTGAACCAGCACATAGGCGTTCCCTGCTCTCCCACGGTCGGCATAGGGCAGTCGGTCGCAAAAGGCGAACTTATCGGCGACGTCCCCGCGGACAAACTGGGCTGCCCCGTTCACGCCAGCATAGACGGGAAGGTTTCAAAGATCAACGATAAATACGTGGAGATAGAATCATAGCGCTTTGCGCTATGATTGCCATAAGCCATAGGTTTTAGATACGACTATTGCCATAGGCTATATGCCATAAGCTATATG
>JAHJSU010000021.1 GCA_018829985.1 Elusimicrobiota bacterium | reverse complement strand
TTGCGAGGAAGAGTGTCCTATCCGACGCAAGCCGCGCCCTTAAGACCGTCGGTAAGCCGTGTGCGGGAAATCCGCATGCACGGTTTGAAAGGAGGATTTGGAATCGGGCTGAACTAGCCCGCGCCAATTTCTACCAATGAGCGCTTCAGCCGGCTTCTGGCTTCTCGTGGTGACGGAAGGGATAATGACCGTAGGTCATGCCATGGCGTTCCCCTTTCTGGCCGTTTATCTCAGCGCGCACCGCCACGTCCCGATGGCCTGGATAGGTCTTTTTCTGTCGCTGTCCATGTTCGTCGCTTCTTTTTCGCAGGTAGTGGGCGGCGAAATATCGGACGCCATAGGGCGCCGCAAGGTAATGACGCTTTCCCTGGCGCTGCGCGCCGTTTTTACAGGCGCCATGGGCTGGGTGATATTATCCGGGGCGTCTCTCTGGGTTTTATTTCTGCTCCATCCGCTGGGGATTTTTGTCGGTTCGTTCTTTCACCCGGCGGCCAGGGCCTGGGTGGCGGATTTTGTAGTGCCGTCGCGGCGGATGAAGGCTTACGGCATACTGCGCATAGGGACCAACGCGGGCTGGGCGCTTGGCCCGGCGCTTGGCGGGCTGCTGGCCGGCGCGTCTTTCCACGAGATGTTCTTTATAGCGGCCGCGGTTTACGCCGTTTGCACCGTGGTTATATGGTTTTCCGTGCGGGATGTGCCGGGCGCCGCCCGCAGCGAAGGGCTCGGCGGCATGGATTTTAAAGCGGCCGCGGCCACGCTGGGCGACGTAAATTTCCGCCGGTTCTGCCTGGTTACGTTCATTATGTACCTGGTTATGAGCCAGCTGGTGGTGTCATCCTCGCTGTATTCCAAGACGTATCTCGGCTTTTCCGAGGCGCAGATAGGCCTGCTTTTTTCCGTTAACGGCGCCATAGTGGTGCTGCTGCAGTATTTCGTGACGAAAGTCCTTGAGGGCCGCAGGATAACTTCAGGGCTGGCGGCCGGAGCCGTTCTCTACGGTGTCGGCTATTTTTTCTTCGGTTTTTCCCCCGGCTTCGCCGCGGCGGCGGCCGCGATGGTTGTGGTGACTTTCGGGGAGTTGGCGGTTTCGCCGGGTTTGCAGGCGTTGGGAGCGAACATGGCGCCGCGCGGCGAGAAGGGCAGGTATCTGGGTGTGCAGGGGCTGTTTCAGCAGGTTGGGAACGCGACCGGGGTTTTTCTGGGTTCAAACGCTATCGCCCTTATCAGTCCGCGGTTTCAGCAGGGGCCGTGGGTTCTTGTGGCTTTTGTGGCGGGTATCGCTTCGTTCGGTTTCCTGAGCCTGGGCCGCCGCCTGACCCCCGAACAGAACGGCCAGTACAGCCCCGAACCCCCGCCCCTCCTGCAAAAATCCCCCGAAACAATCTAAGAATATGGGGAATGCCGGCGATGTAATGCAAGTTCGGGGATGAGCCGGCAAATTTCTCGCGCGCTCCAAGACCGGGTTTTATTCCTCTTGTCTTCTTCCTCCCCATTTGGTAAAAATTATCAGGGTTACATTCCAATAGCTTTAAAAGAAATTTATGAATGCGGCGGTTTTTAATATGTGGGAGGCGGTTGTCTGGTGTTTAGCCGGCTTTATCTGTTTGATGTATTCCAGGCTGAAACTTTATGGGCGTAACAGGAAATTGCCGGCCATAGCCGGCATCAATTTCCTCGTTTTTGGCCTGACAGATCTATACGAAATGCGCACCGGCGCCTGGTGGAGTCCTGTATGGTTATTGGTTATAAAGGTCTCATGTATATCGGTCTTTATTGCTCTATATCTGATTTACAGAAAAAAACACGCATGATGGTTGCCCCTGAATAACTGGTCTATCCCTGGTTTCCCCACTGGTTTCCGCTGAACGACACCCGCTGAACGGCCCTTGACAATACATGATATACCATGTATACTATAATCATGCCGATATATGATATAGAGTTTTACGAAACTGAGCGCGGCGATAATTTTGTTGCGGACTTTTTAGACGGGCTTCCTGAAAAAACACGAAATAAGACTCTTGCGTGGATTGCGATGTTGAAAAAATACGGACCAGACTTAAAGAGACCTTATGCAGACTTGCTTGACGGGCCTATTCGGGAATTGCGGGTTCAATTTGCGAGAGACGAAGTGAGGCTGCTTTACTTTTTTGCCGACGCCACTATTGTACTTACGCATGGATTTCTTAAAAAAACGAACAAAGTCCCGTTAGGTGAGATTGGAAAAGCAAAACGTATGATGACTGATTGGCATAGGAGGAACTTATGAGAAAACGATATACCTTTGAAGACTACTTAAAAAAACAGGAAGCGAAAGACCCTTCTTTTAAGACAAAATACAAGCATGAATTGCGGCTGACAGAGATCGCTCTGGAGATAGCCCGGGCGCGGGAACAAAAAGGTTTATCTCAGGCGGCTCTGGCGAAAAAAATTCATACCACGCAGCAGGTTATTTCCGATATTGAGCGGCTTAAGTATCCGAATATGACACTCAATACTTTATTAAAGATAACTTCAGCGCTGCACATTCATATCAGGCTTTAGTGAGCGGGCATGTGAAGGTGCGAAAGGC
>JAHJSU010000219.1 GCA_018829985.1 Elusimicrobiota bacterium | reverse complement strand
TCAGGGAAAACTCCGTTACAGGGCTTAGTTTATAAAGGTCCGGCGCGGATCCCTTTAAATCGGAAACTTGGCCGCCCTTGCCGGTCAGCTCAGCGGGTTGATTGGAAGGAACCGGCTCCAGGTCTTTGGCGGCCAGCTTGGCGGTGCCATCGAACATGCGGCTGTTCCGATCATACAGATTCTTAAGCCTTGTCTTGGCGTCAGTATCAAGCCCTTTGTTGACTTCGTTAATATCCGGGGCGTTGCCTTTGGCGCAGGAATCCTTGGCCTTTTTCTGCGCGGCTTTTACCAGGTCGTCTTTCCTTTTCTTCCAGCCGCATTTATCCTTGCAGCCTTTTACGGCGGCGCCGGTCTTGGCAACCTCGTCATCGAGAAAACCGGTAACTGCCGAGCACAGCTGGTCTTTAATGGATCCTTCACACTTTGACGGGATAGATAAAACCACAACAATGGGCGCGGCGGCTATGAGTGGATTTCCTCCTGGAATTATTTTAGGAGCGTGGGGTAAAATTACGCTGGTCGCGGTGAGAAACGCTGATATTATTAAAACTTTGATTTTCATACTCCCCGTTCCCAGCCGAAATGAACCGAAAGGTTTATTTCTTGGTCCAGACTTTGTAGCCGTTGCCTTGGGCGGCGAGTTTCCAGTCGGCGCCGGGCTCCCAGTCCAGGTAGCCCAGCTTAACGACCAGCTTGTTTTCTATGGATGCGGTGTAAATATTCTGTGAGGCCTGTATGATGTTCACATTGCTGGAGGAACTTATTTTCAGGGATTTCCTGAGCTTGGCCAGCTTCGTTATCTCGTCTTTCAGGCCCCAGTCGAAGAAATGGGACCAGAAGATGCACGGAATCCCGGGATGGGTCAGGATATAAGCGTAGCCCTGCATTACCTTGTCGGAAGGGAAAGGCCAGCCCCTGGAGGAACCCGCGAGGACGGTGGTATCGTGATTATCCACGAAAGTCACGGCATTGTCCGGCCACCAGCCGATAAGGCCGGAAGGGCCGCCGCCGGAGTCTTTCAGCCGCCAGTATTCGCCGGAAGAAACGGCGGCCTGGAGTATGCCCTTGGTGGTGAAATCGAAAACTTTTATTTCGCCTTTGACCGAATCCATCCAGCTGCATAAAGCCTGCCGGTGCGGGTCCGTGTTGTTCAGATCCAGATCGTCCCAGATCTCAGCCACCGCAAAAACCGGTTTTGTGGCCCTGTTGTGCATCAGCATATATTTGGGATCGTAGCCCCGGGCGAAATCGTAGCGCCAGCCGTCATAGCCTATCGAAGTCCTGAGCCAGTTCATCCAGGCGGTTATACCCTGCTGGACATACGGTTTGGTGTGATCTATGTCGCGTGCGAATGCTACGCCCTTGCCGGTGTCCGACGCGCCGGCGCCCTTGCCCCACTCGTCATCGGAACAGATCGAATCCGGGCCCCACTCCGGGTCGGTGAAGTCGGCCCAGTTCTTTGTGCCCACGCGGTGGTTGACGACTATATCGGCCACGACACGCACGCCGTTGGCGTGCAAAGCGGAGATGGCCGAGGTCAGCTCGACCGAGGAGCCGTACTTGGAGTCCTGTATCTCCAGCCTTCTGGGCAGATAGCCTTCGTCGCTGGCGGAATCGGAAGATGGCGGCAGCCAGATCAGGTCTATTCCGGCCCGGGACATCTCGACGGCCTTGTTCGTTACCGCGTTCCACCAGGGGGAGGTCTTCCAGGACGTCCAGTGAAACCCCTGGAGCATGATGGTGGAGTCGAACCTTGAAGCGGCCGAACCGTAATGCCGGCCGGAAGCGCAGGAAGCCGGCCCGCCAATAAGCGGCAATAGAAAGACCGCGGCAATTAACAGTCTTTTTGTTTTCATAACCTTATTTAGTTTCTACCAGACATACAAAATTTGTCAAGGGCCCTCTAGGGTAGGGTATAGGGGAGAGGGTTCAGGGTAGAGGGTGCAGAAATAAGGAACTCCTTAACCCTAAACCCTCTACCCTCTACCCTATCCCCTCTACCCTGCTGTGATACGGCCGCCCGACAGGTGGAACACCCTGTCCGCGTAGGCGGAGGCTTCCTCGTTGTGGGTTACCATAAGCACGGCCGCGCCGGCCGCGTTGACCTTTTTAAGATCGTCCAGAACTATCTTGGCGTTATGTTTATCCAGGTTCCCCGTAGGCTCGTCGGCTATCACAAGCCCGGGCTTATTTCTCAGAGCCCTGAGGATCGCCGCGCGCTGTTTTTCTCCGCCCGAGATATCCATCGGGAATTTATGCGCTATCATCTCAAGTCCGAAGCGTTTTAAAAGCGCCATGGCCGCCCCGGTGTCGCCCCGGCCCATGATAAGCGCCGGCATGTCTATATTCTCAAGCACGGTGAATTCCGGCAGCAGGGAATCGAACTGAAAAACAAAACCGATATTGCGCCGCCGCAGCTCCGCTTTTTTGACCTCGCTCAAAGGCTCAAGGCGGGACCCGAAAAGCGTTATGGACCCGCTGTAACAGTCGTCCAGGACTCCGACAAGGTTCAGAAAAGTGGACTTGCCGGAACCAGAGGGCCCGAGCAGCGCCACGAATTCCCCGGCTTTTATGTCGAAATCGATGTTTTCAAGCACGAGTATCCGCTCGTGCCCCTGCACATAAGTCTTGCCCAGGTTTTCTATGTGGAGTATTTTATCCATAGCGTATCGCGTCCACCGGACTTATTTTTGAGGCGCGCACGGCCGGATAGATGGTGCTCAGCATGCATAAGAGATAGCTGATCAGCGCCGTCGCGAGAAGGTCCCTTATTTTCAGTTCCACCGGCACCCTGGTCACGTAATAGATGTCGGACGGGAGTTCCACCACCGGATACACGGCGATAAACACCGACAGCCCCACGCCGAGAACCACCCCCAGCGTTATGCCGCTCAGGGCTATCAGGTTCCCCTCCCAGAAAAATATTTTCCGCACGAACCCGGGCCCCGCGCCCATGGCGCGCAAAACGCCTATGTCGCGCAGCTTCTCAACGCTCATCATCAGCAGGTTCGAGGCTATATTGAAGGTGGCCACGAGTATTATAAGCGCCAGCACCAGCGACATCACGAATTTTTCAAGCTTAAGCGCCGCGAAAAGCGTCCGGTTCATGTCCGCGTAGGTCTTTACCGTATAGCCGAAGCCCAGCTCTTTTTTCAGGGCGACGACGCTTTCTTTCGCGCGATTTATGTCGTCAAGCTTCACGCCTATGCCGTTTATGCCGCCGGCCAGGCCGAAAAAATCGGACGCGGCCCGGAGCCCGCAGTAAGCCATCGTATTGTCGAACTCGTAATAGCCCGTGCGCACGATGCCGGCCACCTTGAATTTTTTCATCCTGGGCAGTATGCCCATGCCGGTGAGCGCCGATTTGGGCGAGACCAGTATAATCTCGTTCCCCGTCCAGGCGCCAAGGTTCTTCGCCAGTTCCTCTCCCAGGAACAGGACCGGCGGCTCACCGGGCTTAGCCTGCCCCAGAGCCGCCCAGGACCCTTCCACCAGATAATTCTTCAGATTATTGATCTTAAATTCGCTCTCGGGCTCAAGGCCTTTCATCACCACGCCCGCGGAGCGGTTGTCAAAAGTGAGTATCCCCTGCCCCAGCACGAAAGGGGCGTAAGCCGCGAGATGGGGCTGGCTTTTAAGGCGGGCCGAAAAGGCGCCGTAATCGTCCGCTCTTACGGAACCGTAGATTATTATGTGCGCCTGCGCGTCAATTATCTTTTTTTTAATATCGGACTGGAAACCGTTCATGATGGAAAGCGTCACTATAAGCGCGGCCACGCCCAGCGCCACGCCGGCTATGCCTATGACGGTGGTGACCATGGAGAAAAGGCCTTTTCTTTTGGCTTTCAGGTATCGGTAGGCTATGAAAAATTCAGCGGACATAAATTAAGGGTAGAGGGTATAGAGGCTAGGGTATAGGGTGTGAAGCAGAAATTATGAAAATTTCTTTAATACCCTCTCCCCTCTCTTCCCTAGCCTCTAACCCCTAGTCTCTAGCCCCTGCTGTTGTTCTACCGGCTTTAAAAGCGGGAAGAAGATCACTTCCCTTATGGACGGCTTGCCGGAAAAAAGCATGGCCAGGCGGTCTATGCCTATTCCTATTCCCCCCATGGGCGGCATGCCGTATTCCATGGCTTCTATGAAATCCCGGTCCAGCGCGTCGGTTTCGGAATTCTTTTCCTCGTCGCGCTGGCGCAATTGTTCAAGAAGCCTGTCTTTCTGGTCTTCGGGGTCGTTCAGCTCGGTGTAGGCGTTCGCTATTTCCTCGTGCCCGGCAAAGAACTCAAAGCGTTCCACTATGGACGCGTCGCCGGCCTTGCATTTGGCGAGCGGCGTGACGGCGGTCGGATAATCCATGACAAAGGCGGGCTGTTCCAGGCCCGCCTGTATCTTAGAATCGAAAACGCGCTCGAATATCTTGGCCGAAGGCGTGTCTTCGCCGTGCTCTATATGCAGTTTATCGGCGAGCCTGCGCAGGTTGTCCCGGTTGAAAGATTTACCCAGAAGGATATTGTGTATATCTTCCCCGGTCCTGGCCTTCCACGCGTCCGGCAGCGATGTCCGCGCGAACGGAGGCTTCACGTTTATCTTCATGCCGTTGTAATCCAGGGTCTCGACGCCCATCATTTCGGCGCAGCGCGCGAAGAGCCGCTCCACCAGGGCGGCCATGCCGTTATAGTCGCTATAGGCCCTGTAGGCCTCAAGCGTGGTGAACTCGGGATTATGGCGCGTATCTATGCCCTCGTTCCTGAATATCCTGCCTATTTCATAGACGCCGTCAAAACCGCCGATGATCAGCTTTTTTAACGGCAGTTCCGTGGCTATGCGCATATAGAGTTCGCTCTTGTAAATATTGTGAAAAGTGACGAAAGGCCGCGCCGAAGCGCCGCCGGCCTGGGGACCCAGCACGGGCGTTTCCACTTCAAGATAGCCGTCGGCGTCCAGCACCTGGCGCATGGCCGATATTATCCGCGCCCTTTTAACAAAAATATCCCTGACCTCGTCGTTGGAGATAAGGTCCAGATATCTTTCGCGGTAGCGGGTCTCGGGGTCGGTAAGGCCGTGCCATTTCTCCGGAAGCGGCCTGACCGATTTGGATAAAACCGTCAGTTTCGCGGCGTTTATCGTGAGTTCGCCGGTATGGGTCAGGAACAGCTTGCCTTCCACGCCCAGGAAGTCTCCCACATGGTTGTTTTTCTTGAACATCTCGTAGGCTTCTTCGCCCACGGCGTCTTTTTTCACGTAGATCTGTATCTTCCCGGTGCCGTCCTTTATATGGGCGAAAGTGGCCTTGCCCATCACGCGCATAAGGATCATGCGGCCGGCGCAGACGACCTGCGCGTCCGCCGCAAGCTTGCGCGCCTGGGCTATCTTATGCGTTATTGTGAAACGGTGGGGGAACGGGTCTATTCCCCTGTCCCTGAAATTCTGTATTTTTGAGTAGTTGTTGGCTATTATTTCGGTCAGCGCGGTTTGACTCATGTTTTTGGCGTTAACGCGTCCTTCACGATTTTCACGAGGTTCTTGGGTTCGAACGGCTTTTCGACAAAAGCGAAGATATTGGAAGACAGTTCAAAAAGGTCTTTCATCTGTCCCTTGGCCGTGAGGATGATGATCGGGATATGCCGCAGGTCGTCCAGCTCCTGGAGCTTGGACTGGAAGGTGTAGCCGTCCATTTCGGGCATCATGATATCAAGGATGATGACGTCCGGGATTATTTTACCGGGGGCGGTGGAAGTGAGCCGATTGTAAGCTTCAAGCCCGTTATAAGCCTCAAGCACTTCGAACTGCTCGCGCTCCATCAGCACTTTTATCAGGTACACCACGTCTTTTTCGTCGTCGATCACCATTACTCTGGACATAAATCCCCCGTTAGGCGGCCGTAGCCGCAATTTATCAAAGCGCCGCGAATATGATAACAGAGATTTTACAAGATTAACAGCGGATAAAACAAGGCCGTCGTATGGTTTGGCGCCGTTACATTACCGTAATAATACGGTTTAAAGGAACAGTTCACTTGTTTTTTGTATAATTAGTCAGTCCTGAAAAACTAAGGACTAACTATTAGTTGCGACTTTTTCAGGAGCAACTAATTAACTTTATAAGGCGCGCATTACTAACCAGAGCGGAATCAGCCGCGGCTTTTATGAATCCGACGGCGTTTAAAATGCCGGGGAGGTTTAAACCGCCTGTTCCCCGGGTGTTTAGTCCGGACGGGACCACCTGGAAAAAATTGCGGTGAACGCCGTTACCTGCCGTTAAAATAGTAAAATTTATCCCGCATGCCGGGCGGCGAAAGGAGCGGAAATTCCAAGCAGGAGAATTTAAAAATATTATGAGCCTAAACCTGGAAAATACCGCGGCTAACGCCGCTTTACCGGATACGGGGGAGTTGCTAATCAGGGAATTTACTTTCGACGGCGGAAAAGAGAATGAATTATTGCTTTTTTTAAAACCGGAATGTTTTCTTGCGGAGAACCCCGCGTTTACCGGGCGTATTATTGAAATGGTTCTGAATAGGCTCAAAAAACACCACGCCGGCGTCTCAGGCTCTCTTTTACTGAGCGGGAAGCGTCTTGAAGAGTTGGGCGTTATGGACCGGCACTATGGTTTTATAAACACCCTGTCAAGAAACGCCTCCAAAATAATTACCGGTAAAGAATCGGCGGAAATTCAAAAAAGTCTGGAAATAACCGGCATGAAAGAATACAGGGTGCTCGGAGGACATGAATTTTTAGGGGAATTCAAGGAATTTACCGAAGCCTCCCTGAATACGCTATGGCTCGGCAAAAAGTCGGTAAAACTTAGAAGCGGTTTTTATGTTCAAAAATATGCGGTTAACGGCAAAAACATTATCCTGATAAATGGATTTCACCCCGCACAATTAGGATATTTCACCGATTCTTCCCATAGGATACTTGTTTTTTTGCTGCATTCCGACACTGACTGGAAAATATTGAAAAATGATTTGGCAGGGAACACTTTTCCCGAAAAAGCGATACTATCGTCCATAAGAGGCGAATTATTTTCAAACAGCAAAGAATATGGACTCCCCGGTGTTTCTATCGTAAACAATTGCGTTCACCTGTCAGCGGGTCCTTTTGAAGCGCTATTTGAAATAAATAACTTTTTGAAGGACATAAAAACCGCCAGGTTCGGTTTAAGCAAAACCAATATGTTTAAGCTGATGACAAAAGAGAAACCTGATAAAGCAGCCGTTGAAAATTGCATAAAGAACCCCGCCGCCCGAATTAAGGGGGAAATGATGGATCTTTTTACTCTTACCGAAGATCAGAATTCATCCGCCGCAATATTCAACTATGTCAAACATTTCGGAGATAATAAATAAAACCAGGCAAACACATTTAAGCCAAAAAAGCCCTGATGAAAATTAAACCCCTGTTGTTTTTCGCCTTGCTTCTCCGTTGCGGAACGCTTAACGGACAACCAGGCCATGAGCCCCGCGTGGAAGAGCGCATAATCCTCACCGCCGACGACGGCTGGAAACTGAACGCCCGCTACCTCAAGGCCGCCGAGACCGCGCCCACCGTATTGCTCATCCACAGACAAAAGAAAAATCTCACCGAATGGAATCTCTGGTTCGATTACCTGAAACGCTATGGCTACGGCTACCTCGCGATGGACCTTAGAGGCCACGGGCTCAGCCTCGTGATGCCGAACGGCTCCACCACGACATACAAAGCTTTTGCCATAAGCGGCTCGAACAACGAATTCAACAAGATGATAAGGGACGTGGAGGCCGGGCTCGCCTATCTGTCCACCAACAGCGTCACCGGCGACAAGATAATCCTTGTCGGCTCCATTTTGGGCGCCAGTCTCGCCATAAAAGCGGCGGCCATCCACCCCGATCTCTCCATGGTCGCGGCCGTCTCCCCGGTCCTGAACGTCAACGACGTGCTGTCGGTCAACCCGCTCTACGCCTACGGCAAACGGCCGCTCCTGATGATAGCCGGCGCCAACCGCGCCAGGCAGTACAAGGAATTCCAGTTATTGAACGACATAGCCAAACTCACCTGCGGCAAAGCCAACGTAACCATCATGGTGGAAGCAAAAGGTTTCGGCGCGGAGATAGTCACGAAGTATAACATAAGGAAAATATTCAACTGGTTTAAAAACCCGAGGCTGCCCGACATAGTGGAGCTCTCCACCGCCGCGGTCCAGGACCTTGAGCCGTTCGAAGCGCCGGCCAACGGGGAGCCCAGGCCGCCGGAGGAGATACCGGAAGACGAGTCCTTCGGCTCCGCTCAGGACAAGACAGCGCCGGTCTATGAATGAAAAAACCATCGCCTATTCCAGACTGCCCACCGAGCAGAACAATCCACGCACCCGAGACCTGGACCGCGTTCCATTAAGAAAGGTCCTTGAAAAACTGAACTATGAAGACG
Source organism: Elusimicrobiota bacterium (assembly GCA_018829985.1). GTDB lineage: Bacteria > Elusimicrobiota > Elusimicrobia > Elusimicrobiales > UBA9959 > JAHJSU01. Next base: position 2,713 of record JAHJSU010000219.1, on the reverse strand, counting down.
CCCTGGTGCACAAAGCGGTTAAAAAAGCCATCCCAAAGATAGAGAAAGCCGCCCGGCTCGTTTCAAAAGTCTATTTGCGCGGCGGCAACGTTTTCTTCATCGGGGCCGGGACAAGCGGCCGTTTGGGCGTGCTTGAAGCCGCTGAACTCCCCCCCACCTACGGCGTGAAGCCTTCCCGGTTCCGGGCGCTTATGGCCGGCGGAAAACCGGCGGTGTTCCGCTCAAAGGAAGGCGCGGAGGATGTTTTTGAAAACGGGCGGCGGGAGATAGCGGCGCTGGCAAAGAGAGGCGACGCGGTCATAGGCATAGCCGCGAGCGGCGTAACGCCTTACGTGAAAGGCGGGCTGCGGGCGGGGAAAAAAGCGGGCGCGGGAACAGTGCTTATAACATGCAATCCGAAGGAAAGAACGCCTGAGGCGGACATTCTCGCGGCTATAGACGTGGGTCCGGAGCCGATCTCGGGTTCCACGCGGATGAAGTCGGGCACGGCCACCAAGCTGGCCCTGAACATGCTTTCCACGTCGGCCATGGTGATAAGCGGGAAGGTTTACAGGAACTGGATGGTGGACGTGAAAACCACTTCGCACAAGCTGGTCTTAAGGGCGGAGCGTATTACGGCGACCGTGGGCGGGGTGCCGCAGGAGGAAGCGCAAAGGCTCCTGGACCTCGCGCGCAACGATGTGAAGACCGCCATAGTCATGGCCCGGATGAAGATCGGCCTGAAAAAAGCCCGCGCCCTGCTCAAAAAACACAACGGCTTCCTGAAGCCCATCCTCGGCTGAATCAATATTCGCGTTCGGCGGGTTCGGGGTCCATTCGGTCACGGACAGCGCCGGAGGCCGGGGGAGCGGGCCGGGCAGGCGGCCCAGGACCGGGCTTTTTTTGCCTGCCTGAGTATTTTTCAATCGCAAAAACAAAAGGACGCCCGCCTAAGGCGGACGTCCTTTGTTTTTTGACGCTGACGGATTACTTGCCTATTGCAATGCGGTTCGTCTGGCCTCTGTCAACATGATTAGGCTTGGAAACCGTGCCGATCCGCTTAAAGCCCCACTGGACAAAATATTGTCCGGGCTGGAGATTCGAAAGGTCGGCGAATTTCGACAGGTCAATCTCATAGACGGATGCGGGCTCCATGGGGATGTCCCTCTCCAGGATGGTCTGATCGCCCCAGAACGACCGGTTTTTGATCAGCTTCACGCGAAGGCTGGTTTGTTCTCCACTGTAATACCGGGCCCATTTGTCGAACACCGACATCTTGAAGTTCTTCGCTGCCGGGTCATAGGTGAAGGACTGAAGCGTCATGCCGTTTTGGTCGGGGTCGGTCGGGATTTTCCCCTGCGGATAGAGGCTATATGTCCTTTCGTAGTCAAACCCCTGCTGCTGCATGTCGTAAGAATAAGCGGCTTCGTGAGTACGGAAGCGCAGTTCCGGTCCCTTAAGGCATATTTCGAAACTTTCGTTTTCCCAGGGAAGAAGCTGCCTTGACTGTATGGACATGCCTACGGACTTTTCAAAAGACCGGACGTAGTGAGTGGTGCATTCACGATAACCCTGATCATTCGTATAGCATGTTTCTATCTGTTCCCTGCTTCTGAGCAAGTATCTGTCTGAGACAAGCGAGGAATCAGCGAAGAATCTGAATGTCTTGCAGGACTGCGTATAATACGTCGTCACCGTAGGGTGCGGATTGTACGGGCCGTTATGGCCATTATTCCCGCCGTTATAGCCATCGTTCCAGCCGTCATAGCCATTGTTCCCGCCGTTATAGCCGTTGTTCCCGCCAGGACCGGGCCTGAAAGCAGCTCCGGGACTCTTATTTTCTTCCGGGACGATAAGCGGTTGCCGCACTTGGGGAATATTCGCATGGATATTTTCCATAACCGCTTTTATATCAACTCCCCGGTCAAAGTCTATTGTCGGCTCTGCCGCTGCCGGCAGCGTAAAAACCGCCGCCAAAACCGCCGCCAACAAGCCTTTTCTCTCAACTTTCATCTTTTCCTCCCCTTGATTTCCGGTTTTTCGGTGCGTTACGCTGTAAAAACTGCGTAATACATTGTATCACATCCGGTGTTTTAGTCAAGGGACAAAGGGCCTTAAAAAGGGGGCCCAAAGGGCCTATACAGGGGGCAAAGGCGCCTGGCGCCTTTTGTCCGGCCAAGTGCCTAATCAGCGCCGGTAAAAATCAAAGACTGTTGTCAGCCCGGTGAGCAGAATAGGGAATTAACATCCGGCGGGGCGTTATTTCGTTTCAGGGTCCCGGTCTACGATCCGGCAGCCTATCAGCGCGTGGGTCTCGTTGAAGAGTTCGATACGGATCCTGCCGGTGTTCCGCAGATGGATCAGGTATTCGGCGGCATTTGCGGGATCGAGGTTCGCGAACTCAGGGTAAGCGCGGCTGATGGCCTGATAACATTGGATCAGGTTCTTCCGCAGGAGGCCGTCCGCCACCTTATCAAGCGTTTTACCATCCGTCCAGATAGACATGTTTTTATGACCTTCCGCGCTCCGGCCCTGGATCTCGCTTAAATAATTGTAATCCTTCCCCGGCGCATTGTCAATAACCGCGCCTATCCATACCTCACAGTTTAACCGGCGCGTTCTAATAGCGAATTGCACGAATAGGCAGCAGCGAATGACGCGAATATTACGCATTCATTCGTCTTACGTTCACTATTCGTCTTATTCGCTATTAAGTATAATATGCTTAACGGGG
>JAHJSU010000218.1 GCA_018829985.1 Elusimicrobiota bacterium | reverse complement strand
TTGCGAGGAAGAGTGTCCTATCCGACGCAAGCCGCGCCCTTAAGACCGTCGGTAAGCCGTGTGCGGGAAATCCGCATGCACGGTTTGAAAGGAGGATTTGGAATCGGGCTGAACTAGCCCGCGCCAATTTCTACCAATGAGTGGTGTGACCGTAATTTTCTATGAAGATGAACAGGGGTGCCCTGTTCTGGAATGGCTGGAAAGTATACAGCAAAGATCCTACGCCAAAGGCATCATCCGCATTGAACGCCTGGCTGAGCTTGGACACACCATCAGACGGCCAGAAGCAGATTTTCTTAGGGATAGCATATACGAGTTAAGATGGCGTTTAGGAAGCGTTAATTATAGAATATTTTACTTTTTCCATGGCAGAGAGATTGTCGTGCTTGCTCATGGAATCACCAAAGAGAAGAATATTTCTGCTAAGGACATTGATTTGGCGGTCAAGCGGAAGGAAATTTATCTTAAAGAACCTGAAAAGCATACACATTACGAGGTATTGAAATGAAAATAAAAAATGCATTAGAGATTTTTAAAAAACGAACAAGGGAAACCCCCCGGCTAAAAACTCTTATTGAAGAAGAGCGTGTTAATTTCCAGGCTGCTCTGACTATACAACAAGCCAGAAAGAAAGCAGGATTGACACAGGTTCAACTGGCCAAAGAGATTGGCACTACCCAATCTGTCATTGCCCGATTGGAAGACGCCAATTACAAAGGACACACGCTTAAAATACTTGAACACATTGCTGAAGCGCTAGGTCGCCGGGTTGAAATTAAATTCACACCTGCATATAAACATCAAACATATCCCAACGCGCACTATGCGCGTTGAGATTGGCGCAATACCCCCCGGTCGCCCGTAGATTTCAGCGCTTGATTAGGCGGTTTTACGGCGCAGGGAATCCATGAAGCTTTTAATATCCGCTATATCTTTAGGATTCTTGCTTCTTTTTTTCCACTCGTCAAATACTCTTGCGCTGTTCTCAGCGGGAGCATCGGTTGCCCAATCTTTGAACTCGGACTTTGATTCCGATTCAAACCGCCAAATCCCCTTCAGTATGCCCATGCACTGAAGTTTCGCTTGCTTCACCAGCGAAAGTTTGTGGCACTTGCGGAGGTGCTCCTCGAACAGCTTTAGTGCGTTTTCGAACAGCTGCCAGGCGTATTCCCCCGGCTCAACGTATCCGTCACGAGTGGCGCCTGAGTTATCCCACACATCTTCCACGGCTATCGAATCCAGCTCGTAGAAGACCTCTTCGGCAACTGTGTCAATGTCGACGTCTCCTACTACCGCAAGAGCCACCTCTTCCGCTCTCTTGCGAATCCGGGGATCTTTCGTCAATTCATTCAGCACCGCCAATGCTTCCTCCGGGCTGACAGCCGCCAAAATGTCTTTCTTCCCCATCATCACTCCTGTCGAACGATGGAAGTCAGCTGCGCCGGTCACCAGCTTCCGGAAAAACCAAAGCCCGTTCCACGGCGCCGGCCGGACTGACTTGTTATAAGCTCTATTTTAATATCTTGACGACGTCCGGTTTCTCTTTTTTGAACCTCTTGAAATATAATTCCCCGATAAAATCCGGCAGGGGTGACTTCCACCTTTCTTGTTTGTGATTAGCAAGCCCGCCAAACTTCCTGGGATTCATTCCTAATTCCCGCGCCATTTGAATGTGCGTATCAGACAGGTGAAATTTCTTTTTCGCCTCAATCCATTCTTTATGTTTGTTCATCTTATTGCTGCTTATAACGCTTCGGGGCAGGCGCGCGCGGGCAGCGCGTCGCCTGCACCCGATTGTTCGGCTTCCTCATTCCCGGTAGTACGGAGCATCGAACATGGGCGCGCGCTGTTCTTTCTCCGAAATGCACCGCGTGGGGCAGACTACGCATGCCTTAGTCTGGGAGTCCCACGCCTCTACCGCTTTCATTAACAGCCGATCGACAAGTGCGTCCCCGATAATCGGAAAATATGCCTCGATCTCCTTATATCCGATGCGGACATTCTCAGTCTTACCGGAGACGCGGTCCAGTATCTCGCGCTTCATGAGTTTCGCATGACTGACACAGAATGCCGCAACCTCCCTATCACCGATGTCTTTGTCTCTCAGTCGCTCTCGGAGTTCCTTGTCCCGCCAGACCGATGCTTCCAGTTCGAGGGCATATTCGAACAGAAACCAGTTCAGCTTGGTCTTATCCTCATTTGTCGAAAAGAAATCCGCAGGATTGATATGCCGCTTCTTTCCTGGCCATTTCTTTCGCAATGACACCTTCTGTCGTCCACGGCTCATAGCTCACTCACCTTCTTCGTGCCCAGGATCAGGGCTTCGACTTCGGCGTTGATATCGCGGGCGAGGCGGCCGGCGGTTTCCCGTTCGCGGGCGATTTCTTCGCGTCCAGCCGCCACGCGTTCCATGATTTGCTTTTGCACGGGCAAGGGTGGGAGCGGGATTGGAGCGCTTCGCACTTCACTGGAATTGATGGTGCTATCACAGTTGTTCTTGTGTGTCAAACAAAATATCAATAACACTTTTCGCCATACTTCCCTTTTTGAAATCCGCTTAAACTCTATAAGTGACGCAGAAGAGCAAGCGATATAATAAATACATTGAAGCGACGGTCAGGAAATCAGCTTCAGCAGGGATTCCAGCGCCGGCTTGAAGCCCTTCAGGATTTCCACCGCCGGTTTGGGAATGGATAAATGCACCCCTTCCTGGTCCTCGGATATTTTCAATTTTAAGCCGCCCGCGGCCGCCGTCCTGTCGCCGCCAAGCCCAAGCAGCCCCGAGACCGCCGAAACCACCGGACCCAGATCAAAGTCAATGGAGGGAGAGCCCCCGCTTTCTCCCGCCGGGCCGCTCGGGCAGACTTTTGCGGTTGTGTCCGAAACGGCTTCTTCAGGCGGGATTTTCCCCGTTTCGGCCTCTTCCCGCGCTTGGGGCGCCGCCGTTTCAGGCACAATCATTTTCATCTTGTCCATGAAAGAAGCGGTTTGAAGGGCATTAAAGCGGATTTCGTTTTCTCCCTTGTCAAAGAGCCCTGAAAACAGGGCTTTTTTCTGCGCCACGAGATTGAAAATCCTTTCCTCTATTGATTCGGAAGAGATGAAATTTATCGCCTGGACCGATTTCTTCTGCCCCATGCGGTAAACCCGCCCTATCCGCTGTTCCATGACAGCCGGGTTCCAGGGGATTTCCAGGTTGATCACGCAGTTGGCGGCATGCTGGAGGTTAAGCCCCTGCCCTCCCGCGTCGGTTGAGAAAAACACCCTCGTTTGCGGGTCCTCAAGGAACCGTTTCACCTCGGTTTCCCTTCTCTTGAGGGGAAGCTTTCCGCAGAAAACCACCGACCGGCTGTTTGAGGATTCAAGGATTTCCCTTATATAAATATCCGCCAGGCGGATCATCCTTTCCCACTGGCTGAACACCACGATTTTCTGCCCGGGATTCTCAAGGAGGTCGGCGGCCACTTTCTGGAATTCCTCCAGCTTGGGCGAGCCGGTTTTCTTCTTAAATTCCGCCGAAGCGCGCCTTGCGGTGAGCGCCTCGGTTTCTATAGACTTCCAGTCATACTGCCCGTAAGCGTTGGAAACTATCCTCATGCAGGCAAGCATCGTCATAAGGCGCTGGATGTCCTCTTTTGTTATCCGCTTCAGTTTTTCCCACCTCGCTATCACCCGTCTGACCTGATTGGCCAGCGCGTCATGCTCCTGGCGCTGGGCCTGCGTAAGGTCCGTCCAGAAATTATTGTCGGTTCGTTTGGGAAGCTGGGAAAGCACGGCCTCGCGCGTGCGCCTGATAAAAAACCCGGCCATGCGCCGGCGCAGGTGGTCAAGATTCGTGTAGCCGGAGATCCGGTCCTGGGCGTCAAGCTGGGCGTAGGTGGGAACAAGTTTCCAGGGAGCGCCCAGGGCCCTGGGGTGAAGAAATTCCGCTATGGAGTGGAATTCAGGCAGTTTGTTCTGGATTGGAGTGCCGGTCAGGACCAGGCGGAAAGGGCTTTCCAGCCGTTTTATCGTCTTTGCCACTTTTGTCTCCCAGTTTTTTATTCTCTGCGCTTCATCCAGGATGACCAGACCGGATCTTAGGTCCGCGATGGCGTCCAGGTCGCGGTAAAGAAGCTCATAATTCAGGATGAGAAAAAAGTCCTTTGACGTTTTGTAAAGTTCCGCCCGTTCCCTTGCCCCGCCCGAAACGACGGCGGCTGAAGCCGCCGATATTTTCCCGATCTCGTTTCTCCACTGGAATTTAAGCGAGGCGGGGCAGAAGATGACGGCTCTGTGCACGGCGCCCAGTTCTTTAAGAAGCAGGGCCGTTCCTATCGCCTGCGCTGTTTTGCCCAGGCCCATGTCGTCGCCGATGAAAGCGCGGCGTTTTTTGGCGGCGAACAAGATCCCTTCCACCTGGTAGGGATGAAGGCGGATTTTAAGCCCGCCCACGGAATTATTCCATTGCGGATGGCGGGCCGGATGTTCCACAATCCCGGAAATGCGTTTTTCCCAGTTAAACGCCTCCGCCTCCCCATCCAGCCCGGCCCAGACCAGCGGATCCACTTCAATTTTCCCTTTATTGCCCAGGGCGGAGGAAATACGGTTTAAAATCGTTTTAAAATGCTTAAGCTGCGCTTCAGGGTTCCTTCCATCAGCCAGGAACCAGCCCTGGCTGTCCGCCGTTCCCGGCAGCAGCCTCTCCGCCGGCAACCCGAGGCCGGGGGGAACGTAAAACCTGATATTTTCCGCGTTCTTATAAATTTTTTCATGCGATTCCCTCGGACGGGAGTAAACAGCCACGCTTTTATCCGCAAGCGTCGCCTGGATCAGCCTGCGGTTCCTCTCCCTGTTATTGAAATGCCTTTTTACGATTTCAATGTGTTTGCACGTGCCAAGCTCATTGGTCCGGTAATCCAGACAATTACAGGAAGCATGCTTCCATTGCGCGTCCCTTACCGTTACCTTGTAAGACTCCCGCGCTTTCAGTTCGGGATTGCCGGATGAAACTTTGTATGCGCCAAGCGGGAAATTGCCCGGTTTCCCTATTATTTTCAGCCCCTGCTCCCCGCAGCGGACGACCCGGTCGTTTATTTCTATCGCCGCCAGTTCCCGGATGTAACGGCTCCTTTCCTCCCCGCCGGTTCCCGGCGGAGCCGCTTCCTCCGGAAGGCCGCCGAGTTTCGGCTCGTCCCCCGTCTCCTGCTGCTGCCAGGCGAGGAGAACGGCAACCGCATGTTTGCAGAGAGGCTCAAAGGTATATGGGCAGGTGCATTCCGAAACCGGCATTCCCCATTTATCAAACGCAATCCGCACGCGGTAGGGTTCCGGCATTGAGCCTTCAACCCTGGCTTCCATGCTGTTCCCGGGGAAGGTTTCAACCCCCGACACGCGGCCTTTCCTGTAGTAATCGCGCCCTCTGTAAATAACGCGGGAAGAAGCCCAGGAATGGAGCTTATTTTCCACGCAGAAAGGGTCTATTTTACGGCCCGCGGTTTTGGCGGGAGCCGGGGGCGAAGCGATTTCAGCCGACAAATAAGCGGTGTTCATATTTTATTTTTCTCCCGGACCTGATATTTTTATTTTAGATCCGCCTTTTTAACGTGCACAAGTCTATGCCCAAGCATGTCCACGGCAGCCTGGGATTGTTCTAAAATTATGTATCCAATCAATGGTTCATATATTCCGTCTACGGGGTTCATATCCAGAAATAACACCTCACTATAAACGGGCTTGAAGCCTTCAATCCTGATTTCCACTGGTCCGCATACCTCTCCCTTTATTATTTCCTGGGTGGCGGTTTCACAATCAATCTCTCTTACAATGTTGATTTTTCCAATTCTTTCTTTCCATGCTCTCGGCAAAACCATATATGCCGCACCGGTATCAACAAGAGCATCACAGGTAATTACAGCTTCCTGTTGAAGTAAATTCATGATTCTTACATTTGAAACAATTCTGCCCATAGCGCTCCCTCTTATCTCTTAATTTTATACTATCATTCTTATTGAGTGGAATCTCCGCTTTGCCAATACTATCACAGTTATTCCTGTGTGTCAAACAAAATATCAATAACGATAGCAGACTTTGGACCTATTGCGGTATTCCCTATTAGGCCTATGCGCGAACCCGGCGGGCCATATATACTTATATATAAGTCTGTCGTTACTACTTCTACAGCCGCACTTTACGAGGTAATATTCGGTGAACCCATGTCTCTTTCACGTATCTGCGTAGTTGCAGAGCTTGCTCTGCGTAAAAGGCAAAGCAAGCTTTGCCACTACAGAAGCAAAGTGCGGCTGTAGA